>JAIQFL010000007.1 GCA_020073365.1 Terriglobia bacterium | reverse complement strand
ACACTGTTTGCAGCACCAACCCCGTCCTACTCGAACGGTCACGCTTTTGGACAGGAGGCGGCTAACATACAGGGATAGACCTCAACCTCAAAATCCTCCTTCCCGCGAAGCAAAGCCCCCGTTCTCAACACGGGCCGCTATTTTTGTGGCTGTTTTGGACAGCAGTGAGTTCTTATAGTTCTTTACTGCCTGACACTCAGTTGGATAGTAATGGCTGCCGTATGCCGGCGTCGAGATCTGAGTCACCTGCTGCAGGAGATCGTCGGTCGAGGACCAGCCGGGACTAGTCGGGGTGATCGGTGAAGACGACGAACCGCCCCAAAGTGTAGGGTTATCCCCTTTGGTGCTGACGCTGCTGCCGACCTTCGGTGAGTTTAGCGCCAGAAACATCTGCCAGGAATAAGCATCGAGAGTCGCCTGCGTCGGGTTGGGCCCGACATCGCCTGGCAGGTTGTACGAGATGCTGCAGCTTGGGGCGGCGCCCGCGCCGCTGCGGGCCTGTGGAGCGGCCTGAACGGCATTGGCGCCCCACCGGCTTAATCCCATCGCAAGGACAACCGCCAAACCAATGGCAGAGACTGTCGCGCGTCTGACATAGGGGCCCGTGACTGAGCGTATATTCATTGGGTGCTTCTCCTTAAGGCACCTATATTACTCTATCCGGCTGGAGAGTGCTGGTTGTTTCGACCTGGCTATGGCTTGGGCCGCGGCCTCGATCGGGTAGAGGCGATATGGCGGGGTTCCGTTTCGAGGAAGAAGGCCCGGCGGCGTCCTGTGTCCCTCACGATTCAATTCTCGCGGTTGAGGTCGGCCTCGACAAACAGCCGGCTTTACCATGCGCTGGAAGTCGGCAGCCGTCAGACTGGCCGCTCTCTTCACCATAGCCTCTCTGCTCAAAGCTGGACGGGAGTTCCGCTCCCACTTCGACCACGGTGCTTCGCGGCACGCTGTCAGGGCGACTAGCCTGCGCCGCTGGCCTTCGCCAACGTTTACAATGATCCTGAGCGATCCCAATCCGCACTGATCTCACGCCCGCCTCGCTTACCTCAAAGTGGGTCGCCTGAGCGAAGACTCCGCATACACTGACAAGGCTGGTATAAGGAGAGAGCATGACGCTGGATGACATTCGAGGCCGCTACGCGCGGCAGATCGCAGAACACGCTCATGTGCGATCCGGGCGGTTAAAGGCGGCCCTGGGTACGGTTCCGAGAGAGCACTTCGTGGGGCCGGGCCCTTGGACCGTGGTGGGCGCAGGCCCGGGAGCGTCGCGCCAGACACCCGATGCCGATCCGATCCACCTGTACGCCGACGCGGCGGTGGCTCTGGACGAGAGCCGCAACCTTTACAACGGCCACCCCTCCACGGTGATTCCCTGGATCGATGCGTTGGACCTGGCGGAAGGGCACCGCGTGTTTCATCTCGGGGGCGGGGCCGGCTACTACACCGCGATAATGGCTTACGCGGTTGGCTCCACCGGTCGGGTGGTGATGGCGGAGGTCGACGAGAAGCTGGGAGAACAAGCCCGGCGGAATCTGTCGGGAACGGAGAATGTGGAGGTAGTGGTTGGCGATGGCGGCGGCTACGACCCCGGTCCTTGCGACGCGATCCTGGTAAATGCGGGCGTCACACATCCCCAGCGCCTTTGGCTGGACCGGCTGAATGAGAACGGGAAGCTGGTGATGCCACTGACCATCGGGTTACCCAATCCTCATTTGGGAAAGGGGGCAACGATCCGCGTCACGCGCCAGGGGACGACGTTCGCAGCGGCGTTTCTGGCGCATCCGATTGTGATCTTCTCCTGCACCAGTGTTCGCGATGCCGTGGCGGCCAATGCGCTATTGCAGGCTTATAGCTCCAAATTCGGATCGTTCCGCGAAGTGCGGTCGCTGCGGATGGATGCGCACGAGGCGGATCCATCCTGCTGGGTTCACACCGGCCGGATGTGCCTGTCGTCCCTCAAGGCTTGAGCAGCTTGTGGATCTCTCTCTCGCAGCCAGCCTTGTCCACCATGCCGGGGTACGAGGCGGCGATCTTGCCATCACGGTCGATCAGCAAGGTCATCGGCAGAGCATCAACCCCATATCGACTGGCCAGATCATCGTCGCCAACCGCGACACGGTAATTCATGGCTTTCTCTTTCAGGTATGGTCTCACCGATTTCCAGCCGTCCTCGTCCAGCGAAACGCCGATGACGGCGAGGCCGCCGCGCTTGTAGCGATTCTGGAACTCCATGAACCAGGGGATCTCCACTTTGCACCCGCCGCAAGTGGTGGCCCAGAAATTGAGCAGAACCACCTTGCCTCGGTATTTGGACAATCGGAAAGAGGCGCCCTTGGAGTCCTTCAGGGTGAAGTCCGGAGCGGCCTTCCGCAGATTGGTGGCGATGACCGCGGCGGGCGTTCTACCGGGCGTCACCAGGCACACGGACAACAGCGCGATTCCCCAAGCGAGCCGGTTTCGGTTTCTATGCGACATGATTCACCTCCGTTGTTTCCCGCATAGGGCGTTGCCTACGCTGTGCGCTTTCGAGGGCGCAGAGTGAAAACTTCCACAGCTTGCCTTGCTTGAATGCGCCTTGAACCCGCCCTCGACTGGCTTGATAGCGCAGCGTACGTTCTGGAATACGCAGTCGCCTTGCCGCGGCATGCAGGCACAGCACGCGATCTCGACCGGTCATCTGTATATTCATGGCCCCTCCCTCTTGGGCAGCTAACTGAGTCACAGCCTCCGGCGCGTCCAAGCGGCAGCCATCAAACGTGCTGCGGCGCCTACCTGGGTCCGCCGGCGTTCACTTTGGTTGGAGAGGGATTCTCTAAATACGCAGGGGTAGAGCTGGGCGTGCAGTGGTTTCCGGGTTGTTGGTGGAAGAGAAGGAATGCGCCCGAAGTGAGGCGGGGGCGCGATCATCGCCCTCCGCAACGAGAACGATCGCGAACGCCCTTCTTCCGGGTATGTAGAGCTTTTCCTGGGATACGGGAACCGTACTCGTCGCGGCCGGGTAGCGGAGCCCGGCCGGATCCACGATCAAGGTGGTGGGATTCGATGCGGAGTCCGTGTAGAACCGAATTGCCGTGATGGGCGGCAGTAAGAGACCTGTCAGGCGTGTTCGACCCAGCGCGTCCGGGATTCGTCGATAGGCGCAGTAAATCTCGCATCGAGCGAGGTCCACGGCGACCGTCACTTCCCAATCGCCCAGACGGGTGCTTACAGGGAACACGCTGGCCGGCACGGCATGAAGGAGACCCACGTCAGTAGATGAATAGGTAACAGACCACTCGAACGTCGACTGCGGTCCGGGGGCAGGAATGTGGATGGAGTAGATCCGGCCGGCGCGATCCGGGAAGGCATCCCGGGGCGTCCGTGCATGCAGCATTCCCGGCAGGCACACTAAAGCCGCCAATCCAGGGAAAGCGAGTTTTCGGCAGGAACCCACGTGGTTCAGTATAAGGCGGACAGGGTGAGGGGTTCAATGCAGGTTGCCGGAAATCTGTAGCCGGGGCATGGGCCGGGAAGAACCACACAGGCAAGGATGCCCGTGTCACTCCACTGCGGCCTTCAGGCGGGCAAGGGCATCGTCCCACTGATGGGAGATCAGGTCCAGGCACCGGCGGGCGGCCAGCAACTGTTGAGGGGTTAATTCCCAAAGCTGCTCGCGGCCGTGGCGGAATCCCCGCACGAGGCCGGCACCGGCCAGGACGTGCAGGTGCTTGGTAATGGCCTGCCGCGTGACGTGCGACCCGGATGCCAGTTGCGTGATGGACAGGGGCTCGCCGGCACCCAGGCGAGCCACCAGCCGCAAACGGGTCCGATCCCCCAGAGCCGCAAACACTGGGGCCGAGTTTCTCAACTCGGAGCTAAGCCGATGGGCCGACATACCGATCGAGCGACTTCAGCTCGAATTCCCAGCCTGCCTCGTTTTCCGCGAAGACTTTGGCGCGACGGCCGAGCGACAGCCGGTCGAACCCGCTCTCGATCACCGTGAGCAAGGTACCATGCTCCGCGTCCTCCAGTTGAAACTGCACCAGGGTGGTGGGTTCGGTGGAGTAGTCGACGCCCGGTTGTGGGGCTCCGGGGTGCCAACGCCAGGAGAACAGGCGCATGGGCTCCATCTGCTCGATAATCACGAAGAATTCGATGCCCTTGTGACCTTCGTGGGTGGAGGTCATCTGCAGACGCGCGCCGGGCTCGAAGACACCGGCGGTGTCGACGCCGAACCATTTCGAGAATTCCCCGATATTCGTGATGGCGCGCCAGACGCGCTCGCGGGGTGCGCGAAGCAGAATTTGTTTTTCGATTTTGGATAGTTCGGAGGGAATCATTATGCAACCTTCTAGTTGCATGTTAAACGAACGGGAGGGGAAATGCAACTGGAAAGTTGCGGATTGAGAGGGGCCGTTGGCGCGGAAAGCTCAACCAGGAACATGCCTCGAAGCATGCAGGCATGGCAGGCCAGGAGGCCCGCTCCACGGAAATGGGGAGAATTAATGAGTTAGCGCTTGAGAAGAAAGAACAGCCCGAGGATCACGGCCCATAAACCGGCGCCTTAAGAGAATACCGATCAAAGCACCTCTCGCCGGACGCACGCGACCACCAGGAGTTTCAGGTGCGATATGTGCTGAATCGCGTTCGGGGGTAAGAACCTGCCGATGGGCTGCCTCTCGTTGTTCGACTTCACCGGCAAACGCGGCGATGTGCGAGACCGATCCGTGGATTTCCCTGACCGATGCCGCCCGAATGTGAGTCGTACCAAAATTCGACATGGTTGCCCCGCTTCGGTAACTTTACAGAGTGCAAGAAAGCGGTGCGGGTTCTCAAGCAATTTGATTGCCGCAGTGGGATTCAGTACTCACGGGCGTTTGTTCTCAGCAATACACCAAAAGAGCTGGACATAGGCGTGTGTATATTCTGCGCGGTTGGGTCGTTTTACGCGGTCGAATCGCCGTTCGCCAGTTTACAGGTCTAAAAGCGTCAAAACCTCCAAAGTCGCCGACTACTGAGACCTGCGCCCTACCCTCAGAAGTCGAACTGGTCGATATTCGCCTTGTTGAAGATGATCGGATTGCCCAAAATTACCTGGTCGCCGCGGATCTCGATGGTCCCCAGGCGGCCGGCCTGGAAAGTGGTGGCTCCTGAGGAAATACGATTCCGCGCCAACATCGCCGCCGTATACACCGTCAGGTAGCCGAGGTCCCGCGTGTTCCACAGAACCACAGCCTGCACGTTGCCGTCGTGCACATAACGCTTGTTCAGATTCGGAAGCGAGAGCCCGATCACGTCCACGTCCTGACGGCCGGATTGCTTCACGGCTTCCCCCGAGCCGGGAAGCGCCGGCGCCGAGATGGCCATGATCAGCCGAACCGCGGGGTAAACCTTGAGCACCGTCTGCGTCTCCGAAAAAGCCTTGTCGCGGTCGTCGTCGCTGGGCCGGATGGTCACCAGTTTCATCTCCGGATACTTGGCCAGCCGCTTCTTGATGGCCTCGATCCATAGGTTCTGGTTGGCCGCGCTCAGCGCGCCCGTGACGATCACAAACTCGCCCTTCGAGCCCAGCAGCCGCGCGGCTTCATCCGTCAGGGTGTTCCCGATTCCCTCCGGGGTGGCCTGGTTGATGAAGAAATCGCGCGCGTCCGGGGCAGCGTCGGCGTCCCATGTCAAGACGCGAATGCCGCGTTCGCGGGCTTTGCGCAGCACCGTCGAAATGCCGGCCTGATTCTCCACGCTGACCGCAATGGCGTCCACGTGGCGGGTGATCCAGCCCTCCACCACTTCGTTCTGTTTGGCCGGGTCGAGGCCCGTGGGGCCGTCCCAGATCAGCTCCACGCCGGTCTCGCGGGCGGCCTCTTCGGCGCCGGCGCGGCAGCTCACGAAATACGGGTCGCCCTTGGCTTTGGGCATCACGGCGATCACCGGACGTTGACCGCCGGCGGCAGGCGCCCCTGTCACCGAGCCGGCGGGACGAAGCGAACGGACCAGCCAGATGTTGGTCCCGGCAACGATCAGGGAGCCGGCGAGAACTACGGCGCAGAGCACGGTAAGTTGGGTGTTCCTCATGGGAGGTTCTTCCTCGATGGTGGTTGTGGCATGGGCGGTGGGCCGCGGATTTTGCCAGCCGGTTCGAAGGCGGCTGATGGCGATGGTCAGGATCAGGACTGTGCCGGTGAGCACGCCGGTCAACTCCGAGGGCAGCGCGGCCAGGCGCAGGCCATTCTGCAGGACCGATATGGAGAACAGACCAAACAGCGTACCCCAGACCGTTCCCCGGCCTCCGAATACGGACGTTCCCCCGAGAACCACGGCGGTGATCGCCGCGAGCTCGTAGCCCGTTCCCGCATTGGACTTGGCCTGCCCCAGATGGGCCACGTAGATGATCGCGGCCACGCTCGAGACCAGGCCGGAGAGAAGATAGGCCAGCGCGGTGCGGCGCTCCACGCGGATACCGGCATAGCGGGCGCCCGCGGCGTTGAAGCCGATTACGTACAGAGTACGGCCGATCGCCGAACGGTGCAGCAGAACGGCGTACCCCATGAACACCAGCACGAAAATGGGGAACTGCACCGGAACCACTCCCCACAGATAGCCTTGGCCGAGCCCCAAAAACGAGCTTGGGAAACCGCTGTAATTGACGGCGCCGTGGGTGAGACCTTCGGCGATCCCCCGGAACATCGAAAAGGACCCGAGCGTAACGATGATCGGCGGGATGTTCAGGCGGGTTATGAGGACCGCGTTCAGCGCTCCGCCCGCCGCGCCCAGGAGGAGCGCCAAGAAAACGGCTGCCGCGATTGGGAATCCCCAGTCGCGCCAGGCCGCGCCGAAGACCACGGCAGCGAGCCCCATCATGGAGCCCACCGACAAGTCGATTCCTCCGGTGATCACGACAGGCGTCAGCGCCAGGGCCAGCAGCCCCAGCTCCACGCTGAGCCGGATGACTTCGAAGAAATTGCCCCAGGAGAAGAAGTTCTCGCCGAGCACGGAGAAGGCGGCCGTCTCCACCGCCAGGGCCAGCAGGAGCACCCACTCGCTGTTGGGAAACCAGCGCTCCCGCCAGGATCTACGCTCGCTCAGCGGCAAGGTTGCCTGCATATTTCCCCGAATGGACGCCGGCGGCATCCATCGCCACCGCCGCCAGAATGACCCCGCCCTGGATGGCGAGCTCCCAGTAGGCGCTGATTCCCAGAAAGGTCAAACCGGGTCCGATGATGCCCAGTAGAATGACGCCCAGCAGTGTGCCGGCGACCGTGCCCCGGCCACCTGAGACCGAGGTGCCCCCCACGATGACCGCGGCAATCACCTGCATCTCCATCCCCACGCCCGCATTGCTCGGAATCTGATTGAAGCGGACGGAATTGAACAGGGCCGACAATCCTGTGAGGACGCCGGTAAGCGTAAAAACGGAGAAGATCACGCGTCTCGGATCGATACCCGCCAGGCGTGCGGCAGTCTGGTTCGATCCGGTGGCGTACACGGCTCGGCCGCCGGCCAGGTTCCGCAGTCCCCAGGCGGCCGAAATCAGCAGCAGGATCGCGCACCCGATAGTGATCCGCTCGCTTGAGGCTTGCGACGCTCCGAACCACTGGAACGCCGGCGGCAGATCCTGCACCCAGGCGCCCTGGGTCACCCAGCGGAGACCGTCGCGCAGCGCCACCATCACGGCCAGAGTTACCACGATCGACGGAATCCGGACATAGGCCACCAGAACGCCGTTCAAAGCGCCGAAGAGGGCGCCCACCAGGCAAGCGGCCAGACCGGCTATAGGCGTCGGCAGCCCCATCTTCGCGAAGACGCCGGCAGCCACGCTGCAAATGGCAAACAGGGAACCGACCGAAATGTCGATCTGCCCGGTGAGGATGACCAGGGTCATACCCACCGCGACGATGAGCACCGGCATGTTGGCCATCACCAGGTCACGCTGATTGCCGAAGGTGAAAAAGCCTGGCGCGACCACGGCCAGAACGGCGGCGATCGCCAGAATCGCGATGACCAGCGAGATCTCCCGGCGGTAGTGATGGAGCATCTGGCGTGTTCCGTCGGTCATGCCGCCACCGATCCCAAAGCCAGTGAAAGAATCCTCTGCTGCGTGGCCTCCTCGCGAGACAGCACGCCCGCCACTTTGCCGGCATGCATCACGGCGATCCGATCGCTCATTCCCAGAATCTCCGGCAGCTCCGAAGAGATCATGATAATCGCAACGCCCTGTTCCGCCAAATCGACCATGATGCGGTGGATCTCGGCTTTCGAGCCGACGTCCACTCCCTGGGTCGGCTCATCCAGAATCAGAACGGCAGGACGAATGGCCAGCCACCGGGACAACGCCACCTTTTGTTGATTTCCCCCGGAGAGCGAACCGGTCTCCGCATAGAGGGACGTCGTCTTGATCCGCAACCTCTCTACGTAGCTGCGGGCGAGTTGACACTCCAAGGCGGGATCGATCATGCCACGCCGGGAGACCGCTTGTAGACTGGCCAGGCTGGTGTTGTGCGCGATCGCCAGTTCCAGCACCACGCCATGTTGCCGCCGGTCCTCGGGAACGTAGCCGACGCGGAGCGCGATGGCATTCGCCGGCGAGAGAATCCGCACCGCCGCGCCGCGGAGAAGAATCTCACCCGAGTCGGCGGGCGTCAGTCCGAACAGAGTTTCCGCCAGTTGCGTGCGGCCCGAGCCCACCAGCCCGGCGAGGCCCAGGATCTCTCCACTTCTCACGAGAATCGAGACATCGCGGACGCCGGCCGCCCAGCTCCCCAGCCCGCGGGTTTCCAGAACCACATAGCCGATGGGCACCTCTCGTTTGGGAAAGATGGCCGAGACTTCGCGCCCCACCATCATGCGGATGAGTTCCGCACGATCCACTTCGCCGCGGCTGCGGGTATCAACGCTCTGCCCATCCCGCAGGACGGTCACGCGGTCGGCGATGGCGGAGATTTCCTCCAGCCGGTGGGAAATATAGATGATGCCGACGCCTTTGCCGCGCAGTGTGGCGATGACCTGGAACAGGCTTTCCACTTCGTGGCTTTCGAGCGAAGCGGTGGGTTCGTCCAGGATGAGGATCCGGGCGTTGGCTCCGATGGCCTTGGCGATCTCCACGATCTGCTGCTCGGGCATGCTGAGGGTGGCCACCAGGCGTTCCGGACGGATGGTGGAACCGGCGCGCTGGAGAAGTTCCCGAGCCCGCGCGCCGCGACTCTTCCAGTCCACCCTCCGCCACAGCCCGGCGCTCTCCAGCGAAATCGCGATGTTCTCGGCCACGGTCAGGTGGGCGAAGAGCGCGGGTTGCTGGTAGACCGCCGCAATTCCGAGCGACCGCGCGACGGCAGGGCTGTGATGGGTGACCACGTGGCCGGAGACCGTCAGGGTGCCGGAATCCGGCGTCAGGGCCCCGGTCATGACTTTGATGAGGGTGGACTTTCCCGCGCCATTCTCGCCGATCAGCGCATGGACTTCCCCTTCGCGGAGCTCGAAGGAGACGCCCTTCAGGGCCTGGACTCCGGCGAAGGACTTGGTGATGGCGGCGGCTTCGAGGAGCGGCATGGTCGGTCAGCAACGGCGCGCTTGGCGCGACCCTTGGGCAGGTCGAGGACCTCCCCACGTAAGGCATCACTATATCGCGATTTGGGCGCGCAGCAGATCGATGAAATCGATTTTCCAAGGCACGGGGCGCAAATCCAGGCGGGCGACGGTCACGGGCAAGCGAAAGCGGCGGGGGCCGGCACTGCCGGGATTGATATACAGGATGCCGGAACGCTCCGTGCAGCCGGGCTGGTGCGAGTGCCCGCTGACCACCACGTGGAACCCGGCGGCAACCGGGTCCAGGTCCAGCTCGTGGACATCGTGAAGCACGTACAAGATCGCGGGCCCGGCTTCGGCCACCGCGGTTGCGGGCAACGCTTCGGCCCAAGCCCCCCGGTCGATGTTCCCTTTCACAACCACCACCGGCGCAATGGCGCGCAGGGCTTCGATGATTTCGGGCTTACCCACATCGCCGGCATGGATGATCAGGTCGGACCCGCGGAGAGCGTGCAAGGCCTCTTCCCGAATCAATCCGTGGGTGTCGGAGATCAGGCCTACGATGGACATGTCTTCTCTATTTCGGGGCGATTCCGACTCATTCCAGGACGTCGCGCAGATTCAAGCTCCGGATCAGGCGCCGAAGCGAGTTCGGGTGAATATTCAAACGCGCGGCGGCCAGTCTATGGTCGCCGCCGCTATCCTGCCAGGCGGCGATGATCGACTGCCGCTTGGTCTGGGTAACGGAGGACTGCAGCGCCCCGGGAACCTCGGGCAGCGGCGCCGATTCCAGGATCGTCTCGGGCAGGTCCTCGGGCAGCAGCACGTCGGATTGCCCCAGAACCACCGCGCGCTCGATGGCGTTCTCCAGTTCGCGGACGTTGCCCGGCCAGGAGTAGGTCATCAGGTAGCGCTCCGCTTCGGGGGCGATACCGGAAATCCGGCGGCGGCAGCGGGCGGCGGCTCGCTCCAGGAAGTAGCGGGACAGCGCAGGGATGTCCTCCGGCCGATCGCGCAACGGCGGGACGCGCAACGCGACCACGTTCAAGCGGTGGTAAAGGTCTTCCCGGAAAGCCCCCCGGCGGGCTTCGGTGGAGAGATCGCGGTTGGTGGCGGCGATCAGGCGGACGTCGAGCTTCCACGTGCGTGTGCCGCCCACGCGCTCGAATTCGCGCTGCTGCAGGACACGCAGCAGTTTGGCCTGAAGCTGCGGCGCCAGCTCGCCGATTTCGTCCAGGAAGACGGTGCCGCCTTCGGCCACCTCCAGCTTGCCCCTCTTCTGCGCGACCGCGCCGGTGAAGGCGCCCTTTTCGTGGCCGAACAGCTCGCTCTCCAGCAAGGTTTCCGTAAGCGCCGCGCAGTTGATGGCCACGAACGGTTTCGCCGAGCGCGGGCTCTGCTGGTGCAGGGCGCGCGCTACCAATTCCTTGCCGGTACCGCTCTCGCCCAAAATCAGGACGGAGGTATCCTGGGGCGCGACGCGCGCGATCATCTGCAACAGCTTTCCGATGGCGGGGCTCTGGCCCACGATGCCGCTCTCGCCCGAGCCCAGACGCTCCATGAGCATGGTGTTCTCGGCCTGCAGCCGCTCCACGTCGCGGGCGGTTTCGAGCGCGGCGGCGGCTAGCGTGGAGATGGCGCTCAGAGTGTCGCGATGGTCGGACAGGTTGACGGCCTCTGGCGCGGGAAACCAGGCTACCAGAGCGCCGGCAATCGCGCCGTGGACATACAGGATCAGGGCGACCATCCGTCGGGCGGGCTCTACGACAACACCCTCGCGGCAAACACGGGCGGCGACGTCCTCCAGGTCCACCGGGCCGCAGCGTTCCCGGGCAGTGGCGCGGAGCTCGTCCTCATTGCGGCCGAGGAGGACCGCGCCACCCTCGCAGGGGACGATATCGGCGATCAGCCGGAGGAGCTGAGCCTCCAGGGTGGCGCGATGGCTGCCGCTCTGCGACATGGCAATCGCGCGGAACAGAAACAGGAGCGAGCAGGCGCGCAGGAGCATGTGATTCGGAGAATCTTTGATCACGGCCGGGTCCTCGCGGTAGACCAGCACGGTCTCCCCGATGCTGACCTGGTCGTCCGGTTCCAGCGCGTGCTCCGCGATGCGCATGCCGTTGACATAGGTTCCGGCGCCGGTGCGCCGGTCCAGAATGTGGTATCGGCCGTCGCGTGGCCGGACTAAGCAATGGTCCCAGGCAGCGTCAGGCTCGGTCAGACGGATCTCCGAAGCGGGAGCGCGCCCGATGTGGACCTCGCCCGTACCGAGCGGAAAGCGCGCGCCGAGAAGCGGCCCGCTGACGACGATGAATTCCGCATCCATATCCGGTAGGCAGTGTAGCAAGCCCCGCAAGAGCCCTGGTGAACCGGATGGTTCACGCCGGTGAACCGTTGGGTTCACAAAACCGCTGAAAAGCGGTCGCATACGGCGAAACGTAAATACCGGTTACATGAATTTTCATAGATTTACGAATCGCGGCGGCGGTTGGGTACCGCTCCAGACCCTGTGGCCCGCCAGATGCTTTCTATCCATGCGAATCGGGAACGTGAACGAAGCGAGCCCGACAGAGGGTGCGACAATGACGAACTTGACGACGAGAGTGATGATCGCGGCGGCCACCCTGGTGGTCGCGGCTGGCGGTGCTTCGGCACAGACACTGAAGGCGGAGATCCCCTTCACATTTCGCGCTAGTGGCGTGGTGATGCAAGCGGGAACGTATCGCGTGAACGTCGACAAACTGACCGGCCGCCCGATGTTCCGGCTGTGGAGTGCGAACGACCATCGATCGGTCATATTGCTGTCAGGGGCTTCCCGCGACCCGGATAAGGCGTGGACGGCGAGTGGCAATCCGGTATTGTCCTTCGAGTGCGCGGATAGCCACTGCGCGCTGGCGGGAATCTGGACCGGTAATGCAATGCCTGCCTACACGTTCCCACGCCCCAAAGCCGGTCGAGATGAGCCAACCCGCACAGCGTTGGTCGTGATGCGGCCCGACAAGGGCGACTAGAACCAGGAATCAGCACCAGGAAAGCACCAGCGCGTCGAACGAGCCAGAAGAGGCGGTTCGCAACTGCGATGCCAACATGCGGCGCCATCCGCTGGACACGCCAGGAGGCCTGTCCCAGCTTTGGATGGCGCCGCATTCGTGTGTGTGGCCGCTGCTGACTCCAGCCGCCTAAACCCGATCCGCTCCAAGTCCTCCGTAAGTACTCCGTTTTCCAAATGTGGTCGCCCGGCTGGCAGGGTAGCCGCCGGCTCTTTCTCGGAACGCCTGGAGACGCGACCCTCCGCCCCGAGCCTCCCGCGCTTGCTCATGCCTCGCGTCCTTCCTTCCATGCAATGCTATGCGGTGGCCCCGCTGAGCATGCTCCGCGGGAGGCTGGTGAACCAGGTGGTTCACGCCGGTGAACCATTGGGTTCACAAAACCGCTGAAAGGCGGTTGAATACGGCGAAACGTAAATGCGGTTACATGGATTTTCATAGATTTACGAATCGCGGCGGCATCTCGGCACGGATCCAAGAGCGATGGCCCGCCAGATGCTTTCTATCCATGCGAATCGGGACGTGATCAAGCGAGCCCGACGGAGGGTGCGACAATGACGAATTTCACGACGAGAATGATGATCGCGGCGGCCACCCTAGTGGTCGCGGCTGGCAGTGCTTCGGCACAGATACTGAAGGCGGAGATCCCGTTCACGTTTCGCGCTGCTGGCGTGGTGATGCAGCCGGGAACGTATCAGGTGAAAATCAACATCCAACAGAGTGGGGTTCCGTTCTTCCAGATCAGGAGCGCGGAGGCGGGGCGGTCGATCCTGTTGGTGGGAACGGCGCCGCACGATCCGAATAAAGCGTGGGAGGCGGCCGGCAAGGCGGTGTTGAACTTCGAATGCGGTACTGCCCCCTGCGCCCTGACGGAACTCTGGACCGGGCCCGACAGACCGGCCTACGCGTTCCCACGTCCCAAACTGGGCCGGGACGAGCCTACCCGCGCCGCAGTGGTCGTGATGCAGCACGACAAGGGTGAATAGCTCCTGCGATGACTCCGGGAAGGCGGTTCACACTGTAGCACTGCGATGCCGATATGCGGCGCCATCTGAATGGCGCCGCATTCGTGTGTGTGGCCTTCCAAGGACCGAAGGGACCGCAGTCCCACCGCGGACATGGGCAACCGCGGAGATGGGCATCGGCCAAACGCTCGCCTGCGGGGATTCATACCGATCGCAGAGGTTCGCAGAGGCTTCGGGATGGTGGCGCTCGACACCCGCGCTATGATGGGGGAAGCGCGTCCATCTGCCCGTTGGTCCGGGCGGAACCGGGCCCCAGCGGCCCCGCCATCTCGTGGGTCTCGGGAGGGAAGTATCGATGTTCTCACCAATTGAATCGCACAGGCTGTCTCGGCGAGTGTGGATGTTCATACCGTTCGCGTCTGCCGGGCTGATCGCATTTTCGCAACGCAAGGAACGGACCCTGCCGGACCCCCGGAACGGCGGTGCCGGACCCAAGGTCAGAATCGTGGTTTTCTCGGGTGACGGGAAACACAGGGAGATTGTCGAAGTGAACAAAATCGTGAAGTCCGACGCCGAATGGCAAAAGGAACTGTCCGCGGAGGAATTCGCGGTGGCCCGCAAGAAGGGCACCGAGCGTGCGTTTAGCGGCCGGTACTGGAATAACCACGCGGCGGGAACCTACCAGTGTGTCTGCTGCGGCAACGTCCTGTTCCGGTCCGACGAAAAGTTCGAATCCGGTACGGGATGGCCTAGTTTCTGGGCACCCGCGGCCGATGAAAACATCCGGACCGAGACCGACAACAGCCTGTTCATGCAGCGCGTCGAAGTGCTATGCGCCAAGTGCGACGCCCATCTCGGCCACGTCTTCGACGACGGGCCCCAACCTACGGGCCTGCGTTATTGCATGAACTCCGCCAGCCTGCGGTTCACTCCCAAGTCCTGACCAACCGGCCCACCAGGTATCCCGCCAGCCCGCTCAACGGAATGACGGCGATGTGCCAGACCATCAGGTGCATCGCCTTCAGAATGGGGCAGTGCAATTCCAGCATTCCAAACCCAGCCAACCCCGCCAGGGTACCCGCGGCCACTCCCACGGACATCGGATTGAGAATCATCCCCCGGCGCAACACGAGCCAGAGGAGAAGCCCCGCCGCGACAGCATGGAGCAACCCGATTCCCAGGCAGGCGATGCCTTCCGTCAGGAAGCGATCCATCCGGTAGTCGTGAAACATTACTGCAAACACGGCGACGAACGCTGCGGTACAGGTTGCCAACAGAATACGCGCGTCGAACCAGCTCTTGCTTCCCGGCGCCATACCGGCAGCGCTGGCCGAGGCTGCCATGAGCCCGAGCGAACCCAACACCCAGAAGATCAGCGAACTCTGTGCGCTGTTCAGCACGCGAATGCCGTTGAGGCCCCGGAGGGTAGCCCCCAATATGGCCACTGCCACGAAGATCAATTGGAGGACCACAGCGATGACCCACACCGGCGGCAACGGACGAACAGGCTGGAGCGAGGGCAGCACGATACCGGATACGCGTTCGACCACCGCCCGGTCCACTTCATGCGGCTCGGCCGCCGCCTGTTTGAGGATGGCGTCCAGCTCTTTCTCAGTCATGTCGCCCTCCCGGCACTCGGCTTGCTGAACCCCTGCAGCAGTTCCCGCAATTTGTCATAAGCGCGATGGGCCTTCTGTTTGACCGATCCGACACTCGATGAAGTAGCGCGCGCGACCTCCTCCAGCGACATGCCGGAAACCTTCAACATGACGACCACTTCGCGCTGGCTCTCCGGCAGGGTAGCCAGGATGGCCTGCAGGTCCGGTCCCTGTCCCGGCCCGGCAAAGGATTCGGCCGAGGCTTCCGGCATGGCCTCCACCTGTTGTTCCCGCGTTTCTACGCGGCGCACCTTCCGGTACTGATCCACGCGGACGTGCCGCGCAATGGCGTACAGCCAGGGAAGCAGCGGTGCGCCGGGCCGATAGGTATGCCGGCCTTCGTGGATCCGCAGCCAGGTCTCCTGCAGCAGATCGTCGGCGTAGCGGCGGCTGACCACCTGGACCATGAAATACCGGTGCAGCATCGGGCTCACGTACTCGATCAGAGCCGCGGCGGAGTCGGGATCGCCCCGTTGATAGCCGGCCATCAGTCCTTCCAGGTTGCCGTGCGGGCACATGGGGGAAACTCGCTCTCCCAATTATGCCTCAACACGACACGCCACCCGGCGGGGCCACCCGAGGCCAGCCGACCAGCCCGCCCAACATGCGGCCCGGCGGGCCCGCCCGAACAGTCCGGCCACGTGAACGCTCCCTTACGGTCGCGGCTCTGTGAACGCCCTGCCCTTGAGAAGTGGATTCGCATGGCCGAACATAAAAGTTACGCCTGTCGTAGATTAGTAGGTATATGTGGATGCGAGCGGTCCGCCCCGCGGGGCAGTGTTTAAGGTGGATGGCCTTCCTGAGTTGCCTGCCGCTGTTGTGCGCCTCGGTACCCCAGCCCGCCGACTGGGTACCGGTCCGTTGGCCGTGGGCGGACGCCAGGTCTCTCGAACTGCTGGCGGGCAGTCCCGTCAACTGCCTGCTGGTGAAAGGGTATCCGGCGGACCTGGTGTCGGCGGCCGCAAGCCAGGGGCTGGTAACGCTGGCGGTGATCTCTCCGGGTGGAGATGCCATTGCTGCAACGCGCAAGGCGCTGGCGGGAAAAGTCAACGGCATCGTGCTGGAAGGCGACTTCGCGGAGGGCGTGGCGGCCGGTGTGCGGGAGGCGGCGGGGGGAGCGCCGGTCATCGAACTGGTCGCGCGCAACCACATCAGGCTGGGCTCCGGCCCTTCCGGCGCCCCCGGCGTTTCAATTCTTGGCACGTACCAGGGCGTCTGGCCCGGCATCTCCGCACTCGACGATGGCGGGAAAAAGGCCGGACCAACCGGTTCGGTTTGGATCGACACCAACACCGGGTTCATCCGCGCCGTGCGGGCCTGGGGCGACGCCGCGCTTTGGATCGCCAATGAGCCGCCTGCCAAGACCGTTGTGACGGGCGCGCGATACCTGCAGGCGATCGCCGACGCCGCGATCTCCGGAGCCCGCTGGGTGCTGGCCTTTGACAGCGGCTTCGCCGCGCGACTGCACGGCCGCGAGGCCGACGCCATAAGCGACTGGGGGCGCATCGCCACGCTGCTCCGCTACTTCGAGCAGCACCCCGAATGGCGCTCCATGCGCGAATACGGACAACTGGCCGTGGTGCAGGACCCGGCCAAGGGGGGCCTCCTTTCCGGCGGCATTCTGGACATGATCGCGGTGAAACACACGCCCGTGCGGCCCATTCCGCGGCAGCACCTGACGTCCGAAGCGCTCACCGGCGTCACCATGGCGGTCAACGTGGATGCCGATTCCCTCACTCCCGAGCAGAAGGAAGTGCTGCGCGCCTTCGCGCGCTCCGGCGGCACGCTGCTCACCGGACCGCCCGGCTGGAAGGACCCCACCCCCAACGGCAAGATCACGCTGGAGAAGGCCGAGCTAGAGCGCCTCAACGACATCTGGCGCGACGTGAATTCCATGGTGGGGCGCCGCAACCTGGGGGTGCGGCTGTTCAACGTCTCCTCCATGCTTTCGAACCTGTTGATCTCCGGAGACGGGAAGACGGCGGTCCTGCACCTGGTGAACTACACGGATTATCCGGTGGAAAACGTCGCCGTGCATTTCATAGGCAACTACCGGCACGCAGCCCTCACTGCGCCGGAAGGAACCGAAAAACAACTCGAAATTTACCCGACCGAAGATGGTGGAGGCGTGGACATCGACAAGGTTTCGGTCTGCGCTACCATCAGACTGTGGTAACACGGGCATTCTTGCCTGTGTTGTTTTTCTTTTTTTGACTGTTACGGAGCAATCAAATGACTCGCAGAGAATGGCTTGCGATGATGGCCGCCGCGCCCCTGCTGAAGGCCGCCGACCCCGAGGGCGCCCCTGCACCCACCGCCCCCGTTTCGATCGCCAAATGCGCTTCCTACGACGAAGACGTTCAGGCGAAACTGGCAACCATGTTCGACCAACTGGGCGGCCTCGAACGCCTGGTGCGGAACAAGACCGTGACCGTCAAGCTCAACATGACGGGCAGTCCGGGGCAGCGCGTCAAGGGCCTGGCGCCGGCGCTCACGCACTACACGCATCCCAAACTGGTAGGCGCCACCGCCTACCTGATGGGGAAGGCCGGGGCCAGGCGCATCCGCTTCGTGGAGAGTTCCTGGGCCACCGCCGGACCGCTCGAAGACACCATGCTGGATTCGGGATGGAACGTGCGCACCCTGCAATCGGCCGCCAGCGGCGTGGAGTTCGAAAATACCAACGCACTGGGGAAGGGGAAGCGCTACTCGCGATTCAAGGTGCCGGACAACCCGTACATGTACCCGGCCTACGATCTGAACCATTCTTACGAAGACACGGATGTCTTTGTGAGCATGGCGAAGCTCAAGAACCACGAAACCTGCGGGGTCACGCTCTCGCTGAAGAACTGCTTCGGCATCATCCCGGCCTCCATCTACGGCGACAGCGCCGGGGTGGATGAGCCCAACGAGAATCCTCCCAATGGCCGGGTGGCAGTGGGGCACCAGGGGAGGCGCCAGCCATCCAAATCCGCGCCGCAAGAGTTGCACTTCGGCGTCAACCACGATCCCGGATACCGTGTTCCGCACATCGTGGCCGACGTGGTGGCGGCCCGGCCGATCCACCTGGCGATCATCGACGGCGTGGAATCCATCGCCGGCGGCGAGGGACCGTGGATTCGCGGCGTGCGGATCGTAAAGCCCGGGGTGCTGATCGCGGGCCTGAACCCGGTGTGCACGGACGCTGTTTCCACCGCGGTAATGGGTTACAATCCACGCGCCACCCGCGGCACCCGGCCCTTCCAGACCTGCGACAACACCCTGCTGCTGGCCGACGCTCACGGCGTGGGTACGACGGACCTGAAGCGCATCGACGTCCGCGGCGTTTCCATCGAGCAGGCGCTCTACCGTTACGATTCGTAGGAGTTTTCAAGCATTGTCGTTCGCCCCATCCCGGTGCAGAGCGATCTGCTTCTCATGAGGGAATCCCATTCGGCGCAACAGGCGCTTGAACCTGGTGTCACTCCGCAGCCGGTCGTGACCGGGGGAGACTGATATGGACGCAAGGTACGGCGAGTTCAGGAACGATCACCGAGCTCGCGGCGCTCGCATCCGGGTGAACGATTGGAGGGGAAAGATGCAGGGTAAAGTTCTGTTCGACGCAATCGCCAGGGGCGTATTTGCAGCACTGTTCGCCGCGGATCTGTTCTCGCTCGTGCCGGCGTACGCGCAGGCCGTGCCCAAGACCTGGGATGAGCGTGCGCTGGAGACGGGCGTGATCCAGCCGCCAGTCGCTCACGCGCCAGTGAAGCACATTCCCGCGGACTACTACTATCGGATGAGGGAGCGCGTCATCTACAGAACCTACCCCGTGTACTCGTCCAAGCGCGAGCCGCCGGGTTATCTGGAGAAGCTGGCTCTCGCCGAGCCCGAGGTAGTGTTCGACGCCGGAAAACTTCACACGGAGCAGGATTGGATCGGTGCCGGCAAGCAGGTATTCCGATATCCCATCGGTTTGTTTCCCGTGGACATGCTGGCAGTCTGGCGGACCATCATGGAACGCACCGGCGTGCCCGTTGCGCGCGACGGGACGTATCCACACCTCAGCATTGTGGTGCCCAAGAAGGGCGTCGTGATGGCTGGATTTCTGTCTTGCGCGACGTGCCACACGCGCATCCAGCCGGATGGCTCCGTCATTGAAGGCGGGCAGGGCACGGTACCCGATCTGTTGCTCGGCTTCCCACCGGACGTGCAAATCGCGCGCGCATTTCAACGGGCGTTATTCCGCGTGCCCTGGATCGACAACGATCCGATCGACCGCGTTCAGAAGATGAGCATCGACGAGATCAACGCCATCAAAGCGGCCATGCCTCTCGGCGTCGTGGCGCGCCACGGCACAAGCCTTTTCACGCCCGTGCAGATTCCCGATCTCATCGGCGTCCGCGAGCGGCGATATCTCGACCGCACCGGCCTGATGCGGCACCGCGACATCGGGGACATGATGCGGTACGCCGCGTTGAACCAGGGCGCGGACATGTTGTCCGACTACGCCGGGTACAGGCCGGTTGCCGGAGTTGCGCCAGTCGCAGGCTTGAAAGACGATCATCTCCCGCCGCCGGAAGCACTGGAGCGGTACTCAGACCCGCAGTTGTTCGCGCTCGCCAAGTATGTCTATTCGCTCGCGCCTCCGCCGAACCCGAATGGCATAACCGATCCTTCGCGCAGGGGAGAGGCGGTATTCGCGCGCGAAGGTTGTGCGCGCTGCCATACGCCGCCCCTCTACAACTCCAACAAGCTCACGCCCGCGCGGGGGTTCGAAATTCCCGAAGAGCACCGGCGGACCTATGAAATCGAACCGACGATTGTGGGGACAGATACGGATTTAACCATGCGCACGCGCCGGGGCACCGGATACTACAAGATTCCTTCGCTGCTCGGGGTGTGGTATCGCGGGCCGTTCGAGCATAGCGGATCGGTAGCGACGCTGGAGGACTGGTTTGACGCAAAGCGACTGCGGAGCGACTACGTGCCGACGGGCTTCAGAGGTTTTGGAGTCGAGCACCGCGCGGTGCCGGGGCATCCCTTCGGGCTCAACCTCTCCGCGGACGACAAGGCCGCTCTCATCGCGTTTCTCAAGACGCTCTGAGCGATCGCTCGGCGCCCTTATCAAGCCTGCGACAACGCGTTGCTGCTGGCCGAAGGGCACGCTGTAGGAACGACGGACCTGAGGCGGATCGAGGTCCGCGGGGCTCCATCGAACAGGCGCTGTACCGGTACGATTCGTAGCGTACGGCCCCCTATCGGGCGCACTGTACCGCTACGATAGTTAATAGATGGCAGTTCGCAAACGGGCCCGGCGGTCCTACCGCGTCTTCCGGCTGGCAACCTGGGAGGCGTTTCTCAACCTCATCACCAGGCCCCCCTACTCGCATTGGGCATTTCGCGGCGAGCGCGACGAGCGCTGGCCGCTCTACAGTTCGCTCTCCCGCTACCTTCAGAATTTCGGCGTCGCGCCTGCCGCGTGGCCGGAGCAGGAAGGCCGTATCCTGCGCATCTTCAAGCGCAAGGCACACCAGTTCCTGGACAAACCTCCCGATCCCGATGACGATTTCCAGTGGCTGGCGCTCATGCAGCACCACGGTGCCCCCACGCGGCTGATCGATTTCACCTGGTCCCCCTACGTCGCGGCATTCTTCGCGCTGGAGCGGACCCTGGCCGATGGCGTGGTGTGGGCCATGAACCCCGCGCGCATCGATAGCAGCCGCGCGCCCAAGCCGGTCCGCATGGACCCGCGCCCGAAAGGCAATTTCCGCCGATATTTCCTGAAGGGCAACCACCGCTTCATCTGGATGGGCGAGCCCCACACCATGAACCGGCGGCTCATCGCGCAATCGGGGACCTTCGCGGTGCCGGGCGTGCTGGATGTGCCCATCGAGGAGATGCTGAGCGACAAGGACCAGGAGAATATTCTGGCGAAAATCGTGCTGACGAACGCCGTGCGGGAAGTGGGGATGCGGGAACTGTACCGCATGAACATCACTTTCGCAACGCTGTTTCCCGATCTGGACGGCCTGGCGAAATCGATGGGTTACGAGTTGGAGTTTCACTGGGGGTACAACCCGAGGACGATGGAGCGGTACCACACGTGAGTAGGCGTTCCTGTTGCTCACACTGCCTTCACTTCTTTGCGGTGCAGGCGTGGAAACGTGATCTGACACTGCCCCGCTAGGATGCCCTCGATTCGCACTCGGCCGTCCCGATCCAGAGAACCCTCCACAATCGAGGAATCCGGCAGGACGATATGATACTCCTCCCCCGGCACGGGCTTTTGCTTATCGTCGATGAGGCGAACCTCAATCCAGGTCTTTTCACAAGGCACGATCATCTTTCGCCCTGGAGTGGCCGCCGCCATGGCGCTCATCTGTTGGTCGCGAATGGTCAGCATATAATGTCCCGGGCCTCAGGCCGTCTTACCAGTCGATCAGAGGCGCCACCACCAAGAGTACCACCGCAAGAATCTGTATCAGCCAGTAGACCGGCAAGTATTTCCAAGCCAGTAGGCCGGCGCCGGCGCCCAGCACAGCGCCAGAAATCTCGCCGATCCATATCCCCAGATAAGGAATCATCGAAGGCTTCAGCAGATATTGGATTCCGACGCCCGCCAGCGCGAGCAGGTGTGCGCCCGCGATGACTCCGCCCACGAAAGAAAAGCAGAGTCTCGCGGCGCGGTAGCCCTGGCTCCAGTAAGCGGCCCCCAGCCACAGAGCGCAAAACAACAGCTTCCACTGGATGCCTAAGGGTGTGTGCGTAACCGGCATACCGGCCCTAGTTGCGCCTGGATTCGAGCCAGTGCAGGGCGAGCTCCGCAATTTCACGGTTGGTCCTCTCCTCGTCGGCTCGCGCCAGGGCGATCGCCTTGGCGGCTTCCGCCTTGTGTCCAAAGAATACGCGCAGCAGAAGCGCATCGCGCCGGGCCTGGGGGCTGGGGCTGGCGGCCAAGGGTTCGATGAATCGCTCCTGGTACGATTCATGAAGTTCGAGACGGTCTTCCAAGAACCAGATTCCCTCGCTGGTCAGATCGGCATCGGCGCGGAGCAAACCCGTCAACAGCTCTTGGCCATCGGATGAACAGAGCCGGCCGGCGGCCAGGCGAATCTGGTTCCGGAGCGCTCCGCCCCGCACATTCCATTTGGCCAGAAGCGGACGGAGCGCGCGCGGCTCACCGATCTTACCCAGGGCGAAAACCGCGGCTTCCTGCATGCGTGGATCGACGCTGTCCAGCAGCTCGATCAGGGCGTCCACGGAGCTGCGAATTCTGATCCGTCCCAGCGCATAGGCCGCCTCCACGCGCAGCTCCATGGGCTCATCGGCGTTCCCCAGGATGGTGCGGAGCGTCCAGCTCACCTCTTCCTGGTGCCTCAGCCCGAGAATGCGCGCGGCGCGACCCCGGACCACGGCCGATCGCTCGCCGGACTTCAGCATTTCTTTGAGCGGTTCGCGTACTTCTGAGATCCAGGGGACCAGGTCCTCATACTCCCCGGTTTCAATCGCCTCATTTGCAATTTGCGCGGGATTGAGCGTAGCCATCGCCATCATGTGGCGGCGCGCCTGTTCGGCGAGTCGCTGCAAGTTCGGGTCGCTGCCGGCGGCCGCCTGCAAGCGGGGATAGTTCGAGCGCGGCCAAAGCTTGGCCAGAGCGGCTATGGCGGCCGCGCGGAAACGCGCGTCTTTCGAATCGAGAAAAGGTTCGACGCCCGGCGCATTGTCGGGATCCTGGGTCTGCCCGAGCGCTCGGATCGCAGCCAGGCGAACCGCCTCGTCGGGGTGGCTCAGCCGTTTGCGAATCAGATCCGGTTCCTCGCTGGCGGCAAGCCAGCCCAGCGCACTCATCAGCCGAATGAGCCGGCTGGCGTCGTCCCCGGCCTCGCGGAGCCACCGCCGCAGAATGGGCTTGCTGTCGCTGACCGGTATTTCCCACAAATCGTCGCGGCGCTGGTCCCAGTCCGACAGAATCGCCGTCAGGCGCCCTTCAAAGGAACGGGGTTCGAGTGGTACACCGAAATCCAGGCACGCCAGTTGTCCTGCCGTCAGTGCGATGATGACCAACACGTCAATTCCTCATGCCGCTACAGTTTGGCCCCTGTCATGGGATCTGCGGCGTCACTACCAGGGTGGCATGCAGCCGGTAATCGATCCGCGCCGTATCTTCTTTGAGCTCCGCGGTCCGGTCCACCTCGCTGGTGAAGAGCGCGGTATATTCGAGTTCCTTCGTACCCTTAAACCCGCGGATGGAGACCGGGTTCTCCGAATCGCTCGCGCGTTGCCTGTGGCCCCGGTCGATGACGCCCAGCGATTCATTCTCCTCGCCGCGTGTTTCCGACATACGGTCATAGATTGCCGGGGCGATGGCCCTTTGCACCTCCAGAATACCGGAGTCGATGTGGCCGCTGTAAGTGACCGGCCTGGGATGGTCCGGATCATCGGCAAACGCTATGCGCAGGGTCCGGTCCGGCTGGTCGACTCCCGGCGGCCTTTCCGCCTGCACCTGCATGACATTTTCCACACGCTGCAGCGCCGCGCCATGCGCCGAAATGGTGAGCTTGTCGCTCTCCGCATCGGATGCGCCTTCGGCCAGGTAGATGGTGTAATTTTTCTCCTGAAGGCTGATCACGGTGTTGTCGTGGACGTCTTCCATAAATCGGGAAAACCAGCGGCCGTTCACTCCTACCTTGATCAGCCACCGTTCGGCAAAGGTATTGTGGTCGACCGTGCCCTTGTGGGCGTCGTGGAAGGTGATTTCACACTTCTTCAGTTTGCGGGCCTCCACGCCTTCCGGATCGAACCAGCCCAGGGAAATCAGGACTCCGTAGGCTTCGGGCTCGCCGGAGGCCGAACCGAGGGGAATTTTGACCTTTACCTGCTGTGGCGGATCCTTAGGGTCGGGCATCGGAATGGGCTCGACCACGGGAGTGACCACCTGCTCGGCTCCGGCCACCGAGAAGAGGTCGTACTGGAACTTCTTGAGCAGATAGGTTCCACGGAGGGTAATGGTATTCAGCGGGAAGGTCGTGGTGTGGCCGACGCGCGCCGTGAGGGGGTCCCTGGCGATCTTAGGCAAGTCGACAATGAACTCGTAATCGCGTTTGATGGAGGAGAAATTGTAATAACCGCCGACACGGGATGAAAAGAACATGAATTGAATGGCGGGCACGTAGTAGGGATTTTCATCGAATTTCACCCCTTCCCAGCGGGCCGAGGCCGTCGCAAGACAGGGGTGCAGTTCGGTCCTGTTCCGGCCGTCCACCGGATGCCCGCAATCGTAGACCCATCGGCCCGCCACCCAGATGTGCTCGTCGGTCATCGGCCAAGCCCAGTCCAATATCAACATCGGACCCATGACCCCGTGTCCATACGGAAGCCGAGGCGTTTCCCGGGGACCCCTGGTACCTTGGAGCAAGGCGCCCGCGTCCATCTCGCACTCGAGTGCGGTTACGTCGGTCACGCGGCGCTCGGTGTCTCTGAAACCGGCGCGAGTCTTGCTCGGCGTATTTCCTAGGCCCGCCAGATACTGATAGCCTTTGTCCGGGATGACGTGGAAATTCCAGTCATACCAACGATGCCATTGGTAGAGTGGAAAGTCGGTCCAGGTCTGAAAGCTCCTGGTCAGCGTGCCCTCGACCTCATAAAGGTCCTCAGCTCGATTGTGACGGTCTCCTCCCGGCGCGCGCGCCCTGACAACATAATCGACTGGAACCCAGCTCGGAACGGTGGCCATCAGCTTTCTTCTGATGTTAGCGAACGGGCCGGTGCCCGGCGGGCCTTCCGCCGGTATTCGGCAGCCACACCAAAACGTGTTGGTCAAATCGGGGTTCGTAGAGACGCCGTCCGGCGGTTGGCGGGACTCGTTGTAGGACGGGGAATTAATTCGCGTAAATGGCCGGTCGTACTCCCACTTCTTTTCGGTGACACCCATCGTTTGGCGGTTTCTCCTCTTGTGTATGTGCTGGCGCCGTGCCTCTGGCGACCGCGGTCAACTGCCGTGAACCTCCCGCAACTTGTCTTTGGTGGCGGCGTCGGCGCTTCCCGATTCGGTCAGGCCGTGATCCTTCTGAAATTTCTTCAGCGCGGCTTTATATTCGTCATCGTCCCAGGAATCGAAATCCAGATCTCCATAGCCAAGATTATATAGGCGCTGACGGGCCGGCGTGTCGCCGAGCGGCATGCCTAGAAGCGCGCCGCCCTTCAGGATCATTGTCGTGCCCGCAATGAGGAGCGTCATGGACGGAGTCTCCGCCCTGACTACCGCGCGGAGAATTCCGTCGTTATCGGTTCTGCCGCGGATCACTCCCGCCTCCCCGACACCCATCAATATGAAGGCTTCGTTGGCGAGAGGTTTCCGCTTCGGTAACGGATCGGAGTAGGAGACCAGGATGCGGACCACCCAATACTCCTGGAGCTGTTCGCAAGGCGAATGGCTGCTGAGGCGATCATAGAAACGGCAGCCGAAGGTGTCCCCATCCTTGGTGTAATTGCGGCGCTCGCTCGTGTTTTGGAGCCGTTTTTTGCCGTCCGACCAGAACCGGTCCTTGCAGGCCTGGATGGCCTCTGTGTCCGCCTTGGGGCAGGGCCATTTGCCGGGAATCACCTTCACGCCGGGGCGGAACAGGAAGACCATCACGCGACGGTTGGGCGCGTTTACGGCGTTGCGTTCCTTGTGACGGGCGGGCTTGGAGAGCTCCCGGTCCTCGTCCTGCGATAGGATCAGCAGAGGATTGAACTCGCTGCACCCCTGGTAATCGCCGCGGCCGTCGCCGTCGGCGCCCTGCGCGAGGAAGTCCGATTTCGTCAGCTTGAAACCGGGCCCGCATAGCTTGTCCATGTAAGCGGAGAAAAGTTCCTTCCGGGTGGATGCGTTGATAAATCCGTGCGACGTAAGGCCATGCTCCGATTGAAACTTTTTCAGGACGTCGCTGGCCTTTCCCTGCAGCAGACCGTCCTTGTCGCCGGGGGTATAACCCAGGGCGCCGAGCATCGCGAGGACTTGCGGCGGACCCCATTGATCCCCATGGTAGGGACTCAAATACAGGCCTTCCCACATGGCCAGATCGCGCGTCAGCAGACCATAAATCGTCTTGGCCCTGCGGCCGCTCAGCTTCTTGTTGTACGGCTCCTTGCCGACCGGGTCGGCGTGTCCGAATATCGAGACCGGCGCCTTCGGGTGCGCTTTGATCAGCTCGCCGAGCTTCTTCACGTCAGATTCGGCATCCGGCTTAATAAACGAGGAGTCGAAATCGAAGCGGATATCGTCCAGTTTCCAGCACGCAATCGGAAACAAGCCGGGCCGAAGCGTGTTCTTCTCGTCGGCGGTTTGAGGAGCTACCAGGAAGGGGTGAGTGGGCGGATCCGAATGTTCACCGGAAACGCTTCCATCCGATAAGTGAAGGATTGTTCCCGTGTTCTGGCGCCGATCATCGCCCATGGCCGTTCATCATAGGCGAAATGCCTCCTGAGCGTCAAGCTGCTGCTAAGGTGGTGCCTTTTTCATAGGAAATGTCCGCTCGAAGTGGACGAAAATCCTGAAAGGGTGATACCCGAGGGACCGATTTCAATCCGCGGAAATGGAGCGGATGATGAAAGTGCAGGAAGTGATCTCGAAAACGGCGGGGAGCCTGAAGTGGTGGGAGCTCTATAACCTGGCACAATGGCAGGCAGCGCCCGCGCCCGCCGAAGAGATCGGCTCGACCGCCACCGTGGACCCACTGTTCGTGTGCCCCGGCGCCAAACCCTGCGCCGGATCGGCGGCATTCGATTTCCACTTACAGGGCAACTCGCCGGCGCCCCGCATGATCGGCTTCCAGCCCTTTGACTATACCCAGGCAGGTCGCGCCAACCCGCTGGTTACGCCACCGCCCTTGCCCCGGCATTCCCGCTACAACTGCCCTCCAGTATTAGCGGATGTACTGTTGTGCGGCGAAACCGGAGGGGATCGCTTTCCACATTGGTCCGGCTAAGGCCGGCTGACAGACGACAAAAGGCGATCGTCTGTCCCACCTACTTGCGGCGGGCGATTACGCGGACGCGGCGGGTTTCGGAGATGGCGCCGGGGGTCAGGGCGTCATTGACGATTTCGGCCTGCTCCTGCTGGTGGAGCTTGCCCGAGCCCGTCGCGGGGCTGGCGCTCTCGGGGCGGCCCACGTAGCGCAATTCGCGGCGCGTGGCATCCAGCAGCGGCTGGATCTGCTCGCGCAGGAAGCGCCACGGGCCCATGTTGCGCGGTTCTTCCTGCGCCCAGACCACCTCGGTTGTAGGGGCATAGCGCGCCAGGATGTCGGTGGTCTGACCGGCCTCGAAGGGATAGAGTTGCTCGACGCGCACTAAGGCTACATGATCGGCTTTGCGGTCCTCTTTGGCCGCCAACAGGTCGTAGTAGATCTTGCCGGAGCAGAAGACCACGCGGGTGACGCTGGCGGGATCGGCGCCGTCGGCTTCTGAGATGATTTCCGCGAAACCCCCGGTCGAGAAATCGTGCAGGGTGGAAACGGCGCGCGGATGGCGCACCAGGCTCTTGGGAGTGAAGACGATGAGCGGCTTGCGCATGCCGCGGCGGTCGGAGCCGCCGTACATCTGGCGGCGAAGCACGTGGAAATATTGCGCGGGGGTGGTGCAGTTGACCACCAGCATGTTGTTCTCGGCGCACAGCGTGAGATAGCGTTCGACGCGCGCGCTGGAATGCTCGGGGCCTTGTCCCTCAAAGCCGTGCGGCAAGAGCATCACCAGGCCGCTGGGCTGGCCCCATTTGGATTCGGCGCTGGAGATGAACTGGTCGAGCATGATTTGCGCGCCGTTGGCGAAGTCGCCGAACTGCGCTTCCCAAATCACCAGGCTCAGCGGGTCGGCCACGCTGTAGCCGAACTCGAAGCCCAGCACGGCATACTCGCTGAGCATGCTGTCGAAGACCTCGAAGCGCGCCTGGTCGGGCGAGATGTGCTGCAGGGGGACGTAGCGCCGGGCCGTCTCGAAATCGTAGAAGGCCAAGTGGCGCTGGCTGAAGGTGCCGCGTCCGGAATCCTGGCCGCTGAGCCGCACGGCGGTTCCCTCCAGCGCCAGCGTACCGAACGCCAGCGCCTCGCCGAAGGCCCAGTCGATGCTGCCGCCATTGGCGATCACGGCGCTGCGGCGATCGACGAACCCGCGCAGCTTGGGATGGAGGTGGAAGTTCGCGGGGAAGCTGGTCATGGCGCGGATGATGCGCTCCAGCACCGCCTGGTTCACGGCCGTCCGCGGGCAGAAGGCTCCGATCTCCTCGGTGGAGACGGCGCTCAGTTCCTGGACCTGGTAGCGCTCGGACTGTTTCTGCACGGCGTCGTAGGCATCGGAGAGACGCTGCGAAACAGCCTTGCGCATGGCCTGCGCTTCCTCCGCGGTCAGGACGCCCTCGCGCACCAGGCGTTCGGAGTAGAGCGTCCCGACGGAGGGACGCTCCTTGATCTTGCGGTACAGGATGGGCTGCGTGTAGCTGGGGTCGTCGCCTTCGTTGTGGCCGTGGCGGCGATAGCAGAACATGTCGATCACCACGTCCTTCTTGAACTGCTGGCGGTAATCGAAAGCGATCTGCACCACACGGATGGCAGCCTGGGGACTGTCGCCGTTCACGTGAAAGATGGGCGCCTGCACGCCGCGGGCGACATCGGTGGAGTAGGGAGTGGAGCGGGCTTCATCGGGATTGGTGGTGAAACCGATCTGGTTGTTAATGATGAGGTGGATGGTGCCGCCGGTGGAGTAGCCATCGAGCTGTGAAAGGTTCAGCGTCTCGGCTACCACGCCCTGGCCGGCGAAGGCGGCGTCGCCATGGATCAGCACGGGGATGACGCGCTCGCGTTGGGTGTCGCCGAGGCGGTCCTGCTTGGGGCGCACGATGCCTTCGACCACGGGATCGACGGCCTCCAGGTGGCTGGGGTTGGGCGAGACCGAGACCACGATCTCGCGGCCGTTTTCGGTCTTGCGGACGCCGGTGGCGCCGAGGTGGTACTTCACGTCGCCCGAACCCTGGGTGCTCGAGGGATCGAGTTCGCCTTCGAATTCGGAGAAGATCTGTTTGACGTCTTTGCCGACCGTGTTGGCGAGGAAGTTGAGGCGGCCGCGGTGGGCCATGCCGATCACGATCTCGGCGACGTTGCCGGCGGCGGCGCGCTCCAGGATCTCTTCCATGACGGCCAGCGCGGTTTCGGCGCCTTCCAGGGCGAAGCGCTTCTGGCCCACGAAGCGGGAATGCAGGAAGTGTTCGAACTCCTCGGCGGCCAGGAGGTTGCGGAGGATGCGCAGGCGCGTCTCGCGGTCCAGCGGCCAGTGATTCTTGCCGGGCTCCATGCGGTGTTGCAGCCAGCGCTTCTGCTCGGGCACCTGGATGTTCATGTACTCGCAGCCGATTTTGCCGCAGTAGGTGTCGCGCAGCGTCTCCAGGATTTCACGCAGGGTGGCGACGGGCTTGGGGCTGCCTTCGCCGATGGCCTCGCCCAGGCTGCCGGTGAGGAATTCGCGGTCGAGGTCCCAGATGGTGAGGGCATACGTTTCGGGGTCGAGCTCGGGATGGTAGCTGGGCTCGTTGCCGAGGGGGTCGAGATCGGCGATGAGGTGGCCGCGCACGCGGTAGGCGTTGATCATCTGGATGATGCCGGCTTCCTTGGAGGCTTCGGCGTGGCGCGGGGCTCCGAGGGCGCCCCGGTCCTTCTCCCAGCGCACGGGCATGTGCGGCATGCGGAGGTGGCTGAAGACCTCTTCATAGAAGCCGTCTGTGCCATCGAGCAGCGACTGCACTTTGCCGAGGAACGCGCCCGATTCGGCGCCCTGGATGATGCGGTGGTCGTAGGTGCAGGTGAGGGTCATCACCTTGGAGATGCCGAGGACGGCGCGGGTTCCGTCGGCGGCTCCCTGGTATTCGGCGGGGTAGTCGATGGCGCCGACGGCGATGATAGCACCCTGTCCGGGCATGAGGCGCGGGTTGGAGGACATGGTGCCGACGGTACCGGGGTTGGTGAGCGAGATGGTGGTGCCCTGGAAATCGGCGGGGGTGAGTCTGGAGGCGCGGGCGCGGGCCACGAGGTCGTCGAAGGCGTTGACGTACTCCTGGAAATTGAGAGAGCCGGCGTTGCGGATGTTGGGGACCATGAGGCTGCGGGAGCCTTCTTTACCGGCGACGTCGATGGCGATGCCGAGGTTGATTTGGGGGGGGATCACGCGATAGGGCTGGCCGTCTTTTTCGGCGTAGGCGTGATTGATGGCGGGGATTTCTTCGAGGGCCTTGATTACGGCCCAACCAATGAGGTGGGTGTAGGAGACCTTGCTGTGGCCGAGGAGGGTGCGGTGCTGGTTGATGATGCGCCGGTTCTCGTCCATGACCTTGACGGCGATGGTGCGCTGGGAGGTGGCGAGGGGGATGGAGAGGGAGGCGGACATGTTCTCGGCGATGCGGGCGGGGGCGCCTTTGAGCAGTTGGAGGGCGGGGCTCGCTTCGCGAGCGGGGGTTGGGGGCTGGGGGTTGGGGGCCGGGGAAGGGCTCGCTGCGCTCGCTGGCGCGGGGGCCGGAGTGCCGCCGTTGGAGTCTTCGAAGAGGTGCTTCCAGGATTCGTCGACGGTGGTGCGGTCGCGGAGGTATTGGGCGTAGAGCTCGTCTTCGAGCCAGCTATTGATGCCCAGGTCAGGGTCGGATGGGTGGGGCATGGTGCTTTCTTACTTTATGATAGCGTGCGAGGTTTGGTTGGGTTGGGTTGTGGCGCGGTGGCGAATTCCGGAAGCATCGTTCCGGAAAAACGAGGGGCGGTTTGTTGAAAGAGAAGAAGTTGCTGGATAGAAAGCGGTGGAATCGTTCCGGAAATTCTGAGGGGGGGCCAGCCGGGGGGCTGGCCGCGGACCACGGGGTCCGCCCCACTGTGGGTGGGTGAGTGAAGGCAAAATGACGAAACGAACTAAATTTCATTTTCGGATGGCGGGGTCGGAAAGGGAGTCGAGCTGGCGTTTGAAGGCTCGCGTGTAATGATGGTCTGGGCCGAGTTGGGCGAGGGAGGAGTTGTAGGCCTTCTGGGCGAGGTCTCGCGCTTCGGAGAACTCTCCCAGATCTTTCAGCACCATGGCGAGGTTGGATTGCAGAATGGCGATTCTGGGGTGGCCCGCCGGAAAGCTCTGTTCGTCCGACGCCAGCGCCTTCCGCAGCAGGTCCCGCGCTTCGGCGAACTCCCCCAGATCCTTCAGCACCGCGGCGAGGTTGGATTGACCGATGGCGATGTAGGGATGGCCCCCCGGATAGCTCTGTTCAGCCGACGCCAGCGCCTTCCGCAGCAGGTCGCGCGCTTCGGGGAACTCCCCCAGATCCTGAAGCGCCACGGCGAGGTTGGATTGATCGATGGCGAAGTCGGGATGGCCAGCCGGATAGGTTTGCTCGTCCGACGCCAGAACCTTACGCAGCAGGTCCCGCGCTTCGGCCAACTCTCCTAGATCCTTCAGCACCAGGGCGAGGTTGGATTGCCGAGTGGCGATAGTGGGATGGCCCGTTTGAAAGGTCTGTTCGTCCGACTCAAGCGCCTTCCGCAGCAGATCCCGTGCTTCGGCCAACTCCCCCAGATCTCTCAGCCCCATGGCGAGGTTGGATTGCCGCGTCGCGATCTTGGGATGGCCCTTCGGATGGGTCCGCTCGGCGCGGTCCAGCGCGTCCCGATAGAACGGCTTCGCCAACTGGAAGCGGCCCAGAGTCCTGTGATGCTTGCCCAAGTCATCGGCGATTTCGATGCCGCGTTGAGCCGGCAGATCCGGCCGCGTCAGAATCGCTTCGGCGTGCGCGACCACGCCGTCCAACTCCTGGTAGGATGCCGTGTCCTGGACGTCGAAGGCGCGGTCCATCTCCTTTTCGATCGCGGCTACGGTTTCGGTCCATCGCGCATCGCCCTTCGGGAGATGGTGCACGAAACCCAGGATCAGTCGGTGTCCCGATGGCTGCTGGCGGTCGTCGAGTTCCACCAGCGACAGCCGCCAGAGATCCTTGAGAGCGGTGGCCAAACGGTCGTCCAACGCGGGCGTTTCCGGCCAGTCCAGAGTGGCGCGCAGGAGGCGCTGCGGGACGGGGGCAGAGGCAAGCTGCGACATCACCCGCAGCACGTCGCGGGCGTCCTCGCCGGACAGGTTCCAACTCAACTGGAAGGTGGCGGTGATGTTGCGCTCGTGATGCGTGGGGAGGTCGTCTCGGTACTCGGCGGCGAAGCGTTCCAGTAACGGTATGGCGCCAATCTTCTGCATCTCATGGCGCAGGGCGGTGGAGCTGAGGCCGGGGCTGATGTCCAGGTAGGCGCGAAGGAACTCCAGAGCCAGCGGCAGGCCGCCCACATCTTCCACGAGCGCGCGGGCTTCGTTATCGAAGCGATTGAGGAGGCGCTGGCCCTCTTCGGGTGTCAGGAAGGGCAGCGTGAGGTGTGGGTAGCGGGTGAGATCGCGGCGGCGCGTGGTGACCAGGACGTGGATGTCGCCGGAGGGTGGGAGCCAACCGGAGAGCGATCCGGTTTCGGAGAAGTTGTCGAACACCATGAGAATGGCGGGGCGGCGCGCCAGGGCGGCGAAGATGGTTTCCAGTTGGGCGGATTGGGGGAGGCGGCCATCGACTTCGATCTCCCCGGCGCGGGAGAGCACGGTGATGAGATTATTGCTTTCGGGGTCGTCGGTGAGGGCGGAGGTGCGCTCCAGTTGTGCCCACTTGGAGCGGACGAAATCGGGGAAAGGATGGGGACGAAGAAGTCGCAGGAGTCGATGGCCTTCTCGAGAGTGACTACGAAGTTGGTGCCCCACTCGATGGACTCTTCGTCGAAGAAGCATGTGACTCCGTCGCGGGTGAGGCGGCGGTGGAGTTCGCGGGCGAAGGGTTTGTCCTGGTGGCTGTAACTGAGAAAGACGCCGGGCAAGGTATCTTATTATACAGGCTATGGCGGCGCGGTTTCGGTTCGCGAATGAGAGGGCGATGGGGAGACGGTGACAGACGATCGTCTGTCCCACGATGACAGGGCTTGCGGTGCAGGTACGGGGGGATGGGCGCCAAGCCTCCCCATGAGTGGGGACGCGGCACGCACGAGTGCTTGCGCCACGAAGCTTAGTTTCTAGTGGTCAAGTTGACGAGAAACATAAAAAAACCGGCCAAACTGCTTGACTCTAAGTCACTTACGCTAGGCTTTTCGCTCAAGCAGATTTGGCCGGTTTTTTTACCCGAACCGCTGAACTGGGTGCCGCTCCGTGGCGATTCCGGCGAAAACGTGGAGATCTCAAATGGCCGTCTCGCTCAGAGTGCCAACTCGCCCTTGTACATCATGTCCTTCAGTGGGAATTTGACCGACAGATGAAACAGGGCAAACCAGCAGTCAAGTGTCACTAACTTATCCGCCACTTGGATCGGGTCCGCTCCGCGCGGGAAAAAGAGGAGCACCTCGGTAGCCGCATCTCCCGACCCCGTGAACAGGTGGGCACACGGAATGCCGGGCTTGTTCTTACGCTCCAGCCGGCTGCCCTGCTGAATCGCCTGCAGCATGACCTCGTTCGGATTCGGCGCACCCTCTTCCGGCCTGGTCTTCGGGGGTGGCATCAACGGCAGACCGCGCAGCCGGATCACGTAAAACTGCCCGCTCAATTCCGGCAGCTCCGGCCCGCCTGCCAGACGCACTGGCTTCGCGGTCTCCCATCGCGCCAGCACGCGGAACTGCACCGGATGGCCCGGATCGGGGTTCGGAGGCTTCGGCGGCGCCTCGCCGATCGGTACGCTCCGCACGCCCCCGGGCGGGACCCCCGGTCTGATGTCCGGCATGTCGCCACCCAACCTCCCGTTGTTCCCGTAACCTGGGGTTGTGCGCCGGTCTTGTCCATCCTCCATGCGCACCAGACCTTCCTGCGCCCATGGGGATTGGCCGAGCAGAAGCTGCTTCTCGTCGTTGCTCCAACTGGAGGGGTCCTTACTGTCCCAGAATTCTCTCCGCGCAGCCCGCAGGGCGAGGCATGCCGGCAACATCGTCGCGGCCTGCAACCATTGCCTTCGCGTTCGGATCACTACTTCTATCCTAACGTCACAGCAACAGTCAGAATAGTCTCGCCCGCCGTGCCCGAATCGCTCGTTTCCACGTCGAACCGGGTGTTCTCGAGTGAGAAGATGGGCGGCGGGTGCGATCGTGTCCGCCGCTCGGCGGTCCACTTGGCTGTATCACGCCCGTTGAAGTGCAGCTACAGGACCGCGAGGTCCCGTTGCGGGAAGTACCCAGCTCGACTGCCCATACCTCCCTCCCGCTGCACTGCATAGTATTCTGTCGGCATGGACCCCTGCCCTTTCTGCTCATCGCACCCGACCGCATCTGAATCGACACTGAGCACGCGATTGTGGAGTGAATCTTGATTGCACGTCATTGGCGAGGTTGGACCGAAGTCCCAGACGCGGACCCTTATGAGAATCTGTTGAAGGACAAAGTGCTCCCAAATCTCAGGGGGATCGAAGGTTACCGAGGTGGGTACATTCTTCGCAATGACGGACCGCGGGAGGTCGAATTCGTAGTGGTGAACTTGTTTGATTCGCTGGAAGCAGTGAAGAGGTTTGCGGGTCCGGACTACAGAACTCCGGTTTTCGAACCTGAAGCAAGACGGCTATTGTGCAGAATCGAGCCGTTTGCAATGCACTACGAAGTCCGCGCCAGCACCGTCTGACGATGGCCAAATCGCCAAGGCGCCGGAAGTGCCCACGTCCCGGGTTTGCCGAATAGCCGGCGCAAGGCAAGATTCACTCCGGTTAAGGGGTCACCGTAACGAGAGATGACATTCTTTTGCTCTACGAATACGACCGCTGGGCGAACAACAGGGTTTTGCGGGCGCTCTCGGCGCTCAGTCCGGAGCAGTTCACGCGCGATTTGGGCGGCAGCTTTCGTTCCGTGCGAGACACGCTCGTGCACATTATCGGGGGCGAGTGGGGTTGGCTCGTGTATTGGAAAGAGCCGTCCTATAGCCCCACCTTCTTGACGGATTTATGGACGCGACACGACGCCCTGTTCAATCCGGATGCATTTCCCAACCTCACTGCGGTGCAGTTAAGGTGGGCGGAAGTGGAGATCAAACAGAATTTGGCCGGTTATTTCACCCAACCCGCGGAAGTGACATCGTCGGCGGATTACTCCCAGAAAAGTCGGCTTGTAAAACCTTCAACCGGCAACTAACTGCCGAGGGTCTTCGGGGCACGAGACCGCTGCCAGTGCTTTCTCGCGCTTAGCCTTATTCCAGGAGAGCGAGTTTGTGCCGCACTTCCTCAACGGGAGACAGGAGCGTGGGTACGCACCGGCGAGTTCAGCAGCCGCTTTGAGCCGCGCCTCGCCACGGAGCAGGAACTCCGATATCTCCTCGACCGCCGACGCCTCATCCGGGAGCGCCGCACGACGCTCTTACAACGCGCCCATGACGATTTCAGCAATACCCGGTCCACCCCGTTGTAGAGCATACTGGACTGCTGTCAATATTAGTGTTCTTTGCCATCAATTGGCCAGGTACCGCCGACGAGCCCCGGAAGCCCGACTCCCTTCTGCGCCGCGGCTATGAATACAATTCCTGGAGCCCGCCAGCAACGAAGACCGATTAGATGAGGCTGCCACGGGAGTTGACTCGATGCAGTCCTTGGCGTTCCGATACGCCACGGTCTGCCACTGGGTGTTCGTCAACTCGTCCGCACAGCTCGCTTCGACACAATAATGCGAGAGTCCGGACTTCGCTGGCCGCGTCGTAGTAGCGCTCAGCAATGTGGTCACCACGTATCCGGGGACGGGTGCCGGTTGTCTGTCCTGTCGTGGAGCACGGGTGCTGGTGCTGGAACGCGCCGGGCAGAGGGATCGCGCTTGATTCGGCCATTGGCGTCGCGTTGCCCAAGCCGTGCATTGCGACGAAGTGGAGCGGGCGTAGCTACCGGCCGAACGGGGCCGGCTGGAACGGGCTGCCGTACGAGGAGCGCTGCGGGCTTCGGAACGGACAGAGCCGTGGGGAGCACTACCCCGCTTGGTGCCGGCCGCGACCGGAGCAATCGCGCTGGCGGCCAGAAGCAAGGCGACGAGGATACGACGCATCCACCGGGATCATCAGCGGGATCGGGGACCAGGACCGGGCCTCCGGCCGGTTCCCGCGGATGTACCCCCGGTGTGGTCCCCGTAAGATGGACCCGTCATACGAGCGGCGAGTTCTTTCCGCCGATGCGGCAATCACGTTGGTGCCGTATCAGGGCGCCATTTGGTTGCGGCTATGCCGCGCTACTATAGGGAGAGAACATGGTCAATCGATGGCTGGTAATAGGCATTCTGCTGGCTTTTCAGCCTGTCTGCGCCCAGAAAAAGGAAAACGAGAGGGTAACCAACGCTGGCCGCGTAATGAGCGAGATCCTGCGGATCCCGGATAACATTCCGGCTGACCTGCTCCAAAAGGCCGAGTGCGTGATCGTGCTGCCTTCGGTGCTGAAGTTTGCGGTCGGGATTGGCGGCAGCTACGGCCGTGGCGTGATGACATGCCGGGGCGGCGCGAATTTCAGCGGATCCTGGAGCGCTCCTTCCATGATTGCCTTGGAAGGAGGAAGCTTCGGACTACAACTGGGAGGGCAGGCGACTGACTTCGTGCTGCTGGTCATGAACACGCGCGGCGCCCAAAGCATCCTCAGCAGCAAGGTCAAACTCGGCGCCGACGCGTCCGCCGCCGCTGGACCCAAAGGGCGGGATGCCTCCGCCGCCACAGACGTTACCATGAGGGCAGAGATCCTATCCTACTCGCGCTCACGTGGCCTCTTCGCCGGAGTCTCGCTTGAAGGTTCGACGTTGCGTCCCGATAACGATGCCAATAAGAAGCTGTACAAGAAAGACCTGCGCGCCCCCGACATTGTGTTGCATCAGGCGACGCGTCCACCCGCCTCCGCCAAGCAACTGATGTCCGTTCTCAATCAGAAGTCCCCGCGGAACAAGTCGCGACGCGACTGAGCCGCCGGCAAGCCATTCTTCGACCCGAGTAGTGAAGAGTTGCTCAACTTCCTTCAGCAACGATGCAGCCTGATCGTTCAAAGGAACGCCGAAAAGAGCCTTCTCCAGATCGTCTTTCTTTTGAGCACACGCAGGTGTGGTTCCTCCGACGCAATAAGAGGAATTTTATTCTTTGTGCCCCAAATTCGCATTCGGGTTCTGCAAGGTGAATATCCAGTCCCTGTGTAACCGCAATGAAAACTGACGTTGTGGTCCTCAAGTGTCTTGATGTTGTTCAATTTGTTTAATGATCACCCGCCGAAAAGGCGGCGGTGTAACCGTTCCACTCCAGGATTGTTGCCTTCCGTCTATATGGCTTCCCCTCCCGTCTCCTGTTCATGCCCGGAAAGACTGGCTCATCTGGGTACGGCGGGGCCCTGGCGGCGGTCGGGGCGAACGTTGCCTGCCGTCCGGATCCGCGGGATCACTCAAACGGAAGACGTTGCTGAGCGCGAGGTGAGGGTGGCCTCTCCTCAAGTTCCCAACGCTGATGGCGTAGCATGGCGGCAACCAGTTGCCAGGTGGGGCCCGGTGTATCGCGCCACGGCGCCGGAACCCTGATCATACAGTACTGCCGGGTATCGGGATCGAAGCTGAAGAACCCAGCCTGGCGGCCGATCAGCCGTTTCCAGTCCTCAGGCATCGCAAGACCAGCTTCCACCAGGCCACACTCTGCGGGGATTTCGGCAATCTCCACGAGCCCGGCGGGTGTAATGAAATAGAACTCGTTCGAGTAGCGCATCCCGATGCGGCGCTTGAGGGGGTGCTTCAGTTCCGCCAGAAAATCTGCACGCGAAGTCTTCACCTCATAGCAGACCCGCTTCATGGCCGTATGCGGGAGGGAGTTGAGAGCGAACGCATCCAGGCGCTGTACGTTGCCGTTCCGGCGCCCCGTCCCAACCCGCAGCTCGCGGAAGAAAAGCCATTCGGAGCGAGAGGCGTGCATACAGCGCTCCACGATATCGAGCAAGACCGCGACGGTAGACTGTTCCGACCCCGACAAGGTGTTTTGCGAGCGCGCCGCCGCTGAAATGGCCATGGCGGGATTATGGCAGATCTCCGCGGGAGGTTTGGCCAGGGTGCACTGGGTGCATTGCGAGTTGTTTCAGCACCGGGTAGCGTGAGGCTAGATGCTCGGGAGCGCGGACCGGCTGCCCCGAGAGGAAAGCCGTCAGCTCAAATGCGTTCACGACAGCCTTACCCAGGTTGTGATTATTGGTCGTGACGTACGTGTCTTCGGCGTGGCGTGAACTTGAACGACCACGGAAACTGCACCAACACGGCGCCGAGGTGGCCGACGCCGGCGAACACGTCCAAACCCTCCTTGACTGCTTGCTCATCCTGCTGAGTCGCATTCCGTTCATGGGTGAACCCGCGCCAGAGCTTGGCAGTGTATCTGTAGTTCGGACTCGCCGAGATCCGCTGGGCCCATCCGCGAACGGGTCGGGGGACGATAAAAAGACGAATTCACCTCGATGGCGCCGAAAAACCCCGCGAGGTACGTGGCACCGTGAAACCCCTTCGGCGGTTTCGGAGAAACGATCCCCTCCCAATCCTGGTAGGACCATCCGGCTGGGCCGACGCGAATCATTCTCGGGATCCTCCGGGGCGAACTATCTCCGATAGCCGTCTCTTCAGTGCGGTCTCTGCCGGCGTTTTGCCATGGGTGTCCAGCCAACGCCAAAAATCCTTCATGCGGACCCGGTGCTCGACGGCGGGCTGGCGCACGCGCACCTTCAATTCCGTAAGCCCGTCGCCGATTTGATCCACCCAGGCGTCCTTATGCAGAATCGACAGCGCTCGGGCGACCGCTTCGTACAGCGACTCGGCGGTGACCTCAACGGAATGGTCGGTTCCGGTGAGATCACGGCAACAGACCAGGCAGTCTCGGAGGGCCACGAGATCATTTTATCATATTCGCTTTTTGTTCGCCATCGGGATTATTGGCCACCGGACGTCTCGGGGGGTGTGAGACCGTCGTCTCTCTGTCTGTCCGAGTACCCGCCCGTCCGAGCAGGGCCGGCCTGTCGCTTCCCAGAAGGCCTTGGGGCCACTCCAGATAAGCCCACTTTCCGCCAAGTGGGTGGGAAATGGTAAACACTACGGGGTTACTGGCGATCTACTCGATCAGCCGATCCTCGCCGATCTGCGGGGAGTACGCATTTACGTGTGAGGCCGCTGGGCGGTGCGGCCATGTGCTATATAGAAAGCCAGGGCACGCTGAGGGGTAGGCTCGTGTAGTCGAAATAACCGAGCGCGTCCGGCCGGAGTGTTAAACTCGGGCGATGGCAAAGGTTCCCATCGCGGGCGAACTTGCACAGGAATTCGAACTGCCAGACTCGACACGAGTGCCACGGCGGCTGTCGGAGCTGATCTCGCACAGTCGCTTGGTGCTACTCTTCTATCGCGGTAATTGGTGACCTTTCTGCCTCCGCCAGTTGGCGGACTACCGAGAGCACTACCTGGAAATCCGGTCGGCGGGCGCGAGCGTAGTAGCTGTCTCGGTGGATGCACCCGACAAATCGGAGGCACTGCGGGTTGACCTCTCTTTGCCTTTTCCGATTTTGTGCGATACGGAACGTCGCGTCGTTAGGGACTGGGGCATCTACAATTCAGGAGAGAAAGGCGGCATCGCCAAGCCAACCGTCTTCATTATAGACTCCAGCCACGTGGTACGTTACGCGGCGGTGGACGCGGTTGTGAGGCGTGTGCCTGCGGCCGAGATTGTTTGCCTGCTGCAAAATGCCGCCGAAGGGCAGCCGGTTCGACGCAGGGTTCACATCCCGCTATTTGCCGAGTGGAAAAGAGCGATTCGGAATAGCATTCAGCGGTAAGCGGAACGACAATCCCCGCGTAGGGGCCTTGGCGATAAAGACGAAGGCCTTATCCAACGCTAAATCCACATCCTTGTCGCGAAGCGTTTACCAACACTGCACAGCAGTGCCTGCGATGGAATCGGGGCAGAAAGACCGGCTTGAACGAAGCCGCGGGGCGGCGGACGCTTCGCGTGCCTGTGGGGTGGGGGCGCCGATACACTGATGGCGGTATTGGTAGGCGGTTGGCGACCAGGAGGGAATCGCTTCGGGACAACTTCCGAATGGGCGACATTTGCTCATTACGCCGCCAGCATGTGGCGTGTGCAGGCCGTCCGATTCAGTTGAATTGCATGAAGACTCCAGGTCTGCTTCCGATCGAGCATCCCACAGATGCCGCGACGCCATGAGACGAAACCTTCGATTTTGGTCGCCAGAAAAGTTCAGAGTGTCCTCAGAAACGCGATCAGGCGCGCCCGGTCCTCCGGGGAGAGCCTCAGCCCAAACTCGTGCCCTGGTATCGCCCGATGCTCGATCTTGTAACCTTTGAATCCGCCGGGCACGTGGTCGTCGCTAAGCCGCCCGGGATCGAACATCTCTTCCAGGCTGGCTACGGATCCATCATGCAAATAGAGCCCCCGGTACCACACGCCCTTTAGCGATGGCGGCTTGTAGTATCCCGTCCCTTTGCGCGTCTTGAGCGCGAGATTCGGATCCGTCCCAACGCAGGCGTCTAGGATATCCAGTATTTTGAAATGCTCTTTGGGCGGCGTGAATCCTTGCGCCAGTGTGAGCTTGTTGCTGGTGTACAGCGGCGGAGTGTGGCACAACGTGCAGCCCTCCCGAGCGAAGATCTTCTCGCCCGCCGCGGCGCGCTCGTCAAAGGGATTCGGATTTGGGGGCGGCTCGAGCGAGTAGAGATACGTCGCCAGCGCGTAGAGCAACTCGTCCGGATACCGGTAGAGCACGCGGCGTTGATGATCCGCGAACATCTTGAATCGTCCGAAATCCGCCGAGTCGGCCGTCATCACCAGGGCCGCGTAACGCATCAGGTCGCCGATACCACGCTGCCGGTGAGTCGCGGTGTGGTCAAAATACTTGCGGCTTGCAACGCCGATCAGGTCCGGCACCTTGCTTGGATAAAAAGGACTGCCGTTGAACCGCGCGAATACGCCGGCTGGTCTGGAATTGAGCAGCTTGAGATCCGCCGGTTGCATGGTGTTCAGCTCTTCGTGAATGTCCGGGTTGATCCACGGCACTCCGAACGATCGGTAATCCGCAATCTGCGACGAATCGCCGGGAAACAGGACGGCCGTCGCCTGAGCCGTGAGCGGCACAGCCAGGGCTCGCACAGCGGTATTGCGCGGCGCTCCGCGCAGCAGCGACCCATCCGGCATAATGCGTGTATGACAAAGGGCGCAGGCGGATAGGCTCAGCGCGATTCCCTTCGCGGTCACCACCCAGCGAAGGCCGAACAGAGTGCCATCGCCGAGCACGGTGGCTCGCGACTTCTTCACCTCCCCCTGGGATCTCGCCATTGCGATGATCTGCGGATCGTATAGACGCGATCGCTGAAAGTCGAGTTCTTCGAACACGCGCCGGCCATCGCGCACCCAATCCGCCGCGGAGCGGGGCCTGCCGATCTCAACCAGCGGCTCGGGAGTCTTCTTCTGCAACGTTTCCCAGTATCCAACGGGCTCGCGCTCCGGGTCGTACACCGGGTACGTGCGCAGATTGTCTACCGGGGCCGCGTAATATTCGCGCTCGGAAAAGTGTCCCGGCCGTATGTTCAGGCCTGCTACCGGCGTCGCCCAATCGGCCAGCGCCTTATCGTCCCAGATTTTGGGGACCTCGGCGGCCAGCCCAGCGGTGGACAGCAGTAGAGCAACCGTCGTCAGCTTCATGGCTTCGCGCTAGAACTGCAACCGCAGGGAGAGTTGGATCAGGCGTGGGCCGCCCATCGGGCCGGCAGTCGTAGAGAGTGTGCCGGCCTGGATAGCGGTAGCGGCCGTTTGTATGATCTTGCCGAAGTTGGCGTCGCTCATCATGCGGACCGGGTTGGCGAAATTGGTGTGATTGAAGAGATTGAAGAAGTCGGCCCGGAATTGCAAACGGACCTGTTCGCCCAGCTTCGCCCACAGCGGAAAATTCTTGGCTGCCGCGAAATCGTAGTTTTGCACTCCTGGCCCGTAGTATTGATTACGGCCGGACGTTCCCACGCGTCCGGCCAGGAGCGCTCGCGAGAAATAGTTCACATCGAACGCCGCGTCCGGGTTGCGATTATTCTGCGGAAGCGGTCCCTGGCGGGTCACATCCGGACGGTCGGAGTTGCCGCCCGCGTTCACGGCTCCGCCGCCCGAATTGAAGCCGCTATAATCGGGCGCGCCCGTGGTCACGGTAAACGGTGCGCCCGTCTGCGAGGTAGTATTGCCCGATATCTGCCAGCCCCCGAGAATCTGGCGATTCCAACCATTGTTCCAGCCGAGGACGCGATGACCCGGACCAACCGGCAGCTCGATTACATAGACAAACACCGCGCGGTGGCGAATGTCGAAGCCTGAAGGTCCGCGCTCGAGCCGCAAGTTGTAGCTGTCTGCCGGCAGATTCGGTTCTCCTTGTCCGGTGGTTTGCGTAGCAGAACGATCGTCGATCGATTTGCCGAGCGTGTAGGAACCTTGAAGGAATATACCTTGCCGGCCCTGGTATTTCGCGGTCGCTATTAAGCCGTTGTAGTTGGAATTGCCGATCGACTTGCCAGTACTGACGCCGGCGAAATGGTTGTAAGGGAAGATTTGCTCATTGGGCGCCAACAGCCCGCGTTTGGTGGCATCCATCACGATCACCCTCGGCTCGTTTTGATCGACTAAGAGGTCGAGCTTGTGGCCGGCGCTGCCCTGGTAATCGGCCTCAATGGAAAAACTCTGCCTCAGCTTTCGTTGGATGCCGAAGTTAAATTGGTACAGGTACGCGCTGCGCAGATTGGGGTCCACGGCATAAAATGGCAGCACGCCCAGAGTGGCGCTTCCCGGCCCCTGCTTGCCGAAATTCGAAATCAACGGTACGTCCTGGTTGAATCCGATGGCCCACGGAAATGTGACAGGCTGGGTGGTGCCGGCCACTTGACGCGTCGCCAAGGTAATCGGCGTGTTCCGGGCCAGGTTGGTCAACAGAAGGGTAAAGTCATCGTCATACCCGACGCGGAATCCTCCACGGATCACGGTGGCGTTCTCTCCGAAGACCGATCTCGCGAAGCGCGGAGAATAAGCAAAGCCCAACACCGGGCCGAAGTTGTTCCTGTCCGGCTTGACCCCAGCGCTGGATGACAGGGTGAAAGGAGCCTGCCGAAAGAAGATCGAGGCCGGCCCCGTCTTGGCAGGATCGCTATCCAGGATCCGGTTGCTTCCGGCCACCATCGGGCCGACTCCGGGAATGAAGTTGGCCCAGTTGTTCCGCGACTCCTCGGAAACCGAGAAATACTCGTAACGGACGCCGTAATTGAGGGTGAAGTTGTCCTTCACTTTGTACTGGTCCTGCCAGAAGAGGTCCCAGGGATACCGGCGCGAATAGTTCAGGGAACTGCCGGTGAGCAAGCTGGCGGTGTTTACCAGGCCCTTCGCGAAATCCGGGAAGCTGTTAAAGCTGAAGAGTCCGCGAGAGGACGATTCGTTTCGGTGCCGAAGGTCCTCCCTCCGCGCGTGAAAACCCCAGCGCCAGGAGTGGCGAGACTGGCCGAACGGGCTGATCAGCGACATGTTGTCATACAGCTCGTAGCTATTTGCAGTGCGGGCAAAGGGCCGCATATTGGAGCCCCCAAGCGCAGCGAATCCGCCCGCCACGGTAATGCGGGGAAGGCCGGAATGGGCCAGATCTTTGCTGCCGTCGATTACGCCGGGTAGCGGGTTGCCCGCGGGGTCGGTGAAAATCGTAGCGGCGTTGAAGCCCAGGTCCTGAACGGCCATGTAGATCGTATTCCGGGAGAACCCTAAGCGGATCTCGTTCGAGAATCTTGGCGTGAAGGTGTGGGTCTCACTGAGGACCAACGATCGAGTCACGGGAGCGCTTGAGTCGCCGCCAGTGAGAGGAGTGGGGCCTGCCGTCACCCCGGATCCCTGGAACTCGATGCAACGGCCGCTGAGGCGATCCGCGCTGCTGATGGCGTGGTCGATGCGGGCCAGCCCTGTGTCGTCGCTATTCCGTGCCGGCGCGTTACCGATGTAGTTCGTGGTGCCCGACGCGTTAGGTTCCGGCCAGAATTGGAGCAAGCGGCGCGAGATCGGGTCGCTGACCATCGCGCGATCGGCGGCCGTCGGCACGCGCGTGGAACTCACCTGCGGCGCTACCTGGCGGAACCCTTCGTAGGACAGGAAGAAGAAGGTCCGATCCCGCACGATGGGTCCGCCCAATGTGCTGCCGAACTGGTTGCGGTTCAACGGACTCTTGCTGCCGGCCGATTTGTTGATAAAGAAGTCCGCGGCATCCATTTGCGTGTTGCGGAAGTACTCGAACGCCGATCCATGGAATCGGTTGCCGCCGCTCCTGGTGACGATGTTGACCTGCCCGCCCGTGCCGCGGCCAAACTCCGGCAAAGCTACGCTCGTCTGGACTGCGAATTCCTGGACGGCATCGGTAATGCGAAAATTCGTGAGCACTATATTGTCGGGCGCATCCATATTGGCGACGCCGTCGATCTGAGCGACATTCGATTCGGAGCGCGCGCCGGCGACGGCGAAGCCGCCCAAGGCGCCGACGGCCGCGGGAACGACGCCCGGGGTCAATAGCGCCAGGTCGAGGAATTGCCGGGTATTCAGGGGCATGCTGGAAATGGTACGGCTGTCCACCACGTTGCTCAGCGTGCTTCTGTCGCTCTGAAGCAGGGGAGCGGCGGCGGACACCTCGATCGTTTCGGTGACGCCGCCGACTTCCAGCGCAAGGTCGGCGCGCGTGATTTGATCGACCTCCACCAAGACGTTGGTGATACCGGCTCGCTTGAATCCAGCCGCTTCCGCGGCCAAAGAATAGGTGGCCGGAGGAAGCTGTGGGAAAAGGTAAGCGCCGCTGGTTCCGGTCAGCGCCGTCAGCCGCGCGCTGGTGGCCGCGTTGGTCAGGGTTATCCTTGCCCCAACGATGAAGGCCCCGGAAGGATCCTTGACGAACCCGATAATGCTTCCCGTGGGGGAGGCCCAAGACAGGTGAGCGCCGCACAGGGCAAACGTTCCAAGCAGAATCACAGACAGTCGCATTCTCTCCTCCGAGCGAATTGATGCTCCAGCGTGCACCGGCTACCGCCAGCCCGGCAAGTACTTTTCCGCTAATTAACGTTACGTACGTTAGCCGGTTCAATCAGTTACGGCATCCCGGTTTGTACACAGGCCGCCCACTCGTTGTAAGATATATCCACTCAACATGGCGCCGGATGGCCCAGCTTCCAATGGGGTGACCGCCCAACTCGAGAAGATTCTATCGAGCCAGAGCTTCGGCAGTGGCACGCAGGCTGCGCGCATGCTGCGCTTCGTCGTCGAACGAGCTCTCGAGGGCCGTGAAGAGGAGATCAAGGAATCCGTCCTCGGCCTGGAGGTGTTTGGCCGCCACTCGTTCGATCCGCGAACAGACCCGATCGTCCGGGTCGAAGCCAGCCGCTTGCGCCAAAAGCTGGCCAGCTACTACGACTCCGAGGGAAGACAGGACGCCATCCGCATCGTCTTCCCGAAAAGGGGATACGTCCCGGTTTTTGAGCCCATGGAGAAGCCCGCTCCTGCTCCAACGGCTCCCGCCGGGTCGCGCTCCGGATGGGAGAAGATGGCCCTCGGCGTTGCGGGGTTCTTCGTCCTGGCAACCGTGGCGCTGGGCATTGCCTTTTGGCGTCAATCGCATCGGGCGGGCGAGCTATTGATGCTCTCGATCCTGCCGCCGCCCCAGGGGTTCGCTGGGCCGCCCGCGAACATCTCTCCCGACGGCCGCACGCTTGCTTTTGTTGCCCCCGTCGAGACGCGGGAGATGCTTTGGATTCGCCGCCTGGATTCCCTGGAAGGACGGCCCATTCCCGGGACGGAAAACGGCAGACTTCCTTTTTGGTCCCCGGACAGCCGAAGTCTCGGGTTCTTCTCCGGAACCAAACTGAAGCGGATCGAGATCGCGAGCGGAGCCGTGCAAACTCTGTGCGATGTTCCCCGTGGAAGGGGAGGCACCTGGAGCCGCGAGGGCGAGATTGTGTTTGCTCCGGAGACCCTCGGCCGGCTGTATCATGTCTCGTCGACTGGCGGGACTCCTGAGCCGGTGACCGATCTGGACCCGTCCCTCCGGGAAGTTGCTCACCTCTGGCCGCAGTTTCTACCAGACGGCAAGCACTTTCTTTATGCCGCGCAATCCCGGCAACGGGAGAACGACGCGATCTATATCGGTAAGCTCGGATCCCGCGCCCGGATTCGCCTGGTATCGACCCCAGCGAGTGCCGCCTGGGCGCGGCTGGAGACAGGAGGACCGCTCGCGCGCGAGGTGGGCTGCCTTCTCTTTCTTCGCGAAGGATCGCTGCTTGGGCAGCGCTTCGATCCGGACCGATTTCAACCTTTGGGAGAGCCATTTCGGATTGCCGGGCCGATCGGTTACGCCCTTTCGTCCAGGCGAGCCGACTTCTCAGTATCCGATAATGGCGTGCTGGCATACTCGCGTCAAGCAGGCGGACAGGAGCAGTTGGTCCGGCGCGATCGCACGGGGAAACACCTCGGCTCGATCGATAAACCAGGCAGCCTCTACACGCAGCCTCTGCTGTACATACATCCAGCGCTGTCGCCCGATGCCGGCACATTGGCCGCGGGCGTTCTCGATCCCGACGCGGGATCGTACAGCGTTTGGCTAATCGATCTGAAGAGCGGCACGCCGTCTCGATTTACGTTTGAACCTTCGCGGTGGCCGGTTTGGTCGCCGGATGGAAAACAGATCGCCTTTAATCTGGACAGGACCGGCCAGGACGACCTGTTCGTGAAGCCATCGAGCGGCGCTTCTGGTGAGCGGCTTCTGCTGTCTAACAGCTTTCGAAAAATCCCCAGCGATTGGTCTACCGATGGAAAGCTCCTGTTATTCGATCAGGAGGACCCTAAGACGAGACGCGACTTGTGGATCCTGCCGCTCAGCGGCGGCGGCAAACCCTATCCAATCCTGCAGACTGCGGCCAATGAGTATGCCGCGCGCTTTTCTCCGGACGGACATCGGATCGCATACACCTCCGATGAATCCGGCCAGGATGAAGTCTACGTGCAGACCTTTCCGCTGACAGGAAGCAAACGCAAGATCTCGCACCAAGGTGGCTCCTTCCCCGAATGGAAGGGGGACGGCAAAGAGTTATTCTATGTATCGGCCGATCGACAAGTGATGGCAGCGGCTCTGGCGGATCAGACGGCTTTCACATTCGCGCCACCGAAGCCGCTCTTTCCGGCGACTCGCGGCCTTCTCACCGGCTATTCCGTGAGTGCTGATGGCCAACGCTTTTTGATGAACATGCTGAGCGAAGAAAAGCAATCTGCTCCGGTGACGGTGGTGATTAACTGGACCGCGGGCGTCCGATAGATCCAGTGCCGTCGCCCCAATTCGCTTTGCGCACCGGAAATGCCCCACACTCGAATGTCGTGCCGCGCGCGGTCTGCGCCAACCGTTGGGTGTGCAGGTTTCGAGAGTTCTGCCACACGCCGGCAGAGCAACGCCGAAATCGTGACTTCAGCCGGTCATGATCAGCGCATGGAGAGATCTGCGCAGCCGTAGAGGTTCTATGCCTGGATGACGGCGATATCGGTAGCTGTCCTGGCGGGCGCGAAGCCCCACAGCGTTCCTGGGCTGCTGGCCAAATCCAGCCAGCCACACGCCCGCATTGGGCGCCGGGCCCAATTTCCGAGTGCCCCGTCGCTCATTCCCTATCCTGCGAGAGTTCTCCAGGTGGGCTCCCGAAGGGAAAACTGCAAAGGAAGGATTGAAGGTAGGCCTGCTGGTGTACACTTAATTAGGATCCGGAAGTCCAAAATAGGAATTGCCGGGAAGGAAGGTGTCAGATGCCGGAATATCGGATTCGGGTCGCACCCGATACAGTAGCGTATGCTGACGCGGAGAACCACAAGCTAGTCTTGGAGTTCGCCATCCCAGGAGCGCCAACGGATACCATCGATGTGAAGATCCTGGAAGACAGGGTTCACCTGACAGCGCCAGCAAGGGACGTCGAGTATGTTGCAGCACTGGCTTTAGGTTGGCCGGTGCAACCTGACAAAGCCGAAGCGACTTACGAGCACGGCCTGCTTCGAATCGAGGCGCCCCTCAAAGACCCGATGGAAAATGCCGTGAAGCTCGCTGTCAGAGCAACTGATTGGCGCAGATTGGGATCATAACGCCAGGCCGGTGAAGAACTGGTGGACGGACGCAGCCGTCGGGAGTTGTGCGGGGCGACGGGTACCAGTTCTGGATGTGGCGCGGAACGCCGGACTCGGGCGAAAACCGCAGTTCAGAAGCGGTAGCCGACCGCTGCCCCTGCAAAACCACCGAACTCGGCAGTGGACAGCACGACGATCCTGCCCAACGGGCGGATGTACCAGTGTTCCGTAATCGAGATCGCAGCCCCAAATCCCAGCACGCCGCCGGCCACACCGTGGGATTCCTGGGTAATCGGCAGGGTGAAACGGTCCTTTTTCTCGGTGCCGGCCAGAAAACCGACATCGAGGAACGGCCGCACGCGCGCACCCTTGCCTTGGATCCTCAGGCCGCCGCTGCCGAGATCCAGGGAGACGGGTTGGTCGGTGCCCACCCCGGTCTTCTGCCAATGGTGGTATTCCATGAATAACCCGAATCGGCCGCCGCACAAAACACACCCCTCAACGCCTGCCACAACATGGTACGCGGAGTTCTCAAAAAGCTGGGCGATGCCGCCACGCCCAATCATCCCGCCGATCTGTGTGTTCTGCCCGAAGGCGAAGGGATTGAGCGCAAGGAAAACGAGGAAGGATTTCAGGGTTCTCATAAGTCACCACAGTGGCATATTCCAGACCTGATGCTCTTTTAGGATAGGGCAAAACGAGATGCCGCGGTGCAATTCGGATGCACCATTACTGTCTGGAAACTTCGGCGTCGAGGTTTGCGCATATTGCAGCGGGCGCTACGCGCTCTTTGGCGGGCACAGTCGCTTACTGCCGCCCAGCGCGCCCAGTGGCTGCCAGGCTGCGAACCTGGTGGAGGGTCGGGGGCCCTTGGGCAGTCGCGGCCTGATATCGTCTGATATCGGTAGCTACCTGTCGGGCGTTGAACCCGCCCCGCAACGCACAGAGCCCTTGAGTCTCCTGGCCGAATCGGTCACTCTTCCCGCAAAGCTTCCATCGGATCGATTCGCATGGCCCGATGCGCGGGAAAGTAGCATGCAACCATCGCCACGAGCGCCAGAAGCGCCGCCACCGTGAGGAAAGTTAGCGGATCGCTCGCCGTGACTCCGTATAATTGGCTCACGAGCACGCGCGTCAGTGCGAATGCGGCGGGCAGACCCAAGGCGATAGCTGCAGCGCACAGATACGCGGCGTCGCCCAGCACCATGCGCAAAATGGCTCCGCGGCGCGCACCCAGCGCGATGCGCACTCCGATATCGTGTGTCCGCGCCGCAACCATATAGGAAAACACGCCGTAGATACCCAGCGCCGCGAGCAGCAGAGCCAGCATCGCCAGCAGGCTGAGCAGCACGCTCGTGAAGCGTGAGCGCCAGGTTGAGGCGGCCACCTGCTGCTCCATGGTTCTCACATCGTAAATGGGTGCTTCGGGGTCCAACTGCCGCACCTGTTCGCGCAGTGCAGCAACGAAGGCCACAGGGTCGATCGCGGTCCGCACCGCAAGAAAGCCGCCGGTCGCGCTTTGCAGGGTCGAGCAGTAGGTCACGGCGCGGTCTTTGCCGCCGGGAGCAGCATACTTCACATCGGCAGCCACGCCGATGACCTCGGCCCGCGTGTCCGTTTTATTGGGATAGTCCATCAGCCGGCCCAAAGGGTTCACGCCCGGAAAGAACTGCCGAGCGGCTCTCTCGCTGATGACCACGACCGCTGGACTGCCTGCACGGTCGCGTTCGTCGAAGTACCGCCCAGCACGAAGTGGAATACGGAACAACCGGAAGTATTCCGTGGATACATGGTATTCACCGGTATCAACAGGAGCATCCTTGCCTTCGACGTGAACCGTGGTCCCGAGATCCGGGCCGTACACCGGTAGCCCCGTGGTGATCGCAGCAACTTCCGCGCCGGGCAGGGCGGCTGCGCGGCGCTTGAGCTCCTGGTAGAACGCGCGGAACTGTGCCGGTTCGCGCGTCGCCGGCTGAACCCTCAGCGTGATGATATGGCGCGTTTCGGCGCCGACCCTGGTCGCCAAGCGTGCGGCGAAGCTGCGCAGCATCAAGCCCGCGCCCGCCAGCAGCACCAGGGCGAGTGCCATTTGCAGCGCGACCAACGCGTTCCTTACCCGCAGATGGGGCATACCGGCGGCCAAACCGCCGCGCAATGCCTGCTGAGCACCGGATCGCGAGGACCGCCACGCAGGCCAAAGGCCGCACGCGAGGCCGGTCGCCACTGAAAGTGCAACCCCGAACGCCATCAACGGCAGTTGCAGCCGGAGCGACTCGGGGTCGATCAAGCGCGTGTAGTCGAACCAGAAACTCATCTCCGCCTTAGGCAGCAGAAGTGCGAGCGCTTTCAGGCCCCATTGCGCGAGAAACAAGCCGGCCACCCCGCCGGCGAGAGCCAGCAGCACGGGTTCCATCAGGAACTGGCGGAGTAAGCCGCCGCGGCTGGCTCCGAGCGCGAGCCGAATGGCGATTTCCTTGCGCCGTGCGATTCCGCGGCTGAGCAGGAGATTGGCCAGGTTGACGCATCCGATCAGCAGCACGCAGACCGTCGCCGCTTGCAGAATCCAGAGAGCCTTCCGCACCACGGGATCGACGCGGGCATCGAGCAACTGCCGTGCACCTCCCGACCACTGGGTCGCGCCCGTCGGATCTGTCGGGGTTTCCTTTTCCATTCGCGCCACCAGCGCCCGCACGTCTTCGTTCGCCTGCGCCGCCGTGACACCCGGCTTGAGACGCCCGATCGCCTCCAGGTTGTGCGACCCACGGCCGGGCCGCCGGTTTCCCACGAAGTAAGCCGCCATCGGCGCCCAGACATCCGCGCGGCCACTCTCACCCTTGAAGCCCGGTGGAAGTACCCCGACGACGGTCATGAGAGTACCGTCCACGCGGACATTGTGGCCGATCACACCCGGACTCGATCCGAATGCCCGCGTCCAGAGTCCGTCCGAGATCAGGATCACTGGCGACTTGCCGCCGGGCGCGTCTTCTTCGACTACGAATACGCGGCCGAGTGTTGCCTGTAGGGCGATCACACGGAAATACTGCGCTGAGACGATTTCGCCCGTCAGCCTTTCCGGAAGCTCGATCCCGCTGATTGTGAAATTGCGGTCTTGAAACGCCGCCAGCGCTTCGAAGCTCCGGTTCCACCGCATCAGCTCCTCAAATTTCGGATACGACCACGACATCGGGATTGTGCCGCGCCGTTGTTCCGTCAGGATCAAGTGGACGTCCATCAGCCGGTCCACATCGCGATACCCGAGCGGCCGTAGCACCACGCGATAGATCAAGGTGAAGAGCGCCATGTTGGCGCCTAATGCTAACGCCAATGTCAAGACGGCGACACACGTGAAGGCCGGACTTTTGCGCAAGGTTCTCGATGCATAGCGCACATTCAGCGCCAGCGTGTCGAGCCACCGCCAGGCCCACGTAACCCGTGCAGTTTCCCGCATGGTAATAGCTCCCAATCTATTCGAGACTTTAGCATCTTTTTTCTATCAGTGTCGGAGCGACGAGGACCGACTCAGGACGATCGTAGTACTGGAGGCTTCGAACTAACCTTGCGTCACGGCTCCAGGATAGTCGGGTACTCGGAGATTGGTGCCGAATGACCATCTGTGTGCACGAGCCAAGTTTGTAGGCGGCGTTATGAACTGATATCGGTAGCAATGGTGCGAGGGCGCTTTGTTGTTTTGCCGACACGCGAAACGGGGCGCTTCAGGCGTTCGAGGGAGGCGAGCTGATCCCCCTGGACTCAGGGCCTCCTAAACGCTACGGCGTCACGGAGGATCGCGACCGTACGCAACCCGGCCTGCCCTGGAAGAAGGGCCGTTGCGGCACCATGACGCACGACTACAAACGACATGGAACGACGACGCTGTTTACCGCCATGAACACGATGGAAGCGTCATTGACGTGTGCATGCCCACCCACAATCACAAGGATTGGATTCGGTTTCTGAAGCTGATCGACGGGCGGACCCCCAAAGACAAAGTGCTGCATTGGGAGCAGCACGAGGTGGGGACGGACCGGGCGTTCCAAGCGCCCAGGGTGGAGGGCGCGCCGGAGGAGGCTTCAATGCCTCCGCCGCGGCCGACATCGATCCCGACCGCGACGGGCCGATCGTTTTTGCGAAGTCGCCGCGCTCCTGCATCATCGATCCAGGAGAAGCGTACCTGATTCCGCCCGGACGTCCACGCGTCGATTGGGAGGGTGAGCTGGCCATTGTAATAGGCAAACAGGCCTACGAAGTGATATATCGTCCAGAGAGGCTGAAATGGCACGACAGGAGCGTCCGTTCCTGCCGCGACTTCCACGCGATGGCCGAGATAGGCGCGCACCGGCGTGACCCACGCTGCGCGTGCCCCTCCCCAGTAATGAACCAGGCTCGGTCCGGCGAGATACAGATGATCCTGCACTGTAACGAAGACGCCGAGAGCATTGATGCGCGCGAAATGTTCCTGGCGCGGCAGAAATCCGTGCTCGATCGCCCAGCGGCTGCCCGTGATCGACCTCTCGCGGTTCGCCGCTTCGTATCCGGCCAAGACTTCGTCGATCGCAGCATCACCCACGGCGTGCGTGCCAACGCGCCATCCGAGACGATTCAACTCCTTCACAATCTCGGTATAGCGATCCTGCGGCATCAATTGGAGCCCGCGAAACGTGCCATCCTTTCCGTACGGCTCTTCGTAGGGCTCGCGCATCCGGCCGCCCTCAAATCCTCCATCCACGATCAGCTTCATGCCGGCGATCTTCAACCATTCATCGCCTTCATCCGATCGCACGCATCCCGGCTCCGATAGGTTCACCTCCCGGCCAATTGGCTCATCCGCACTGGTTTAAACGTCAGGGTCTGGTGTGGTGATAAGGTAGACATGATGTGAAAACGACTGGATGCCGGCCGTCGCGGTGTTTGCGAATCGAACGGCAGCTTTAGGAGCGCACGGTTTAGACATGAAGATTAACATCCTGTATTGCACGGTTCTCTTGGCCTCAACGTTGGGTGCTGCCGAAGTGGCGCCGCGGGAGACGCAGATCGCTGCCGCCGTTCTCGCTGCACCTGTCGAGCTACGCGAAGGCGCAGCCGTCCTTGGCTACAACCCTAAGGGAGATCTGGTCACCCTTCGCGCGGGCAAGAACGAACTCATCTGTCTTGCCAGCGACCCAAGCAGGAGTTCATTCAGCGTTGCCTGTTACCACCGGGAACTGGAGCCGTACATGGCTCGGGGCCGCGAACTTCTGGCTCAGAAGGTTACGGGGCAGCAGCGCAACGACATACGCTGGAAGGAGGTTGCGGAAGGGAAACTCTCGCTGCCACGCGAGCCCCGGACGCTTTACGTCCTCACGGGGACTGGCTTCGATGCCGCCACAGGGAAAGTGACGGACTCCTACCTGCGATGGGTAATCTATGTGCCGTTCGCCACGCCGCAATCCACCGGACTCTCCACCAAGCCGAGTGATAGCGCCCCCTGGCTGATGTCCCCGGGGACTGCGGGTGCCCACATCATGATCAACCCTCCGAAGAAATAGGCGTTCTACCGCCGTAGCGTCCACTCTTTCCACGGATCGGGTTCCGCCCTTCTCATGGGCTTCGGGTCGTCGCTGTTTCTCCGCCAGGTTACCGACGGCGGGGTTGACTTCCGCGTGCCGGCCCGGCCGAGGTATGTTTACCTGGTGAACCCGAAGGAGTATGTCCGGCGGGTGGGGCTGGAGTGGATCGGCCATCAGGTGCCTCGCGCCGATACCAGGTGGATGGGAGAACTGCTGGCGCATCTCTCGCCGCGCCAGATCCGCGATGCTTTTCGAGCTGCCGGTTATTCCCCGCCGGAAGTGGCAGACCGAGAGTCTGAGCCACGATTGCTTCGATGGCTCTTATCACGCGGTAGTACCATGTGGATGACGTAAGGACTGAGCATGAGCCAAGCGAAATCCTTAGTGGCTTTGTCGGCGGCATTGCTGGCCGTTGCGCCAATCGGGTTCACCCCGCCTGGAACGGCGGCCTCGAAGGACCCCGAAGTTCTCCAGCTTACCGGCGCCGTCGAAGGGGTGCACGACCCGGTCATCATGAAAGAAGGCGACACGTACTACGTGTTCTCGACCGGCGGCCGGCCCGGCACCGGTGTGATCCCGATCCGAACCTCGAATGACCTGCGCGCCTGGGCTCTTGCCGGGTACGTCTTCGAAAAGCTGCCCGCGTGGGCCACCCAGGAGATTCCACGGGCCGGCGGCGCGTGGGCTCCCGACATCTCGTTTTACAACGGCAAATACCATCTCTATTACGCCGTGTCCACTTTTGGAAGCAGGAATTCGGCAATCGGGCTGGCTACTAACCTGACACTCGATCCCAAGAGCCCCAGATACAAGTGGGTCGACGAAGGCATGGTGCTCCGCTCCTACCAGGACAAGGACGACTGGAACGCCATTGACCCAAATCTCTTCATCGACAAGAAAAACAGCGTGTGGCTCGACTGGGGAAGCTTCTGGGGCGGCATCAAGATGAAACGGATCGATCCCCAGACGGGAAAACTCTCCACCGGGGACACCACCATGTACTCGCTGTCCAGCCGGGAGCGGGCTCAGCCGGTGGGCGGCTCCGTGGAAGCTCCGTTCCTGATCAAACACGGTGGGTATTACTATTTGTTCGTGTCCTTCGACCGGTGCTGCCGCGGCGCCAACAGTACCTATAACGTCGTGGTCGGCCGCTCCCGCAAAGTTACCGGGCGGTTTCTCGATAAGACCGGGAAGCCCATGCCGGAGGGTGGTGGAAGTCTGGTGATTGCGGGCACCACGCCGGCCTGGCGCGGTCCAGGGCATGAGGCCGTGCTGCAGGAACGCAACGCGGATTACCTGGTATTCCATGCCTACCAGGGGACCACCGGGAGGTCCTACCTGCAGATCTCCACCATGGTTTGGGAGGACGGCTGGCCAAGAGTGGGAGTGCTTCCTTAGGAAATTGACGCCCCTGCCCTGTCCTCCCTCAAAAAGCGGGAAGAAATTTTGCGCCATAATCGTCATAGAAGGGCAGCGTAGTGTCCACGAAAAGAACTGGACAAGCGGAACCGCCTGTCCCACCAGTTTCACCCCATATGGTGGAACCCAAGGTGGGAGAGGGCCGTTTGGCCTGTCGTAGCGCATAACGATATGGTGCTGGAAGGGTCGGAGAGGGAACTCGTCGTAGCCTGCCAACGCGGGGAACGCGAAGCCTTTCGCGAGCTCTTCGAAACCTATAAAGATAAGGTCTACTCCATCGCCTTGCGATATTCCGGCGACCCGGCTGTTGCCATGGACATCGCCCAGGACACCTTCCTCAAGCTTTTTTCTTCGATCCGCGAATTCCGGGGCGATGCGAGTTTCGAAACCTGGGTCTACCGGCTGGTGGTCAACAGTTGCCTGGATCACAAGCGCAAATACTGGCGGCTGATCCCGTTGGCCGATGAGTTTCTTACAACGCTGCGCTCCTCCGCCGACAGTCTGGCCGAGATGTTGCGATCCGAATTCTGCGCCCGTATCCGCGCGGCAGTGGACCGGCTCGCGCCCGATTTGCGAATCGCCATTATCCTGCGATACACCGAAGGCTTGTCGTACTCCGAAATCGCCGGGGTTCTGGGCTGTTCCGCCGGAACGGTGGCTTCCCGCCTGAATCGCGCGCACAAAGCGCTGGAACGGCGTCTTTCGCATCTGGCCGGCAAGAAGGGAGGCAGCCATGCCTGATTGGCTGGAACTGGAGCTGGCGGAGGAGTTGCGTCCCGTGGCCGCCCCCGACGAATTGTGGAACCGCATCCGAAACCTGAATCCTCGACCCGCGGCCCGGCGCGAATCGCCGCGCGTGAAGTGGGCGTGGGCGTCGTGGCCCATTGCCGCCCTCATCACCCTGATGATCGCGGCCGTCACGCTCTGGCTGGCCGCGAAAGGCCAGGGGCCGGTCCTCGACCTCCGGCAACTCGCCATCCAGCAACTCCGCGAGCCCCAGCCGCTGGACCTGCGCTCCAGTGACCCGGCCCACATCAACGAGTGGATGAATCGCCAGGCCGGCGTGGAGCTCTCTCTCCCCACGCGAAGCCGTGCGCAGCTTGTGGGCGCCCGCGTGATTCAAAGAGGCGGAGCCCGCATCGGTGCCGTGACCTACCGCGTCGGCGATGACACCGCCACCCTGCTGATCGCGCGAGCGGGCACGTCCGCCGACTTCGGCCACGGAAGCCTCCTGTGGCAGGCTCGGGGCCAGACCTACGCCCTGGCGAGTTCCAATCCGGACCATCCGGAAGCCGCGTGCCTGCTCTGTCACGCCAGCCTGTAAGGCTCAGAATTTCGTTTGATAAGAAAAAAGATCGCCGCTCCCGGAGCCACCTCCCAATCTTCGGTCGTTCACCGGCACCCGGAATGGCCAAACCTCAGGCCAGCCCGAAGGCCCCGCTCCCCAGCAGGCTACCGACCGGCAGGTAAGGCCGTCAATGATGAGATATACTGGTGAGCACTCAAGCACCATGCGGGAAGCTGCCGTTGTTGCAAGCGCACGAACGGGGCTCGCTAAATCGTTTCGCGGCTCCTTCAACATGACCCGGCCGGACGATCTGGCGGCCCATTGCATCAGCCATACTCTGCGTAGTGTCCCTCAACTCGATCCCCGGGAAGTGGAGGACGTGATCCTGGGCTGCGCCCAGCCGCACGGCGCGCAGGGCCAGAATGTGGCTCGAATCGCCGCCATGCTTGCGGGTCTGCCGGTGACTACGGGAGCTACTACCGTGAATCGATTCTGTTCGTCGGGCCTGCAGGCGATCGCCATAGCCGCCCACGAAATCATTCACGAGGGCGTCGACGCGGCCATCGGGGGCGGCGTCGAGAGCATTTCCCTCACCCCGCGCGATAACCATCCCAACCCGGTGCTCCAGGAGAAGCTTCCCGGTATCTACATGGTCATGGGTGTTACCGCCGAGGTCGTGGCCAAGCGTTACAAGGTCAGCCGTGAGGCGCAGGACGAGTATTCGCTCGCCAGCCAGCAGCGCACCGCCCGCGCGCAGCAGGAGGGCTTCTTCGAGGACGAGATTGCGCCCATGAAAGTCACCATGGCGGTGCTCGACAAGAAGACCGGAGAGAAAATCGGAACCCGCGAGGTGTGCTGCGACCGCGATGAATGCAATCGTCCCGACACCACGCTCGAAGGGCTGCTGGCGTTGAAGCCGCACTTCGATCCCGACAGCGGGCAAGGCACCGTGACGGCGGGCAACTCCTCGCAGCTTTCCGACGGCGCTTCCGCCACGCTGCTGATGTCGCGGGAGCGGGCCGACCGGCTCGGTATTCCCTACAAGCTGGTTTTCCGCGGCTTCGCCGTCTCCGGATGCGAACCGGACGAAATGGGAATCGGGCCGGTTTTCGCGGTGCCCAAGCTGCTCCAGCGGCTGGGCCTCAAAATTGACGACATCGATCTTTGGGAACTGAACGAGGCGTTCGCGGTGCAGGTAGTATATTGCCGCGACCGCCTGGGCATCCCCATGGAAAAGCTCAATGTGAACGGAGGGTCGATCTCCATCGGACATCCCTTCGGCATGACCGGATCGCGGATGACCGGCACGCTCGCCAACGAGATGGCCCGCCGTCCCAAGGCGCGCTATGGCATCGTGACGATGTGCATCGGCGGCGGTCAGGGAGCCGCGGGGTTGTTCGAAGCGATTCACGGAACGTGAGTACTCTGACGCTCGTGAGACACGGCCAGGCAGAACCTTTCCAGGGGGAGCGCTCTGTCCTTACATCGCTGGGGGAAACCCAGGCCGCCAGGCTGGCGCAATTCTGGCTGCGCCAACAGGTTCGTTTCGATGAGGTGTATTCGGGCGACCTGCCGCGGCAGACGCGAACGGAGCAGGTTGTCGCGGACTGTTTTCGGGCGTCGGGCCAGCCTTGGCCGGAGCCCCAGGCGGATGCGGCGTGGAACGAATACGACGCCCCCGGGATGTTGCAGCATTTGGCGTCAGCCGACCCAAGCCGAGCCGCGACTGTGAGAGAAATCATCGCCCGCCAGCGGGCGAGACAGGCGGAACCGCCTGTCCCACTAGACCCAGACCCAGCCGCGACCGGGAGCGAGCAGATCCTGGCGACGCTGGCCGCTCAGTATGCGCAGGCCCGCTCCGGACCCAATGCCAATCGCGCATTCCAACGAATGTTTGAAGCGCTGATGTTGCGTTGGCTGGAGGGCGGCACGGCTGACGGCGTGGAGCCTTGGACTACCTTCCGCGACCGCGTGTCCGGCGCGATCCGCCGGATCATGGAGGGGCCGCCGGGCCGCCGCGTCGCCGTCTTTACCTCAGGCGGACCGATCGGCTTCGCCGTCCACTTCGCGCTCCGGGCGCCCGTCAGGAGCTTTCTCGACGTGAATTGGCGCGTTCGCAACAGTTCGGTGACCGAGTTCATCTTCGACCGGGAGCGCTTCACCCTCGACTCCTTCAATGGCATCCCCCATCTCATCGAGGACGCCGCTTTGCGGACCTGGCGGTAGACCAAATGGACCTCAACTACACGGACTCGGAACGCGCCTTTCGGGACGAACTACGGGCGTGGCTAGCGATCAACATCCCGAGCGACTGGCAGGACCGCAACTCCGCCGGAGAGTCCATGGAGGAGAACTTCGCCTGGCTCCGCGCCTGGCAGCAGAAAGTGCACGAGGGAGGATGGGCCGGAGTATCGTGGCCTCGCGAGTATGGCGGCCGCGGGGCCGCGCTGATCGAGCAGGTAATCTTCACCGAGGAAATGGCGCGCGCCGCGGCGCCCCCCCTGGCCAACGTGCTGGGCCTCACGCTGATCGGGCCGACCATCATCGCCCACGGAACGGAGGCGCAGAAGCAGCGCTTCTTGAGCAAGATCCTCAGCGCGGAGGAAATCTGGTGCCAGGGCTTCTCCGAGCCGAATGCGGGTTCGGACCTCGCCGCCCTTTCCACCGAGGCGCGACTGGAAGAGGACCACTTCGTGGTGAACGGGCAGAAGGTCTGGACCAGCCTGGGCTGGGCAGCCGACTGGTGCGAACTGGTGGTGCGCACGGATGCCTCCGCGGCGAAGCACAACGGTTTGACGGTGCTGCTGGTGGATATGCGCAGTCCCGGGGTGGAAGTCCGGCCGCTGCGTCAGATCACCGGAGAATCGGAATTCAACGAACTGTTCTTCCACGACGTTCGCGTGCCGGCCGAGAACGTCCTGGGTGCCGTGAATGATGGCTGGAACGTGGCGCTGGGTACGCTCATGCATGAACGCGCCACTCTGGGTGCGGGCCTGCACGTTCTCTACAAACGGCAGTTCGAGCGGCTGGTGGATCTGGCCCACACGATCGACCGCCATGGCGCGCCGGCGTCGCGCGATCCGGTCATCCGCCAAAAGCTGGGCCAGATCTACGCGGAAATCGAGATCATGCGGCTGAACCAGATTCGTTCGATCAGCCGTGTCAACCACAATGGGACGCCGGGGCCGGAGGGCTCCCTTCAAAAACTCTTCTGGAGCGAGTTGAACCAGCGCTTCCAGCAGGTAGCCCAGGAGGTATTGGGCCCATTCGCTCAACTCGAGAAGGGGAGCGAGTTCGCATTCGACGAGGGCCAGTGGGCGTATTCGTATCTGCGCGCGCGCGGCAACACGATCGAGGCCGGGACCTCGGAGATCCAACGCAACATCATCGGCCACTTCGTGCTGGGCCTGCCGAGGAGCTACTAGGGAACACGCCATGCAATTTGGACTCACCGAGACCGAGCAGATGCTGCAGCATACGGCGCGCAGCTTCTTCACATCCGAGTGCCCGATCGCGGAGGTGCGGCGGCTCATGGAAATCGACGGCGCATACGATGAAGAGCTGTGGCGAAAAATCGTGGAGCATGGCTGGACGGGGATCATCTTCGACGAGGAGTCGGGCGGCATGGGATTGGGCCTGGTCGAGATGGCGGTTGCCGCCGAAGAGATGGGCCGAGCGCTGCTGCCGGGTCCGTATTTCTCGACCGTGTTTGTTGCCGGCGCATTACTGAACGCTCTCCCGCAAGGGGGCAACGGGCTGAAGGCGATTTGCGAAGGGCGCGCACGCGCGACCCTGGCGCTGCTCGAGGAAAACGCGTGCTGGGAGACCGGCGGCGTCGGGATGGAACTGAGGAATGGACGGCTCAGCGGAACCAAGTTGCTGGTGCCGGATGCGGCCACCGCGGACTTGCTCCTGTGCGTGGCGCGCAGCAGCCACAAGGTGGTGGTCGCGCAGGTGTGTAGTTCCGCGCGGGGGGTCTCGATTCGCCGTATGCCCTCAATCGACCGGACGCGACAGTTGTACTCGGTGGCGTTCGACGAGGCGCCCGCCGAGGTGCTGGCGCGCGGAGACCAGGCGCAAGCGGCGTTGGATCGCGCGATGGATGTGGCCACGGTGGCGTTGGTGGCGGAGATGGTAGGCGGGATGCAGCGGATCCTGGAACTTTCGGTGGAGTACGCCAAGACGCGGAAGCAGTTCGGAAAGGCGATCGGCCAGTTTCAATCCGTGCAGCACCAGTGTGCGGATATGCTGCTGCTGACGGAAAGCTCGCGCTCGGCCGCATACTACGCCGCCTGGGCTTTGAACCAAGGCGCAGCGGATGCGCGTACAGCGGTTTCGGTGGCCAAAGCCTATGCCAGCGAGGCCTATCGGGACGTGGGAAATCGCGGAATCCAGGTGCACGGCGGTATGGGATTCACATGGGAGAACGACATCCATCTGTACTATCGGCGCGCCAAGGCTTCCGAGATCGCTTTTGGCGACGCGGCCTTTCATCGGGAACGGATCGCCAGGACGGTAGTCGACGGTAGGGCAGGCTTCAGCCTGCCAACCCCTGTCAATCAAGAGGCTGCTGGGGGAGCGTCCAGGAACATGTAAGTTACGATTGCGAGGCCCACACTCCGCCGATGTTCATCAGAGAGATCAACCTGGCCTACACATATTTTGGAGCCGATCCGCACCAGGCGGGACCGCGCCAGCAGCCGGCCCTCCGTGACTGGGCGGAAGTAGTTGATCTTCAGTTCCACGGTGGTGAAGCGGCGTGTCCCGCCAAAATGGTGGTGGAGCGCGCTGCCGACTGCCGCGTCGGCAAGGCTGGCAGTCACACCGCCGTGTACCGCTCCCGCGCTGTTGAGGAGTTCGGGCCGCACGCGGCATTGGATAGTGAGCCCGTCGCGATGCACGCGAACCAGTTCGAATCCAACCAGGTGATTGAACGCATGCCGGGTCAGGTAGGTCCGAGTTTTAGTGGCCGTACTCTTCGGGTGGTCCAAGTCTGGTGATTTTAGCATTGTCGAGGCGCAAATGAAAATGACGATATCCAGCCCTATTCTGAAGGACAAGGTCGCCGTGGTGACCGGAGCGAGCCGCGGCATCGGCCGCGCGATTGCGCAGGCCTTCGCGCGTGAAGCAGCTACGGTGGTGATTTGCGGTCGCAAGCAGGAAACGCTCGACCAGGTGGCTGCGGAAATGGCAGGGAACCCTGGCACGTTCTATCCGCTGGCCTGCCACGTTGGCCGCGCCGACCAGATTCAACGCCTGGTGGAAACCTGCAACCGGCAATTCGGCAGGATCGATATCCTGGTCAACAACGCGGCTACCAACATCGCGCAGGAGCCCGTGCTGCAGATCGATGAGGGCAAGTTCGACAAGATGGTGGAGGTGAACCTGAAAAGTGCTTTCCGCCTGATGCAGGCGATTGCGCCGGGCATGTGCGAACGCGGCTGGGGCTCGATCGTCAACATCGCGTCCATCGCCGGTATTCGTCCGCAATATCACGGGATGCTGTACAGCATGACCAAGGCGGCCTTAATCATGATGACGCAGTCTTATGCATTGGAACTTGGCCCCCGCGGCGTGCGGGTCAATGCCATTGCGCCCGGCATGATTCAGACGGTGCTCAGCGAGTACTACTGGAAAGACGACGCCAAGCGCGAAAAGATCATGGAAGAGCAGCCTATCAAGCACTTGGGCCAACCGGAGGAGATCGCCGAAATGGCGCTGCTGCTGGCCAGCGAGCGCGGCTCCTACATCACCGGGCAGACCCTGATCGTCGATGGGGGCCGATTGCTACCATGATCCTGTGGGACAGACCATCGCCTTTTGTGGTCTGTCTTTCCGGGCTGCAGCTACTTCGCCCGCGCCGCGCTCCACGTACCTTCATCCACCGCCGTGCCACCATCTACCGTGGTCGTCTGATAACGCCCCTCCAACGCCGTTCCCTTCAATTCGCCCGTGATCTTGGAGCGTAGCGTGTTGCCCATCAAGTCGAAATCGTAGGAGGCGTCCAGTTTGGACTGATCGACCTTGATCTGGCGCACGATGGTCTTGACATCGGCACCGGCGAAGGTGAACACGACGTCCAGTTTCCAGGCGCCGTCGGGTGCTGAATCCAGGCTCAAGCGAATGGCCCCGTCTCCACTGCCGCTGCTGCTCTTCCATTCGCCCGCATAACGGCCCGCCAAATCGCGATCGGCAGCGGTCGCGATCATGAGTAGCGCGAACAACATCGTCATGTAACGCATGGTGTTGATCCTATCAAATGACAGTCTGTCCAAAAAGACAGACCACCAAAAACGATGGTCTGTCCCACGTCTATTTCTTCAGCTCCAGCTTGGCGATGGATTCGCGATGCACTTCATCCGGGCCATCGGCAAACCGCAAAGTCCGCGAGTTGGCCCAGGCAGCGGCCCATTCGAAGTCCTGGGAAATTCCGCCGCCGCCGTGCGCCTGAATGGCCCGGTCTAGCACGCGTAGAGCCAGATTGGGCGCCACCACCTTGATCATGGCAATCTCCGCTCGCGCGGCCTTGTTGCCCGCCGTGTCCATCATGTAAGCGGCCTTAAAGACCAGCAGGCGCGCTTGTTCGATTTCCATGCGCGAGTTGGCGATGTCCGCGCGGATGGTCCCCTGTTCCGCCAGGGTCTTGCCAAACGCCACGCGCGACCGGACGCGCCGGCCCATGCCCTCCAGGGCGCGCTCCGCCACGCCGATCAGGCGCATGCAATGATGAATCCGCCCCGGTCCGAGCCGCCCCTGCGCGATCTCGAAGCCGCGTCCTTCTCCCAACAACAGGTTGGCCGCCGGCACGCGCACGTTTTCAAACCAGACCTCCGCGTGCCCGTGCGGCGCGTGATCGTACCCGAAGACGGTCAGCATGCGCTTGACGGTCACGCCCGGAGCATCCATCGGCACGACGATCATGGACTGCTGTTTATGCTTGGGCGCGGCGGTGTCCGTTTTGCCCATGAAGATCGCGACCTTGCATCGCGGGTCGCCGGCGCCCGAGATCCACCACTTGCGGCCATTGAGGACGTAATGATCGCCATCGCGCCGGATCGCGGCCTCGATGTTGGTGGCGTCCGAGGATGCCACCTGCGGCTCCGTCATGGCATAGCAGGAACGGATCTCACCGGCGAGCAGCGGCTTGAGCCAGCGCTCCTTCAATTCCGGAGAGCCATAGCGCTCCAGCACCTCCATGTTGCCGGTATCGGGCGCGGAGCAGTTGAAAACCTCGGGCGCCATCGTCGAGCGGCCCATGATCTCGCACAGCGGAGCGTACTCCAGATTGGTGAGCCCGGCGCCGAGGTCGCTTTCCGGCAGGAACAGGTTCCATAACCCGGCCGCCCGCGCATGGGGCTTCAACTCTTCGATCACCGGGACCGCCTGCCATCGGTTCGGTCCGTTGGTGTGCTCGTGGTAGCGCGCCTCATTGGGATAGATGTGCTCATCCATAAAGGCGGTCAATCGCTTCTGAAGGTCTCTTACTCTTTCTGAGAATTCGAAATGCATGGATGATTCCCGCTAACTGTATTTCTCCGCGAGCCAGGCGGCACGTTTCGCCAATCCCCTGGCGCGAGCCCCAAAGTTTTCGAACCGTTCATCGTGCGTCTGCCCGCGGTGGAATCGGCAATAAATCTGCTGAATGATCACCGCCAGCTTGAAGACCCCGAGCACTTCGTAATAGCCGATGTGGGTCACGTCGCGCCCGGTGCGTTCGGCATACCGCGCCACAAGCTGGTCGCGAGTGTACCATCCGGGCCTTGCCGATAAAGCCGGGATGCCCGCCGCGCGGACCTCCGGGTCCGTGGCCCAGGTCCAATAACACAAGGTCAAACCGAGATCGGAAAGGGGGTCGCCGATGGTAGCCATCTCCCAATCGAGCACCGCCTCCACCAGCGAAGCGGTAGTACCAGCCGTGTCCCAGCCGGGAGAGCCGGAAGCCAGCATGATGTTGTCCAGCTTGTAATCGTTGTGAATCAGCGACGGCGCGAGCGGCTGCGGCATCCGCGCGGCAAGCCATCGGACCACCTGATCCATCTCGGAAACGTCCGCCGTTTTGGCGCGCTCCCAGCGGTCCGCCCAGCCGCGCACCTGGCGTTCGACGTAGCCTTCGGGCTTTCCCAACGGGCGCACGTCATCGGCCGAGGCGTCGATGGCGTGCAGCCTGACCATGGTATCTAGAAACGCCTCGCTGATCAGCCGCGGGTGTTCCGGGATGGCCGCGATCGTGGCAGGGATCTCCTTCCGCAACACCGCCCCATGCCGCCGTTCCATCACAAAGAACGGCGCTCCCAACACGGCGGGGTCTTGGCACGAAAGGAAGACCTTTGGCGCCTGGGGGAAGTGCGGACCGACCGCGCGTAGAACGTGATACTCGCGGACCATGTCGTGAGCTTTGGGCGCCACAGGTCCCAGGGGAGGGCGGCGCAGCACGTAGTCGCGTCCGCCAACTCGCAACAGGTACGTGAGGTTCGAATGCCCGTTGGGAAACTGCTCCAGTTCGACCCCACGCTCCGTCCCGTCGATCTTGCCGCGCAGATAGTCGCGGAGGGCATCGAGAGGAATCCTCTCACCGTCCCGCATCTCGATGGTTTCGGAAGACGCTGCCATCGGGCTCCTCAAAAGTAGATCCGCAGCAGCCACTCGGCTGCGAGCGCGGGCTTCGCCTGGTTCTCCACCTCTACCACGACCCCCCAGGCGATTTCGACTCCGCCCTCAACCTCCCGGACGGCGTTTGGTGTGACGTGCGCCCGAATCCGGGCCCCTGCGGGAACGGGCGCGGGGAAGCGCAGCCGGTTGAAGCCGTAGTTCACGCGCAGCTTGGATTCTATCTGGAGGTCGACCGCCTGGCTCACGAGCCTGCTCAGCAGCGCCACCGTCAGGAATCCGTGGGCGACCGTGGCGCCAAACGGCGATTCGCGGCGCGCGCGTTCAGGATCGACGTGGATCCACTGCCGATCGCCGGTGAGGGAGGCAAACTCGTCGATGAGCTCCTGCGTGACCTCAAGCCATTCGCTGACTCCGGCTTCCCGGCCGATGGATGCCTTCACGTCTTCAATCTGCATACACGCTCGACGTTGCGGGGGCTTCTCTCTTGCGCATGTCCGCGACGATGGTTCGCGACCCGCAGTACAACACGAACGCAAGCAGCAGGGACAGGATGGGGATGATAAACATGGCCTGCTGGAGCCCAATCGCCTTGAAGGCTTCCGTGACCCGCGCGGCGCCCGCCGCATCGGCGGCACGCCGCGCCATCAGATCGCTGAGCTTGCCGGTGAGCAGCGGCCCAAAAGAGGCGCCGCACAGGTACATCGCCATGAAGTACATCGCCATGGCGGTGCCGCGCATGGAGGGCGCGACGATATCCTGAATGGCGGAGTAGACCAGGCCGTAGTAAGCGTTCAGCGTGGCGTAGGCGACGGCGATCAGCGCGATCGCCGCGAACACGCCACCTGCGCCGATGCCCAGGTACCCGGCCGGTGCTCCGATAGCCGCAATGGCCGCCGCGGCGAGGAGCCGCCCATTCTTGCGCTTGTGGATGATGCGGTCTCCCCAGCGTCCCGCGAGCAGGCCTCCCGCGACCCCGCCGACGGCGAATACGATCCCCGTGGCGATGCCCGACCGGGCCAGGGTCAATCCGTGAATGCGGCTCAGAAACGCGGGCAGGAAAGTGGCGATGGCATACATGTTGAAGTTCAGCAGCGCGCCCGAAGCGATGATCCACCACATGGTCGGGATTTTCAGGAT
>JAIQFL010000336.1 GCA_020073365.1 Terriglobia bacterium | reverse complement strand
CGCATCATCGAGCGCGGAACTCACGAGGATCTCATGCGTGCCCGCGGTGTCTATCACGATATGGTCCTTCGCCAGATGGAATCTCACGGCTACGAAGGCGAAGAGGTGCTGCGCTGATGAGTGCCCTTGTGGGGCGGACGGGCTACGCCAGCGCCAGGTTCAAATTCTCAATCGCCTCGTCGATCTCCGCGGTGTTCTTGTAACCAAGTGTCACGGAATCGACACCCGCATTATTGAACGCGAACTTCATCGCCGCCTGGCGGTCCTCACGGGTCGTCAACGTACCTTCTCCAACCAGCTTCATGCTGATTACGCCCATACCCTCCGTATGGACCTGCTTCACATGCGTGACCACCTCGCTCACGTTCCCAGACCCGTTCGTGTTGTAATCCTCCGCGTCCATCTTGGCACCGTTGTGGTTCATCCGGATCATGGCGATCTCGAGCCACTTGTTTCCCGGAAACCGGCGCAGCGCCGGCAGCCCGTGCACCGACGCGCCGTGCCCCACCACTACCTTCTTCGCCTTGGCTTCCAGAATCCCGTCCTGCCACCGCACCGTGTCCGCCGGCCAGGTGGCCGCGTGCTGCCAATGCATCAGCATCACGTCGAAGTAATCGGTATTCGCGAGCTTGCGCAGCTCGTCGATCTTTTCCTGCGGATTCACTCCCTCCCGCGTCGTCACCTTGGACATCAGCCGGTACGTATCGCGCGGGATCCCCTTCAAGGCCACGCCCAGCATCCGGTGCATGTCGCCGTAGGTCTCGGAGGTCTCGAAGAAGCGAATGCCCCGGTCGTATGCGTAGCGCACCAGCGTCGTGAACTGGTCCTGTCCCAGATCGCGCTGAACTCGCCCACTGAACGTCCCGGTGCCGAACGCGAGCCGCGTTACCTTGACGCCGGACTTCCCGAGCGTCACCCAGTCCGTAGCCGACCCGCGCGCCGCACCTAAGGGCAGCCGTCCAGTTCCCGCGAGCACACCCGCGGCGAGTCCGGCCTTCAAGAAATTGCGTCGGGAGCACTGAGCCATCTGTCGCCCTCCAATTGGCTCTATCCTATCATGAGTTACGGACCAGACGCTGGGAACGGAGCGGAAACCGGCTATATTGGATTGTGCGGGAAACGTGGCGGCGCACGCTGGTTGTGGCGCTCGCCTTCATGCTGGCGATCGCGGGCACTTTCGTCTTCGCCTCCAGGGCCAGCCGGCGGGCGCGCCACATCCGCACGGAAAATGAGCCCATCCGTGCCTGGATGTCCGTCCCATTTATCGCCCATACCCACCACGTACCCGCCTCCGTGCTGTTTCAAGCCATTGGGGTTCATCCGCGTGAGCCGCAAAATCGGCGATCCGTTCGCCACATCGCTCGCGACCTGAACCGCCCCGTTCCTGAACTGATAGCCCAACTGCAACGCGCCATCGATGCCGCCGCGCAACCACCCGGCGGCCAACCGCGATGAACGATCAACTCCTCGCGGCGGTCTCACTGTACGGCGCGCCGGCCCTTTTCGGAATCGTGACCATTGCGGCCATCGGAGTGCCGCTGCCGATTACGCTCCTTCTGATCGTCGCGGGTTCGATGATTTCGCAAGGCGCCATGAATCTCTGGTGGGCTGTCGGCGCGGCTGGCGCCGGTTCCATCCTCGGCGATCAGGCCGGCTACGCCATCGGCCGATGGGGAGGGCCGGCTGTCGTGACAAGGCTCAGCGGCATGCTCGGAAGTCGCGCCAGCCTGCAGGCCATGGAAGCCAGAGCGAAAGCCTGGGGCGGCCCCGGCATCTTTATCACCCGCTGGCTGCTCAGTCCCCTGGGACCCTGGATCAATCTGGCGAGCGGCACGGCCGGCTACCCATGGCACCGATTCCTCTTCTGGGACATTCTGGGTGAATTCACGGGGGCGGCCGTCTATATCTCCCTGGGACGGTTCTTCAGCGATCGCGTGATGGCCCTATATGCGGTTCTGGGCGACCTGACTTGGGCGATTGCGGCCCTGCTGGCAGCCCTCATTCTTGGATATCAACTGCTGGTGTATCTGCGCCGGGCGCGGGTGCAGTAAGGCCGGCGTCGCACGGAGATTGAACTGCATGCCCAGGAGCGAGCGCACCTGGCAGCGGGCGCTCGAGCCAGCATCGCGCCCGAGCGGGGGATATAATCAGACCAGTCTGGGGTACCTAGCCATGCCGGCCGAGAGGACTGGGACCGAATTCATCCTGCCGAACGCGGACTTCGAACCTGCCTACATGACCTTGTACCGCTCCGGCGAACTGCATCGCCGGGCGGGTGAGGCGCTGGAACGACTGGCGCGTTGCCTGGTGTGCCCGCGGGACTGCGGCGTGGACCGGATGGCCGGCAAAACCGCGGCGTGTCACACGGGACGTTACGCCCAGGTGAGCAGCTACTTCCCGCACTTCGGCGAGGAGGACTGCCTGCGCGGATGGAGAGGTAGCGGAACTATCTTTTTTTCGATGTGCAATCTGCGGTGCGTCTTCTGCCAAAACTTCGACATCAGCCAGATCATGCGGGGCCCGGAGGTGTGGCCCGAGAGGCTCGCGGCCATGATGCTCGAGCTGCAGGGCCATGGGTGCCACAACGTCAACTTCGTGACGCCGGAGCACGTGGTTCCGCAAATTCTGGAGGCTCTCCCCATTGCTGTGGATCGGGGACTGCGCCTGCCGCTGGTCTACAACACCTCGTCCTACGACTCGCTGGACAGCCTCCATTTGTTAGACGGGATCGTGGACGTGTACATGCCGGATTTCAAGTTCTGGGACGCGGGACTCTCCCTGCGTTATGTGAAGGCGCGAGACTATCCCGAAGCAGCCCGCCGGAACATTCGAGAAATGCACCGGCAGGTGGGCGTACTCAAGGTTGACGACCATGGCCTGGCGAAGCGAGGTGTGCTGGTGCGTCATCTGGTGATGCCCGGGAGTATCGCCGGCACCGAATCGATCATGCAGTTTCTTGCCGGGGAGGTTTCGCGGGACACCTACGTCAACGTGATGGACCAGTACTATCCGACGGGTCGAGTATCCGGCACGCAATTCGTGGAGATCGATCGCCGGATCACGACTTCGGAATACCAGAGAGCGTTGGAGGCTACGCGTTCGGTGGGGTTGTGGCGCGTGGAGCAGCCGAAGTCGAGCCCGTTATGGTGAAATCCACTGGGATCTTGAGCCGCAGCCGTTGCGGCAGACGCGCATAGATTTTCCGCCGCTTGTCATCACCTGCGCTCGCGTACACGATTCCGATTTGAGCTTCTCCCCTGCCGTCTCCCCTGCCGAAGTGATTCACACGTCCAGTCCGCTGTGTCATGCTGTCAAACAGCGCCAAATTGCAGACAAGGTGGTCCGCCGACATGTAGACGCCGACCTCTCCAGCCGTTGCGCCTTCAGCAAAGCACTTACGAACAGAGCAGTGGATTGTGAGACACGTTGTTCTGAATCCTATAGGGGTGTAGCAAGGATACGCCCTACATCGGAACTACTGCTGATTCGTAATACAGGTGTCGTTCCTCTCTTGTTCCTCTCATTTCCTCTCTGCCCTCGTTTGGATGGATATTGTCGTAGTGATATAATCCAATGTTATCGGAAATGCGGACGTGTGTTCGCTGGCTGCATGGTAAGCTTTTCAATTATGGACCCTTAGCTCAGTTGGTTAGAGCGGCAGACTCATAATCTGTTGGTCGCTGGTTCGAGTCCAGCAGGGTCCACCACCCACTGAAACCTCTTCAGGCCCGAGGTGAATCCGGTCAAGACTTTGAGGATGTGTTCCAGATACGGAACAGGCTTCCCTGAATTCGCTTCTTCTCGACATTGAGGTATATTGATCGGCTCAGAATCAAAATTACCGGGGGCCGGCGAAAGCTTGCGTTTCGCGCCCCCCCACGTGTGCTGCATGCGAGCTACAGTATTAGCGAGGAATCCTCTCATGACCACCACCAGAAGGCATTTTCTAGGCGCTGCCGCCGGCGCCTCGCTCGCCGGCGAGTTGCTTGCCGAGACCCCGCAAAACGTTTCTCCCAACGACCGTATCCGCGTCGCACTGATCGGCAATGGAATACAGGGGAGCGGCGATGCCCGCACCTCGCTCGCTACGGGAGGGGTGGAACTGGTGGCCGTGAGTGACGTCTACCAGGGCCGCCTGATTCGCGCCAAGGAGGTATGGGGCGATCGCGTCTTCATCACGCGCGACTACCGCGAGGTGTTGGCGCATCCCGACGTCGACGCCGTGATTATCGCCACCCCCGACCATTGGCACCGGAAGATCGCGGTCGACGCCATGAACGCCAACAAGGACGTCTACTGCGAGAAGCCCATGGTGCAGTTGATCGACGACGGCCAAGAGGTGATCGAAGCACAGCAGCGCACCGGCCGCATCATGCAGGTGGGCAGCCAGCGCGTCAGTTCCATCATCTACCAGAAAGCCAAAGAGCTGCTGGAGGGCGGCGCCATCGGCGAGCTGAACCTGGTGGAGGCGTGGGTGGACCGCAACTCGGCCATCGGCGCCTGGCGGTATTCCATTCCGCCGGACGCCTCGCCTTCCACCATCGATTGGGACCGCTTCCTGGGGCGCGCGCCCAAGGTGCCCTTCGAACCCGTGCGCCTGTTCCGCTGGCGCAACTATCGCGACTACGGCACCGGGGTGGGCGGCGACCTGTTCGTGCACCTCTTCTCCGGAATCCATTTTGTCCTCGGAGCCATCGGGCCCACGCGCGTGTTCACTACCGGCGGAATACGTTTCTGGAAGGACGGACGCGACGTGCCGGACGTGATGCTGGGTCTCTACGACTATCCGGCCCGGGGCAAGTTTCCGGCCTTCAACCTCTCGCTGCGCGTCGACTTCAAGGATGGCGCCGCTGAAACGCAAGGCTTCCGGTTCGTGGGCAGTGAGGGAATCCTGACGATTGGAAATGGCGTGACGGTCTCCAGGCAGCCGCGCGAAGCCGAGCCGGGCCAGACCGCCGACACCTTCTCCAAAGCCATCGAGGAGCAATACATGAAGGAATACCGCGACAAGTACCCGGTGCGCCGGGCGACCGCGGATTCCATGCGGCCGCAGGGAGATGAACGATACCTCCCGCCTCCGGGCTACAGCGACTGGCTCGATCATCATCGCAACTTCGTCAACGCCGTGCGCGCGCGAAAGCCGGTGATCGAAGACGCGGTGTTCGGCTTTCGCGCGGCGGGTCCCGCGCTGCTATCGAATATCAGCTACTTCGAGAAGCGCGTCTGTCAATGGGACCCGGAGACGATGACGATGAAATCGTAGGACAGACGATCGCCTTTCGTCGTCTGTCAGCCGGCGTTTGGACGGCCTCCGGCCCGCCGCCCAGTCTTCCGGTGCTGTACCAGCCGTGGGCTATAGTGAACATTCACCATGGGTCGCATCCGCATACTGCCGGACCAGGTCGCCAACAAGATCGCTGCCGGAGAAGTGGTCGAGCGGCCCGCCTCGGTCGTCAAAGAGCTGCTAGAAAACTCGCTCGATGCCGGCGCTACGGACCTTCGCGTGGAAGTGGAATCCGGGGGCCGCCGTCTGATCCGCATCGTGGATGACGGTTGCGGCATGCTGCGCGACGACGCGCTCCTGGCCTTTGAGCGCCACGCCACCAGCAAGCTGCGCGACGTGAAGGACCTGCTCTCGATCTCGACGCTGGGATTCCGCGGCGAGGCCCTGCCGTCCATCGCCTCGGTCTCGCGGCTGCTGCTCGAAACCCGGTCGCCCGAGGAGACTACCGGTACGCGCATCGAGATTGCCGGCGGCAAGATGTTGCGGTGTGAAGAAGCCGCGCTGGGAGGCGGCACCGTCATCACCGTGCGGGACCTTTTCTACAACGTGCCGGCCCGCCGGAAATTCCTGCGCACCGAACCAACCGAGCTGGCGCACATCGCCTCGCTGGTCACGCACTACAGCCTGGCGCATCCCGGCAAGACATTCCAGCTCACCAGCGGCCCCACGGAACTGCTCCGCGTGACCCCGGTCGCCACCTTGAAGGAGCGTGTCTACCAGGTATTCGGCAGCCAGGTGCTGGACGAGCTGGTGGATATCGGCGTGCGGGAGAGGGATCTGTTTCTGCCTCCGCCCAGTGTCCCGCCCTCCGAAGCGATCGCCGAATACCGCAGCGAACCGGATCCGGAAATCGCCGAGCCCGCTCGCCGGTTCCGCTTGACGGGGTTCTTCTCGCGCCCCCAGGTGCAGAAGGGCAATCGCAATTCCATTTTCATCTTCGTGAACGGCCGCCTGATCCGTGACCGCCTGATGCTGCACGCGCTCTCCTCGGCGTATCACAACCTGATACCGCCTTCCTCGTACCCCTTCGCGCTGCTCTTCCTCGAATGCGACGCCGAAGAAGTGGACGTCAATGTGCACCCTTCGAAAACCGAGGTGCGCTTCCGCCACGGGAATTTCATCCACGATTTCGTGCGCGACACTCTCCGCGAGCGGCTCATGGAGAGCCGTCCCGCGCCCTCGTTTTCGCCGACTCCGCGGGTGGCGTACCCTCCGGGCGATGCAGCGCAGCCCGCCGCGCGCCTGCCGTATTCGGAATTCAGCCAGATGATAGAGAACGAGCCGCCCGCCGAACGGAGCCTCGTCGCCGGTCCGAGCCAGGGGGCGGTGGACGGCGCACTGAGGCCCCCGCTCGTATCCGAGAACGCCTCGCCTGAGACGGCTTTGCCGGACTTCGCGTTGCGCCCTGCGCGTGGCCCGGCGCCGCGCCTGGATTTCAGCGCACCGCCGCTCGAGGTCACTCCCGGCCCACCTCCCTCGGGCAAACTCCAGCGCCATCTCGACGCGCATGGCGATTTCCCGCGCGAAGCCATTCCCGCGCCCGAGATTTCGCTCTCGGTGCTCTCCGAACTGCGCCCCCTGGGCCAGATCCACGAAAGCTTCATCATCGCCGCCAGCCGGGACGGACTGTGGATCATCGATCAGCACGTGGCCCACGAGCGCATCTTATTCGAACAGGTCATGAAGCAGCGTGCCGCCGGGCGCGTGGAGATGCAGCGTCTGCTCCTGCCGCTGATCCTGCAACTGACCGCCGAGCAACAGATCGATTACGCCCGCATCGCCGACGAGTTGCATGCCTCGGGCTTCGAGACCGAGCCCTTCGGCAACCGGACCATCGCGGTGAAGGCCGCCCCCGCCGCCGTCAGCGCATCGGACCTGGAATGGGTCCTGTTCGAGATCCTGGAAACCGCCGAAGGCGAGTTACAGGGCGTGTCGCTCGACGACCTCCGCCGCAATATCTGTGCCTCCATCGCCTGCCAGGCTGCCATCAAAATCAATACCCGCCTGGACGCCAGCAAGATGGAATGGCTGCTGCGCGCGCTCGCCGCAACGGATTGCCCGATGAGCTGTCCCCACGGCCGCCCCATCGCCCTGCACTACTCCACGCGCGAGATTCTGAAGGCATTCCACCGGATATAGCTGGGTGGGCCCTTAACTGGACGCAATCCAACCGGACCGTGCTCGCGCAGCCAGACCGCCGCTATTGCAGGGCCCAATATCCCTCACGCGTTTTTGCCTGAAGTTCGGGCTGGTTCTTCACGGCGACCCGGATCGCATGAAACTTCCCTGGTTCGCCGCCCTTCGGCTCGAAGCTGAGAATGTACTGGCGATGCACCTCTTCGCCCACCAGTTGAATGGCCTGCTCCAGAGCATTCTTCTTCAGGAAACTCAGGGTTCGCCCGCCGGTGGTCTTGGTGAACAAGCTGGAAAGATCCGGCTGGTGCAACCGCATCAATTCGCCCAACGCATAGATGATATTGCCTGGTCCCAAATCGGGCGGAACGGGGGTGTCGTCGGGGCGCGGACACCAGGCGCACGCCGGCATCTTGATCCGCTCCGCTTCGGGTTTCAGATCCTCGGCAGTCTTGGCCTTCACTGTGAACGGCTCCAAGAATGGCGAGTAGGTCAGCCAATAAACCGCGGCATTTAGCCGCTCCACTCGCTCCATCACTTCGGGCAGCGGCGCCTTGCTCGAACGATCGTGCTTCTCCGCAATCATGAGGATGATTCGCCGCCGCCCCGGCGGTCGCCGTTCCAGCATAAAGAGCGCCTGGCCCAAGGCATCCAGCATGTGCGCGTTGCCGCCTTCCTTGCGCAGCATGCGCAGCGCGTGAATCACGGAATCCGGGTCGCCGGTGAAGTCCTGGTGGACCTTCACCTCGTCGCTGAACGAGATCACCGCCGTCTCGCCTGCGTCCGCAGCCAGCAACTGGGTAAACAGAATGCCGCTGCCGCCCAGCTTATCGATCACGGCTCCGGAATTCGAGCTCGTCTGCACCGCGACCACCAAGTCGATAGGATACGTCATCCAATCCATCCGTATCGCCTGTGGCACACTGTTGTCGTAGAGTATCAGGTCTTCGGGCGTGAGCCCGTCCACGTAGTGTCCTTTGGAATCGGTGACGGTGGTTGGTGCGACTACCAGAGGAACGAAGCTTTTGAACTGCGCCCAGCCGGTCGAAGTAAGCACGACGATAGCGGCGGCAAGACGCATTGGCAAAGGCACGGCAGGTTTTGGGCCAACGTCCGAAAACTGCCTGGTAAAGACCGATCCAAGGAGTGAAAGCTTGCGGATGGCGCGCCGCCGGCAGAATTCGGCGATCTCCGCTTCAGCCTCCGGAATCCGGCTGTGCTGAGGCTAGTTGGACCCAATGCGCTCCAGTTGAAGGATCAACGGTGTGATGGCCAGTATGCACGGCTGGAGGCGCATGGTTTCTACTGGACGGCATCAGATAGTGATCCGGCCAGTGCGTGGTTCTACAACTTTGGTCAAGGCGGGCTATCTCTCAATCGTCATAGCGATGGCGAGAAGCAGAGAGCATTTTCCGTTCGGTGTGTCAGGGAGTAACGACAGAAAACTCTTGTCCCGCGTCTGCTGAAATAGACCGCTGGCTTCGCAGCCAATAGCGACCCCAGCCTCGGTCATTGCAAGCCAACCGTTACCAAGAGAGGATTTCCGCCATAGGTGTGGTGAACAATTGCGTGGATGGCTGCGAGCCACGTGATAGCTGCGAGAATGCGGGGCCAATCGTGAAAAAGCAGTTTCGCAGACGCAACGGAACGTGCTTCGTCCCATTGGACATCGGATACGGGCGGCCCGGGTCGAACGCGAATGGCTGCAGACACTTGGGAGCCATCTACTCGGGATCGCCATTGCGAGGTGTTTCCTTCAGCGTCGATTTTCTCCTGTGTAGTCATTTTTTGCTTATCCGGTTGTTTCAGCAAACCCCAATATGTGGTGCATGCCGCGAATCGCAAATGAGGGACGAAGGCTTGGGACCGCGACAGAAGCCATATTGCTGGGCTTGTGCGTCCCTCCAGCGGTGAACTTTGGCTCGGACCGGGTCATTCGCTCAACCGCGGTGCGACAGACCCGTAGCACGGCGGGGAACGTCGGCACCCGCGCGCCGTTGCGGACCACAACATCTGGTGGCTTGCTGAAACAACCGGATAAGCAGGAGTCACCAAGCATTAACCAAAGGCTCCGAAGCGTCATCGACCTGCTCCGACCGGAATACGCGCCGCTCGTACCAAGCGCCGCACGCTTCTGCCCGTGCGGCGCACGTGGACGGCTCGGCGTGCGGTGCGCGCAGAGCTCAGACACCTCGTTCCGCCTGCCCGTCGCCGGTTTTCGCCCCCTCATGCGAAAACGACGCTCGATGCGGATGCTCCTGCTCATTGAGGCGATGGGTGGTGAAGCCGGCGATGCGCATGCTCCCATGCTCGCTCGCGCGGGGGGAAAAGAGCGGTGTCGGCACTGCCATTCTCGCTCGCCGCATCGCTTGTCCCCGCTTTTCGAGCGAGCTTCCTTTCGCCGTCCGATGCGTTGCGGGCGGAATGAGGCCTTAGGTGGGATTTTTATCGTTCAACTAAGATTTTTTTCGTTGACATAAGATTCTTATCGTTGTAACCTCCTTGAAGATGCCTTCCCACTCGCGCGATCACCGGTCCTCGGATCCTCCGATGCCTACTCCCGCCGAAGTCGATATCCTTGCCGCCCTCTGGCGGCTGGGGCCGGCGACGGTGCGGGAGGTCCACGAGGATCTCGGCAAGGACTGCGGCTATAACACCACGCTCAAGCAGATGCTTCTGATGACGGAGAAGGGACTGCTGCTAAGGAGCGAGCGGTTCCGGTCGCACGTTTATGAACCGGCGGCGCCCAAGGTCCAGATGCAGCAGCGGATCGCGGGGGACCTGATGCGGCGGGTGTTCGAAGGCTCGGCTAGGGGTCTGATCATGGGAGCGCTGGGCGCTCAGCCTGCATCCGCCGAGGAACTGGCGGACATTCGCAGGATGATCGATGAGTTGGACGGCCGGAAACGGAGGTCGAAATGAACCCCTTGCAGATTATGGCGGCCCAGCCTGGCGTTCCGAGGCTGGGATCGACGCTGCTCCACTTTTTGTGGCAGGGTGTGGCGATCGCCGCGGTGTACGCCGCGGCGCGGAGACGGGCGGGGACGTCCGTCCCCAACGTTCGCTACCTGCTCGGCTGCGCGGTGCTGGCAGCAATGGCCGCGGCCCCGCTGGTGACCTGGTGGGTGCTGGGCCCGTCGGCGGCTGACGTCGCCACTACCTCCCCCGCAGCGCCCCTTTCCACAACGGCACCCGGCGCAGTCCGCACTCTGCAGGCCGCTTTTCCCGGCGGCGTCTCCGCCGCGGCGGCAGCGCCGTTCCTATCCTGGGTAGTTGCTGTATGGTTCGCGGGCGCGACCGCGCTCTGGGTGCGGCTGATCGGCGGCTGGATTCTGGCCGCGCGACTTCGCTCCCGGCTGGTGCGGCCGGCCCCGGCGGCATGGCAGCAGACCCTGGACCGGCTAAAGGCTCGCATGCGCGTCTCCCATCCGGTCCGGCTGCTAGTGTCGTCGCTGGTGCAGGCTCCGGCGGTGGTCGGCTGGCTTCGTCCCGTGGTGCTGGCGCCGGTGAGCGCGCTCGCCGGCCTGCCCGCCGAACAGATGGAAGCGCTTCTGCTTCACGAACTGGCGCACATCCGGCGCTACGATTACCTAGTCAACATGCTGCAGAGCGCCGTCGAAGCCCTGCTGTTTTATCATCCCGCGGTGTGGTGGGTATCCGGCCATCTGCGCGCCGAGCGCGAGCTCTGTTGCGACGATGCCGCGGTGTCGGCGAGCGGCGACGCCCTGGTATACGCGCGGGCTTTGGCCGGGCTCGCTTCGTTCTGCCCGCCGGTGGTGATGGCCGCCAACGGCGGCTCTCTGGCGCACCGCATCGGCCGGCTGTTGGGCCAGCCGCGGTCCGCTCCGCGCACATTGTCCGGCACGGGAATCGTGGCGGCCGCCGTGCTGCCCGTCATCGCGGCGGTCGCCGTGTTTGGCCAGCCCGCTTCGCGGCCCAGATTCGAAGTCGCCTCGATCAAGCCTGTCGGGTACCAGGGCCCCATGAGGATGCGCCCCCTGCCCAACGGGCTGACAGGCACTCTGTCATTAAAGCTGCTGATGCAGAGCGCGTACACGGCGCAGGCGTTTCAGATCATCGGCGGTCCGGAGTGGATCAATTCGGAGAGATACGCGATCGACGCGAAAGCCGCCGGCAATTCCAGCCGGGATCAGATCTCCCTCATGCTGCAGTCGCTGCTCGAAGAGCGGTTCCAGTTGAAAATCCATCGGGAGACGCGGGAACTTCCGGTGTTTGATCTCGTGATTGCGAGGGGCGGCCCCAAGCTGCCGCCTCCCAAGGAAGGCGGATGCGAGGACTTTACCGATCCGCATCCCGAGCCGACAGGCGACCGAATGGCGCCGCCGGGAAGCGGCCCGGCGGCCCTGGCGCGGTGCGGCGGCCTCGACGTGATTCTGCAAGTCGGAGGCGCACAGATGTCTGGCGGAAAGATTCCCATGCCTGAGCTCGTCCGGATGCTCTCGGTCGTGCTCGGCCGCACGGTGGTCGATAGGACCGGATTTACGGGCCTCTTCGACGTCCGCCTGGATTTTCTGCCCGATGACAGCACGCCCCACCTGCCCCCGCCTCCGCCGGACGCCGCGTCTTCCAATGCGATGAGCCCGTCGATTTTCAACGCGCTTCCAGAGCAGCTCGGGCTGCGCCTCGTGGCGGCCAAGGGCCCGGTCGAGGTAATCGTCATCGATCACGTGGAGCGGCCCTCGGCCAACTAGGCCGCACGCCGCGACAGCGATCCACGTGAGCGAGAAGTCACCGTCTCGTACTTTGGCCGGGCCGCAGTCCCGAACCCAGCGTTCTGAACGGCAGATCCACCCTTGTCGCGAAGTGGCGGCCTATCAAACGCAGACACTACTGCGAAACCAGTGGATTGTCCGGCTCGATGCCCATTCGGTCGTTGACGGCAAAGCGCAATTTCTGCTTGCAGCCGAGGTACTGCTCCGTCGTTTGGATCGAGACGTGTCCAAGCAGAAATTGGTAAAATCACTGGAACCCCTATAAACATTGGCTCTGGACGTGATC
>JAIQFL010000335.1 GCA_020073365.1 Terriglobia bacterium | reverse complement strand
CTGTAAGCGGTGGCCTTCCATCCTTGTTGTTCCAGGTAGGGGAGCAGCGGAAACCTCCGCCGCAAGTGGTATCGCTGTTCGCTAGTCATGCTGAGTTGGTCTCCGGGATCAGCATACGGTTGGCGGCCTTCCAATCCCAGGTAAACAGGGTGGGTGGTTGTGCCCACTTTGCCATGACGATGCTCCGCCACAGACTTTCCCGACGGCGTTGGAACGCCAATCCTCGCTCCTTGATCCCAGCTTCCTTGCCACAGCAGACCTTGTCATGGAACCACTATGGGGCTTGGCGAACGGCATTGGAAGAGGGGTTCATCGGACGCTTACGTTAAGGTGAATGGTTGTGGGGTAGGGAGGTTGTCCGCGAGGACTTCACCGTTGATGGGGTACTCGCCGGTCGTTGCGGCGCCGATGTAGAACTTGTCCGACCAGATCCGTCGTCCTGGTTGGAGGTCCTTGCAGTCGATCTCGATGCGGAAACGGTCGTTGTTCTGATCAATATTGACGTCGCCCGGATCACGGCGGAAGACGGGGCGCATCCCATGCGGGAGTGGCCGTCCCATCATCCATTTTCGTGCCGGCTTTTCCGGAAGGTCCAATAGTGGGAGGATGCCGCTGCCCATGGGAACCGCGAGTTCCATGCGTACGTTGTTCGCCGCTACTTCACCGACGTTCTTTACGGTGATGCGGACTGCTCTGCAGAGGCGGGTGAGGAACTCGTACTCGGCGAGCTCGCGATAGTAATTACCGTTGTGCGTTCGCATGGGGTCCCGCATGCTGATGCCGAAAGGGTATTGCTGCTCTGGGTCTGCGGGTTTGGGGATGTCCTTGCGGGCAGGCATGGTGCAATGCTCGCCGGTCTTTTCCAGTCGCGTGCCGATGGTGTCGTCCCGATCAACTTGGGCGAATTCCACGAGGAGTTTTGCTCTATCTCGTGGCCTGCCGACGCCCATTTGTGCGATCTCGGTGGGTGATGCTGGCTTGTTGGGGTCTGTCGAGCTGCCACGGCGGACGTAGACTTTGTCCTTTTCGAGCCTGCCATAATTCCTCGTGAGGTGAATCGGTCGTTGCTGTCCTTCATCAATGACGAAAATACCGACTTGCTTTCCCTCGTACGAGAACGCTCGGTAATTGAACCGCACCGGCGTGTTCACGAGGTAGTTCATGAATTGCTGCAAGGAGTGATCATCGAGTTGCTCCGAGGCTGGAATGCCGATGACATTGCTTCTTCCACCACGGATTTCTTCGACGCCCACGAGGATGTACGCCGTGGTTCTGCGCCAGGCGTTCGCGAACCCGAGGATGTCCTTGACGAGTTCTGATCGTTCTTCGTCGCTTGCTTCTGCGAAGCGGTACTGTTCTTTCTTGAAGTCGATACCTGTCCCTTCTTCTTCGTAGAGCAGGTTCTCAAAAAGCTCGTTGGTCATCGTGTCATTCTTCCCGTCGTTCTTCGCTCTCGTTGTTGCCAGGGGCGTGGCCTTCGCCTATTACTGCCTTACGGTTATGGCGGGAACGGTGGCGGGTTGAATGCTTTGGACTGGACCCATTGTTCAAGCCAATCGTCACGCCGTGGCGAAAGAAATCCTCCGAGCATGCCTGGTTTCTCCATGATGTGGCGTACCACGGTGCGAACGATCGACTCCGTCGTGTACATATGAACGTCATGAAAGTTTTTGGTATCCTCCCAACGGCCATGAACGATTTCGGATCGAACAGCGTAGCAGTCCTTTACCTTGTCGTGGAGATCTTTCTGCTCTTTCGCGTTGCCCGCGAGGAAGTACGATATCCGGTCGCGCAGGCGCTTGCTGACGCCGTAGACTTCACTATCCGATCCGAAGAGGGATTCCAGTCCCTGCCAGTAAAGTGGATAGCGGAGGTCGCCCGGATACGACGTTAGTGCTGCCCAAAATGCCCGAAGTGCAGGCCATACTGAATTCTTGCGGGGCACGGTGGAAATCGTTTCGAAAAGCCTTGCGCTCTTCAGGAGGTGATCTTCGCTGAGCATGTTTTGGAAATCGCGCTCGTGGATAAACACGGTTCGCTCATGCTCGATACCGTTGAACAAGGGGCGGTCGAGCTGAGAACCATTCATCTTCGTAAGGGCGTGAAAGCCAACACTCAGGCAAACTCTCGTCGGTTTCACCATCCACATTGACATGTTCGCAAGCAACGCAGATTGCCAGCGAAGGCCCTGAATGCCTTTCGGTTCCGTTCCGGTCCAATCAGGATCAGGGTGCCCAAAGGAATCTGCCTCGTATGCAGTCATCAATGCTTGTTTGGCACGATGAATACTAGACCGGTCATGGGTGCTGAGTCTGTCGAGAATCTCATCCTTGAGCAGCGACTCGGGGACATCTTGAATTGTGAATCTGCCAAAGGGAATCACAGTACCAACGGGCAAAGTGAGATTATGCAGCGGCACAACAGTAAAGGACATTCTTGTTCCAGTCTACCCTCCTTCGCTTACTGGAGCAGGTCAATCTTTCCCTTCACGGCGGGCGATGGATCTTGCTTTCTCATCGATGTCTGCGGCCATTTGTGCGTACCCTGGTGGTCTGGCGTCGGATTCGATGTAGGCTGCCAGGCGGTTGGTATCGCGGATCGTTGAGAGGATTGGGCAGGGTATTCGTTCGAGTTCTCGCCGAATTCCCCAGGCGAGAAAATCCGACACTTGCAGGAGTGGAACGTTGTTGTCGGTGTCTTGCCAGAGCCCGCCCATTCGCGCTTTTCATGTTGTCAGGAACCGACGGCCGCACTTGGGCGAGGTCGTACTGCATCTTGGTATGTTGATCGACGGAGCCGTTCGTCTCTAGATCGAACGTGAATGCCACACGAGTGCCTTTGGGCGCGTCAAGCGAGAGTTTGAGCGCGCTGGAGACCACGCCGTGGAAGCACACGAAGTAAGGGTGGTGCAAGACCAAACGGGTAAACTCGTCGCCCAAAGCTGAATCGAACTCGTCTCAACGCACCACTGAACGAATCGCGACGAGGCGCGGGCTCATATCATAGATGATTCGCGCCAGCCGCTTCCTCTTCTCCTCTGCAATCTCGGGCGGCCAACCGCGGAACTGTCCGGACAGAAATGGAGGGGCATCGTCTACTTTGCATTGCGACGCTTTGAAAAAATCGATCTTGGGATGCGCGCTAAGTTCGTTGGTCCATCGGCGTTCCAACTCCCACATATCGCCCATGCGGCCCAGATATCCACCCGCACGCCGGCCACATTGCCAAGCGACCTTGAACTTCGATCCCTCAGGCACGAATTCACGTCCACGTGGGCGACCTGCGTGGCAATCGACCACGCAGAGCAGCCCTCTGAGGTAGGTACCGATATCAGTCCTTAACGCCCTTGCTTCCAATGCCGTCACCGGTTCGTCACCCCCAAGCGCAGCCTGCTGGCGGTGAATCATTCGAATTCTTCAAACATGGGATGAAAACAAACAGTCAGCACATGCCGGCGTCGTCGCTGCTGCTGCCCTCTGGGACGCGTCCGATATCAATACCGGGCGATCTTCTCGGCGGAATGCATGGAGTCGAGGAGTCTTGGATTGGCGCCGCTCACGGATTCGACCACCTACGGCGTTCCGCTTCTGATCGATACAGAGCGGCGTGCCCTATGGCCGGACCACGGAGAAATGCATTGTCCCGCCGAACCGCTTGACTACGAGAATCATCACGGGGACGGCGCCGCCCTTGGATATGATCTTCTCGACGGAATACATGGAGTCGAGGAGTTTTGGATTGGCGCCGCTCGCGGCCGTCGATTCGACCACTCGCATGTTGCCGCCGGGCAAGCATTGGGGCGTGTAGGACTGCACGACGACAACATGGCCGGGATTCGTTTTGACCGAATTACCATTCATCAGGACGAGCACGTCACCTGCTCTCACCTGGGCGGGGTCATTGATGTGTTGGCCCGCATTGTAGTACGATTCTGCGCTGGTGTTGCGGACCGTGTTCGCGGAGTACGTCTTCTTTCCAGCCGCGCACAGATAATTGGTGACAAATCCGGAACAGTCGATTCCCATGTTATCGTCGCAATATTTCTGGACAGTCTGCTGGTTAACGACTGGGATTTTGCCGGAACGGACCGCCCATTCCAGGGCCAGCCCGTAGTCAGAGGGCGCACCCTTCCCCATGGTGGCCGTCATGATGCGCTCCCTGTTTGCCTTGTACCAGGCGTCGTGCTTTCCGCCGGTCACGGCATTGAACTCGGTCAGTTCCGTGCTACCAGCGTCCCAATCCATCATGAAGTACTTTCTGAGTTGGACGACCACGGTGCCAGGGCGACAGGTTCCCGTGGCGGGATCGTCGATGGCGACGTTGACCCTGAGATTTCGGTACTCATTCATGAATTCGACTGCGGTTGGCATGGTTTGCTCGTTTTTCCTGATTTCCGGGCTCAGCGAATGACCTCGCGACCTTCAGTCATGTGCGGCAGAGGGGGAACGCATTGCCTCCCTGGGGCGGAATCGGCTGTGCGGCGTACGTCATCCTCCGAGAGCGTGCCCTCTGGAATACTGGCGACCACGCACGTCTGGGCGGGCGTGATCTTGGCCAGTGCCAAATATGTGCGGGTCACTTTGTCCGGGTTTGCTTCTTCCTCGTGCGCATGGACCCGCGCGATCAACGCGATGGGAGTCCGAATTCTGTCCTTAGTGGTAACCCTCCACTCGGCTTTATCGTCGAGTGAAAACATGTGACGGGTGATGAAGTCCTGGTAGTTGAGCGGGAACGCGCGTTGAGAAGGATCGGCGATGTCGATGGACTCGCGTCCGGCGTCGACGCGGCGCACGATCAGGGAGTAACCAGCGATTCCCGGGCACACAAGATACGGTGTTTCGTTGGGGTCATCGTGGTCGACCTCGTGCCGGCAGGATTCAGCGGCGATGCTGGAATAGGCGGATTCAATGGCTACCGCCGGGCGTGCGAGTGGCCGGGACGAGCAGGCCAGAAGAAAGAGGGAGCCCCCGGCGAGGAGCGCCCACCGCACGTTGTTCCCATGCGACACTCGCGCCATATGTGTCATTATACGTATCCCGAGTGCCATCCGGATGAAAGATCTAACGACTCCAACGTTTGGAGCGGACTTCGGCGTGGAAGCAGCCAGCAGCTCCGTGCCACTTCCAATTCCAAAGTGCCTGTCGCTTTGTCCATCCTGCGCCAGGCAGGTCCAGTGCGGAAAGCGAGTGGTCAACAAGTTCAGGAAGGAGTTGGCGTTGACGAGAGGACAGCGTGGCAGCGACGCGAGCGTGATTGGCGAGTTTCACGGGCCGTCGCCTTCCTTTCAATCGACGTTTGAAGCCACGCGTCAATGAGAACTCGATTTGCACCGCAACTTTTCGACGTGTCCATTGCTCAGAGTCATTGATGTAGGTATGACGTGGCAACGGCTTCTTAAGCGGCCGTCTCAACCCGATCACAAGGATTCCTAGTTGACGGCGCCTCGGAACGCGCTCAATTCCGGAATCGTCGCCCGCTCAAAAGCTGCCCTCGACCTACCCCACACGTCGCGCATCGGACACTTCCTCGTTTCCGAGGAATTGCTTTACCAGCCCCAGGAACGTTCCGGCAGGCTCCCTCTTCCCCTGTTCCCACTTCGCCAACGTCCCCTGGTCCACTCCCATGTGCTCCGCCGATTGCTTCTGCGAAAGCCCCAGGCTCGTGCGGTGGCGGACCAAATGCTCGGCCAGTGTGTTCGCTTGAGGGAGAGGATCGTACCCCAGGAAGTCGATTATTGCCGGCATGAATCGGACTTCCGGGGCGGAGGTATTCGCCTCCCAGTTGAAGACGCTCGTCTTCTCGACACCAAGCTGTTCCGCTACCTCTCTCTGGAGCATCTTCAGCCCCAAACGCCGCTTGCGGATGTGGTCCCCAACGGTCTGAGGCCGCACCGGAATCCGGACCACCTGACCGCTGCTATACGATTGCGGCAGCACCAGGGGCATCGGCTGGTCGGGCTGGCTGAAGCGGTAGCTGCCGGGCGGCAGCGTTAGTTTGGATTCGGGAGGTTTGTCGCGCCGACTTCGACCGCGCCGCCCACTTCCGCAAAGGGGGTCACCCAGGGGTCGGTTTCTTGGGACCGGGGTTTCCGGGGTTGCCGGGGTCTTTTTTCCCCCAAACGCGGGAACCCTTCAGACCGGTTTTAACCCCCCGCGGCAACCGGGGGAAATCGACCCCGGTTCACCCCGTTGACCCCGGCCGGCAGAATCAGCCGGCCCCAGCGACACCTGGTTACCTTACCGGTGGTCGTTTTTGCCGGTGGAGGCGAACGATCTCGGTGGCTCAAAAACCCTCCACGGCTTGAACCTCCAGAACGCCCGATACAGGGCCTGAAGCGCCACCCACAACCCTTGCTCTAAACGTGACGGTTTTGGGCCATTGTACGCGGTCCGTTCGCTTGTGGGCGCAGCTTCCCCGATGAGGTCGAGGAACCGCTTAACAGCCAAACAAAAAGGGCGACGCTATCGCCGCCCTTTGCTCGGCTCCCTGGAGAGCCTTTGTTTCGTTGTGTTTTGTCTTCCCCAAGCGTACAACCCCTCAGGAAGGAAAGCTAGCGACCAGGATTTGCTCTGGGCTCTTGGGTTCTGGGCACTGGGATCAATGTCCGTTCGCCGCTCACCTCTCGCTGCCGCTGGAAGGTTCCTGGAAACCGCCTTGCGCTAGCGTAGGTATTTTTCTCCTGACCACGCTCGGTTATCAAGGAGTTTCCACGGCCAGACACGGCCAGACTCCCATCGCTGCCGGACGACGGCCCCCAGTCCTTGCGGTTCCGCGGCGAGTGACAGATCCCGATAAAGTTGTGGCGCGATTTGGATAGTGGGAATGCCGCGCTGGCGGAGCTTTCGCGCCAGTTTCTGGCCGAACGGGTTTGCAAGAACCGGGGGAGAGAGGAACAGCGACTGAATCGGGGCGCGTTCTTCAACTGCCCGGGCGACGTGCCGGATGCCTTCGATTAAGTAGAGGCCGGTACGAGAGCGGCCTTGAGGTTTTTGCAGGGACCGCAGGTGTAGAAACCGTGGGTCGTTTGCCTGATGGATTAACGGTTGAGGATTTTGGTCTTTCATGCATGGCCTCCATGCGGCAATTGGGCCACGGCCATTAGTGATTTGACTACATGCCAATTGTCGCACGGAACCAGAGGCCAGGCGGCGCGGTTTACGAGGTGGACTTCGCTCCCCGATGATTGGTCCAAGACCTGGCGCGACCCTTGGGGCAATCCGGACCCTTTGTGATATATTATCCGAAGCTAACCGCAAATCGGAGCAACTCAATTGGCAATTTCAGTGGTACCTGGATCGGCAACCATCACATTCACCCCCCCGACACCGTCGGTCAAGGAGCCGGCTGTGGAAGGCACGTCGATGGCCTTCAATTGTACCAAGATCACCTTCCACGGCGAGTGTAAGATTACCGGAACTTCGGCCGACAATCCCAAGGGCTGGACCCTGGGATTCATTCAGCTGCAATTCATAAACACTGACTGGGTATATTATCGAGGCCAGTCCAACGCCGATGGCAGCAGCTTCCTGCAATTTGCCCGCCCTCCGGCATTGCCTAAAGGCGGCTGTCGCGACACAGTGACACCGGGCGCGATCTTCATTGATAACAACACGGGGCATGATCGGACCGTCGCTAAGGCCGGCGCTGCCTTCCCGATTTCCATGTCGGCTGAGTTCCCTGACGCGCCGGCGCGCATCTACGACTTGAGTCGCAAGAACGGGAAGACGAAGAAGGCCAATTTCTTGCAGGAAGCTCAAATCGAGCTTCATTTTTGCACGGTGCTGTCCCTGATGAGCCCCGCGGGAGTGTACCAGCATGTCAAGAGTGTTTATTGGAATGTTCACTGGCAGTATCGATTTCAGCCGACGAATTTTGGGAATCTTTCGGCTTCGTGGACCAAGACACCCATGGGTGGCCTGGGAAACATGGCGAAAGTCGGCAAGAACGTTGACGGTCCTCCTACTGATAGCCGTTTCAGCTCAATCATCACGTCACCCGCGACGCCTAACTGCAATCTCCTGACCGTCGCTGCCCACAGGTCGCCAAACGTCAAGGAGAGTGACACATGGGTCAATTTCGACGTTACGCACTAACCTGTGCGGCCTGGGTCGGGGGATGGCTTGCGGCGGGCGCGGTGCCAGCCCCCGATTTGACGATCGAATTGCCCGGCAAATTCGGCGAATTCCGCCTGATCAACCACGGTGCACCCGTGCAGTTGGACTCCACGGTGCAGGTTCAACAACGGATTGACGGGAAATGGCAGGAGACGCACGTCGCCAATCTGTACCTGATGATTTCGTGCCAGGCGGCACAGCCCCCTCGCTGTGTTTCTTTAGCCTCGGGAGCCAATCTCCAGCCCGTAGCCTGGAGTGGCAACTACTGTTCCTCTCAATGCCCGACCAATTGTAATCTCGACGGCCCGGTTCCGCCTGGGATTTATCGATTTGTGGTAACCAGTTGCGGCCGAAGGTACAAGTTCTTCTCGGCGCCCTTCGAAAAGAAAGCTCCGGGCGATATCGTCGGGTCCGTGCGGGCTCCTATTCGTAGCGCAGGGCAGTAGTGGGGTCTATCCGAGAGGCGCGCCAGGCCGGCATCCATCCGGCAAGGACGCAGACCGCGAGGAGCAAGAGCGCGGCGCCGTCGAGCACCGTGGGATCGTTGGACTCGAGTGACCTCAATCAGTAGCATCGTGGCCTCCAGCGTACCATGGCCCGTTCCGGGTCCGAAACTCATTAGAATGGGAACTGTGGATACGATTTTTGAGTACGATGTGGCGATCTCGTTTGCCAGCGAGCAACGCACTGAGGCCGAAGCAATCGCGCAGTGCCTGCGGAGTGCTGGTGTGAGCGTTTTCTATGATGCCTATGAAGAAGCCGCCCTGTGGGGGAAGAACCTATACGACCACCTCGCCACGGTGTACCAGCACCAAGCACGGTATTGCCTGATGCTCGTGTCCGCGGCGTACGCCGCGAAAGTTTGGACAACGCACGAGCGCCAAAGCGCCCAAGCGCGTGCGCTCACCGAGAAGACCGAGTACATCCTCCCAGTCCGATATGACGACACTCCGATACCCGGCCTCCTCCCGACGATGCAGTCCTGGCGATCCTGGCGTGCATCGCCAAGCAGGAGCGTATCCGGATGTCAGAACGGGTCAAGGCCGGCTTGGATCGAGCCCGTGCTGAGGGCAGGCACGTCGGAAGGCCCAAGCTCGTTGTGGATCGCGTTAAAGTCCTGGATCTTCATGGGCTGGGTATGAGTCAATGGATCATCGGCCAGCAGCTCGGTGTATCGCGAGCCAGCGTCGGGCGAATCGTAGCGGAGAGGATGGAGAAGGCAGGATGATCGGGCGACCGGTTCCACCGTGGAGGTCATTCCGGCTGGGCCTTCGAACTATCGGCCCGTTGCGACGGCGCTGCGGGACCATTTTGAAATCCATTGCTCCAAATTCCGTGAAGGACGAGCGGTTCAGAGGCCACTACATGCACATCCCAACCGGGCACGTCTCCAAGATCTACTTAATCCCGTCCTCTACCTACGATTTCCAGGATCTGCCGGTGGAGCGGATTCGTTTACAGATGTTCGCGGCGCTCACGACCGAGGCAGCTCGGCAGTTCTACTGTGACCGGCGTCTGAAGCAGAAAGCGTTCTTGGCTCTCGCCGATCAGGGCTGGGACCTTGCCCCTCGTCTGGTGTTCCGCGTAGGAGATGCACCCCCGAGGTTCGAGGCTAGGGTCCCCGCGGATGCCAGGACATACTTCTCCTTCTGGCGGAGGAATCCGCGCTGGTTGCGAGGACGGGTATCGAAAGAGTACCTCGCAGGAACCTGGGCGAGCAAGCTGGTCTCGAAGGGGATCCTTGACCCCGCCCAATGCGGGGGTGTATTCACCTTATTCAACGCCTACGACCACATCGATGTGTGTCCGGGATGGCATCTCTCGTTCTCGTGGACGATGGATGAGGCTGAATGGCTTGATATTCGTCGTGGTGACCGGCCGCGGTGGACAAGCTTCGTTACCGCGGTTGCCGAGAAGATCAAGACTGCATGCGCCGTGATGGGCCAGGACTTTGACGACCTGTTAAAAAGCGCAATACAGGGTGCTCCAGGGGTCGCCGCGCCGGGCGCCCCCGCCGCAAGGGCGGGCCCGAACGAGGCAATCTAGGGCTTCTTTGAGCCCTTGACGGGTCGTTTACGGCCCAGGCCGGCTTCGAACCGCCGGGTGAATTCAGGGAACGAAATGCCGAGTGCTTGGCAGAAAATCCGTAGTTCAACCACATCAATCCGACGCTCGCCGCGTTCGCATTTGCTGACGAACGATTGGGTTTCGTCAAGCCGCTTCGCCAACTCCACCTGGGTAACTCCGACCTCCTTCCGGGCGGCACGGGTTGTCGCAGGAAGAGGGAATATCCCTCAGAATACAGCGATTTCTCCATGCAGGCCCTTCAGTTTCACAAGGCCTTAGGCTATAGTCAGTTCTGGAATAGTCCAACATGGACTATTCAAAAATCGACGGCCGAGGTCCGATTCATGCACAAGCTGAACTACTTTTTTCGATTCAGGGACCTGGAGGATTCCGACGAGAATGAACTGACGAGAGCGCTGCTCGCGATCCTGAGGCTTGTTCCGGCGACCCATTTCGCGTTTCTCGACCTGATCCGAGAACGGCAGCGACCTGGCTCCGTTCCCTCCCTTGTGCCGTCGATCCTGCTCGGGCTCGAACCCGACATCCGGACCCAGGAGGGCATAATCCATCGAGAAAGTGGTTATCTGATATCGATCGTGCTGACCAGAGTGCCCTGGCAGACCAGCTTGCCGGTGATCCGGACCGAAGAAATCCGCTGTTACGACGGCGTGCTGTACTACGGCGAGGACTGGATCTTCATCCTGGAGAACAAACCCAAGGATGATCCACCTCCGGCGCAGACCCTAGAGCATCAGATGTGTCCTAATTTGCCTGAAGGCTCCGAAATCTAGATCAATCCTCACGTCGTGAACCTGGTCTGGCGTGACGTTCTTGCCAGTTTCGACCGGCTCGCACATTCGCGTGTGATTCATGGATCGGAGTTGCGGGTCCTTGAAGATTTCCGAGCGCTGATCCACAGCAGGTTCCCCTACTTGAATCCATATTCGACAATCGGCGGTTGCGGAGGAAATGTAGAGGCGTTGCGAGAACGATTCAATGCGATTCTGGAACAAATTGCACCTGGTCGTGTCGATCAGGAACGAGGAGCAATGCCGGATTACTATATCGAACTCACCGACGGTAACGGCAGCTACGTCGGCAGGATCTACCTCAGGCAGGACCCGGATAATGGAGGGGAAGAGGGTACCAGCGTCGAGGGAATCGTTCTGGAGATGTTTCCGGCGTTAACGGTTCCCCAGGCTCAATGGTTCTATCGAGAGGTGAACCTGGAGAATTTCTGCGGAGCGGAGGGACTTCCAGGAAAGGGTTGGACAGTAAGACCACACCTCACGCTCCGAGTTCGAGCGGCAATCAGACTTTACCCCAGGGTCTCGCTGGATAGCAAGCGATACTTCTCTTTCTGGAGTTCGAATCCGCAGATGGTCAAAGGCGGTCGCGATCGGGAAGAGGTCGCAACGAAATGGTGGGACGAATGGGGCAGCAGCGAAATGGTCCATTCAGATGATCGAAAACTGGTCCTCGCGCGATTCTCGGAGAAGCAGAAGGTCAAAGTCTGCCCAGGTTGGCTCGTGAGCTATCCTTGGGCAATTGCAGAAGCGGAGAGGCTGGATAGCCAGCAGAATGGCCCAAACTCGTTGGGGACTCGATTTGTTACTGCTGTTCGGCAGAAGATCAAAGAGGCGTTCCAGGCGATGGGACAGGACATCGACGAGCTGCTGAAGAAGGAAGCCGCGTTAGAAGGGCGCCTGGTACCCGAGGAGGCGCATGATGGCTAAGCCTCCGCTTCTTCGGGCGACGGGGCAATGTCGCGGTAGACCATGGCTTCTCGTAGCCTACGCAAGCGTGGTTTCCACCTCGCCCGGGTCGCGGCGCCTCGAACCCCGCAGTCTTGAAAATCGGCGGGTGGTCTTCGAAATAGTCGCGTGAATCCACAGAATCGACCTTAGAATTAAAGAGGGACCTTGCTGGCGATTTTCCCCAGTGGAAAATGCGAACCGGTCGTGTGGCTGTTGCCCCAACCCATGGGCAGGATTTGGTTCCCGCGGCCTCAGGAGGCGCGGATTGCGCTTGCCAAGTCCGCATCCGACCGGGGGTGTCAGCGCCGCCGAGAAATAACACCGCGCCGGTCGGTTTGGTAGTGCACCAGTAGGATGGGGTTTTAGCAGGGGGGATGCGGGGGGCGGCACGCCCTCCGAGGGGGTCTGGGGGGAACGCCCCCCAGTTGGCGAGGACGCGGTACCACTCTACACCAGTTTCTAAATCATTCCTGCATATTTCTGGTTGAAACAGAATCTCGGG
>JAIQFL010000334.1 GCA_020073365.1 Terriglobia bacterium | reverse complement strand
CTGCATGCTGCCCGAAATCTAGCTGTCCGACCAGCCGATTCCCGTGAACACTGCCTACTCCATCCCCAACGAAGCTCCACCAACAAGGTGCCGATTGACAAGAATGGCACTCAAGAATCATGCCACTCTCAGGGGCTCAGTGCGGTCAGGACCCTAGCCAGGGGCTATCGGGAAGGCGTCCTCCAGGCTCAAAACCGGCATTTTTCACCTACACGATTCCACGAAGACCCGTTTTTACCTTGATCTTCAGGGCCGGACGAGCCATGCCCTAATTGTGCACCAAAACATGTTTGATTGAAATTGTTTTTTATAGAAAATCTTCAGGCGGTCAACGAACTAGACATCCACAGTTGTGCTTGAAAACTTCGATGGAATCGGACAGCCCCGCTCCACCCTTCTACATCACCGGGCCGATCCGCCACGGCACGAACTCCTGGTGTCCCATCCGTTCGGCGCAGGTGCGGCGGCCCGAGGCGGCTTCCAGAACCAGGTCGAAGATTTCCCGGCCCACCTGCTGCACGCTTCTTTCGCCGTCGGAAATCGCTCCCGCGTTGATGTCCATGTTGGCGGTCATCCGACGGTAAGTATCGCTGTTGGTCGCGATCTTGATCACGGGGATGGTGGGGAACCCGATGGCGCTTCCGCGTCCCGTGGTGAAGGCGATCAGGTTGCACCCGCCCGCGGCCAGGCCGGTGAGCGACACCGGGTCGTAGCCGGGGGTGTTCATGAACACGAAGCCCGGCGACGTCACCGGCTCGGCGTATTCGTAAACCTCCATCAGCGGCGACGTGCCGCCTTTGGCAACCGCGCCCAGCGATTTTTCGATGATGTTGGTGAGCCCGCCCGCTTTGTTCCCGGGGCTCGGGTTGTCATCGAAGCTGCTGCCATCGAAGCGGCTGATGTATCGCTTGTATTCCCGGATGCAGGCCAGCAGTTTTTCAGCCACCTGCCGGTTGCGTGCACGCTTCACCAGCAGGTGCTCGGCGCCGAAGATCTCGGTGGTCTCGGCCAGCACCGCGGTCCCGCCCAACTCCGCCAGCAGGTCCGAACAGAAGCCCAGCGCCGGATTGGCGGTGATCCCCGAGAAGGAATCCGACCCGCCGCAGTTCAGCCCCAGCACAATCTTCGAGGCCGGCGCCTCCACGCGCCGTTCCGCAGCGGCCTGCTCGATGAACCGCGCGATTTGCTTTCGCGCCGCGTCCACGGTCCCCCGCGTTCCGCCGCTCGATTGCAGGGTCAGCCCCACGAGGCGCTCGCTCGACGGCGCCCCAGGCCCCAGGTAGTGGTCGATCTGGTTGGTCTCGCAACCCAAGCCCAGGATGATGGCGGATGAAACGTTGGGGTGCACCAGGACCCCGCCCAGGGTGCGGCGGAGCTGGTCGAGATCGGGACCCACGGAGTGCCCGCAGCCCTCGCCGTGCGGGAACGCCACCACGCCATCCACGCCGGGAGGCAGCGTCTCGTCCTCGTAGCTCCTGGCGATGGTCTCAGCGGTGTGGGCCGCACAGTTGCTGGCCGCCACTACCGCAATGTAATTGCGGGTGCCCACGCGCCCATCCTCGCGCCGGTAGCCGAGAAACCTCGGGCCATACTCGCGGGGCTGCGGCAAGGGCATCTCCTCCGAAGGAAACTCGTAGTTCAGGTGCAATTCCTCAAAGGAGAGGTTGTGCGTGTGGACGTGCTGTCCCGGCTCGATGGTCGACTTGGCCCGCCCGATGGCCTGCCCGTAGCGCAACACCATCTCGCCTGCGAGGATGGTCCGCAACGCCACCTTGTGGCCGGCCGGAATGGCATCGTGCGTCACCAGCCGGACGCCATCGACCGTCAGTTCGGCACCGGCGGGCAGCGGAACGCGCGCCACCGCGATATCGTCGGTGGGGTGGAGATGAATCGCCGAGTTTTCGGCGGTGGGCAGCTTGGCTATGTCCAGAAGCATCGTGGGTAACTCTACTTTATGGTAACCGTTGCGGCGTTGGTGGAGATGGCCCTACGAGCGGAGCAGCCGCTTCTATCGAAGCGGCGCCGATTCGGACCGGCTCTCCTTAGCTCGGATGCTGCGCTCGCCTGGCGGCGACGGATTTGACGACCAGCACCTCCAGCGCCTTTTGGTCCACATCGGCAAGCTTCTTGATGTAGAGGCAGCCCTTGCCGATGGTGTGTTTGCCGAGCTTGGCGAGCAACGCCTCAGAGTCGCTGAATCCCCTCGCGACATAAAGAACGGTTGCGGCCTTACGCGGCGAAAAACCGGCAAGCGGCATGTCCCCCTCGCGCCCGCTCTCGTACGTGTAGTGGCAGATGCCAAAGCCGATGATCGATGGTCCCCACATCTTCGGCTTTTCGCCGGTCGCGCTTTGCATCAACTTGACGAGTGCCTTGGCGTCCGCGCGCCTGGTCTCGTCCGTGAGGGCATCGATAAACGCCGCGACACTTAGTTTGGTGGGCTTGGTTTTGTTTTCCGCCATTTCTCCTGCCTTCCGTCTCTTCCGAAGGCTAACCCAGAGGAAGGAAAGGCGCAACTCGGCACGGTGCACAAAGGGCTTCTTTGAGGCCGTCCGCTACCGCCCTTCTCAGCCTGTCAAGCTAGCCCCAGCCGAACGCTCGCCAGCTAATTGTCCTGGTCGCTGCAGGCATAATAGCCGTTTACCAGGCAGGGGAAGACGATCACGATCTTGCCCTTGGCGGGTAACCGGGATGGATCATAGCTCACGGTCCTGGATGTTCCGGTGATGCCGTCGTCCACGGTGACGTCAAGCCGCAAGGTCGCCATGGCTTTCTGATAATCGTCGTCCGTGGCCTGGTAACTGAGGCCCCCGTAGACATCCGAGCCGGTGTAGGCTTTCCCATTCATCTTCGGGATCGTAATCGAAAAGCTGCCTTTGAAGGATGTCTGCTTCATGTCGTAGCTCCAGCCATGGCTCGTCCAGTTCAGAGTGACCTTGACATTCGACATCGTGCTTAGACTGCGGTCATCCCCGATGCCACTTACATCCATCGTCGCACTGCCGGCGCCATACTGACCGCTCCGCGTCGCAGAGCCCATGAAGAGTGTTCCGCCCCAGGATACCGGGGCGCCAGAGAGGCCGACATTGGTTCTCGGATCGTCATTAGACTGGGGCGGACCGAAGATGTCGCAGGTCTGACCTCCGGTGCAGGGGATCGGACCCATAGTGGGGATTACCGAAGTCAACTGACTGGTAGACACGGCCGCTACGTCCACTTTGAGGCTGAGCGTGATAGGTATCGGCCCTGTGCAATCTACCTTGCATCGGCTCTGAACGATCAGCAACATGAAAGTGGCATTGGCCTGGGCAAGCCTGGTCGGCACCGGAGAGCGTATATTTGTCATTGAAGAACGTCACGAGGCTGAACGTGCCCTTCTGCGATTGATAGAGGTATGCGGTGACGTCGGGGTTCGGTTGCGCCAATTGTATGGTAAACGAGGAACCCGCCGGCAGCGGATCCCCGAACGTGATCTGGTCGGCGTACACGGACAGGTCCTGCATGGTTTTGGTGAAGGTGAGGCCCCCGGCGTTCGGGTAGGTTGCACTGGCTTTATATTCGAGCCCGGTGTGTTTGACCACGTCTTTGAAGAACGCGGGGGCCGGCGGCCAGACCTCGGGACTGTTGTATTTGCTTTCCGCCAGGCTTCGCGCCAGTTTCGTCCAGTATGGGCCCAAGCCTCCGGAAACCGAATTCAATGCCTGCGCGGCGGTTTGATCGCCCACCATGAGCGCCCGTTGCATCGCATCCGCCAGGACTTTGGCGCCCTTGTCGTCGGCAATATTGCGCAGCAGCAGCGAGGCTCCATAGCCCGCATTCTGCACGTCCGCGCAGGGATCCGCACCCCAGGCGAAGACGTTGGCGAGCCGCAGATAGGCCCAGGTACAACCGGAAGGCGCCGTGTATTCCAGGCCATGGTAGAAGCCGAAAGACCAGGCAAAAGGAGCGGGTCGAATAACTGAAGTAGTTGCTCTGACCCAGCGTGACGCCCTCAAACCAGGTGGAGAGCGCCTCTTCAAACCAGAGGTCGCGATGCGGGACGGTGGCGACGCTCCCTTTCGAACGGGAATCGTAGGCGTTCTGGACGAAGTGGAACAGGGCGTCGCCAATGGTCACGTGCAGCTCGTCCTCCCAGGGCTGCCCCCTTTGAATTGCCTTCCAAACCAGCTCATCGTTCAGCCGGATGGAATCGTAGTTGATGTTGCCGCTCGCGCCCGGCACATGTTCGCCCCAGCGTTCCGAACCGCCTCCGAAGGGCACGTAGACCGCGCGGAAGGGCCAGCGTTTGCGGCCTGTGCCAAACACCAGGCCGAGCGACTCCAGATTTTGCTTAGCTTCATTCAGCCAGCGGCAGATCTGGTCGAAGTGACCGGCGAACGGCTGGACGTTGGGGTAGAACAGATCGAAATAGCCACCCGGGCAAGAGCCCTTGTGAAAGTTGCGAAGCACAAAAGTCTCGATCTCACTATCGGTCTGGTCAGGCGGCGGCTCAATACCCGCGGAGAGCGCGATCGTGACCGCGGATACTTCCGCCGCCTCCATGGGAAGCAGGGCATGTGCCGATGCCGCGGATACCGGGCCGTCACCAGCGGCTTGCGGTCGGGCATAATCGCCGGCGCCCCAGAGCTGGCGTGTAGCCACCAGGGCCTGCACAGGGTCAACCGGGGTATTGGTGGGCAAGGTGACTTGAACGGGGGCCGTGAGGATGGCCGGCAACCCGCGAATCAGGTAGACGTCGGACGCCTGGCCATCCACGGGTGCGCGGCCGGCCAGTTTAGAAATCCGTACCACGGTATCCTTGGCAACGGCACCTGGCGGAACGTTGATTGTTACGCCATTGGACGAGAGGATACCGCCATCCGCGGCCGTGACGTGCCTTCAGCCAGCGTCGTAGCTGCGTCCGCCACGCTGGCGTTCACGTTGTCCGGGGAAGGCGTCTCGTTGGCGGTGACTATGATGGGCTGGATACCCGCGGGCGTATCGGCCGCTACTTGCAGGTCCACCTGGTATAGCCCCACCGCGCCTGGCGTCAACCCGGCCCACAGCACCTCGGCCGCTGTCCCGCCGATGCTGACGGAGACCTTGGCCGTAGCGGGGTTCCAGGGTCCATTCGCGCCATCGTCCCCACCCGGTTTTCCGGCAGCGGCATCGCCGCTCACTGCGCCGAGCCCGGTGAGGTACAGCGTGAGTTTGGCGTCTCCCCGGGCGGGCATGGCCGCGCTCACCAGCTTCCAATCCAGGGAATCCATCACGACCGCTTCGCCCTTGCCATCCATGGTCTTGGTCAGGAGGCGAGGAGCCACCGTCTGCACGACGGTCGAAGTGGCGGCCGAGATCCCACCGCCATTCCGTACCCGGACCTGTATCGTGCTTCCCTCCAAACCAAACGGGAACTGCGCGTTGATGAGGCCGGCCGCGACGGAGAATAGCGGCAATGGCGCCCAGGCCGTCCCGCTGGTCCATTCGACCGTCGTTCCGCCCAGGGTTGCCGGAAGCGGGCCCGCCGGCGCCTGCGCCGGACCTCCCGCGAGATTCGTTCCCTGTATCGATATCAGCGAACCGGGCGCGATATTGGGTGTGTAGTCGGCGGTATTGACAATCGCGGTGATGGTGGGAGGGTTGTGCTGCCCGGTGGCTCCCGCCTGGTTGACAGGGAAGCTCACCCCGGCAATCGTTATGGTTCCGTTCCGTGAGGCCGGATCGGTGTTGGCCGCCACGGTGTACTTCACCGTCCCGTTTCCCGGGCCGCCGCCGGAGTTGACTGTGATCCATGTTACGCCGGACACCGCCGCCCACGGGCAGCCGCTCCCCGTGGTCACGGCCACCGAGCCGCTTATCCCCTCCGCCGGCGCCGAAGCGCTGGAGGGATTCAGCGTGTAAGGGCAGGCGGGTGCGGCGGCCTGGGTCACGGTGTAAGTGCTACCCGCGATCGTCAGGGTACCGGTGCGCTGGCTCGTCGCGGAATTGGCCGAAACCGCGTACCCCACAGTTCCACTGCCAGTTCCCGATGCTCCGGCAGTGATAACGATCCACGTGACGTTGCTGGCGGCGGTCCACGAACATCCCGGCCCGGCGATCACGCTGACTGTGCCCGTACTGGCGGCCGGTCCTACCGAAGCGCTGGCCGCACTCAAGGTGTTGCTGCACAAACCGCCACCCTGCCAGGTTCCAAACAGGTACACGAAGCCTTGATTCGAAGATCCCGAGTTCATGCACATATGCGCCGGACTGATGGCGACGCTGTAGGCGCCCGCCACCCACGACGCGTTCACCGGCGCTTCGGCATTACACCACGAGGAGGATCGCACGAGCTGCGGGACAGGTTGCCGGCGAAGACGGTCGTGGCACACTGCTTTACGGTCGCTCCCACGGTGGTCTCACCCGACGCCCAGTTGTACCAGACGCCAAACCGCGTCACCTTCGCGCCGTTGGCAAGGCTAAATTGCGACGTTCCGGTCAGGCTGCACGCGCCGCCGTTGATGTTCGTGTAAAGCTGGATCTCGGATCCTCCGGAGACCCCCGCCTGCGTCAAGGTGAACGTCTGGTCAGACACCGCGATGGTACCGGTTCGCGAAGTAGTGCCGGTATTGGCCGCCACCTGGTAGCTCACCGTGCCACTCCCGCTGCCGGAGCTGGACGAGTTGGCCACGGTCAACCAGGCTGCGGCGCTGGTCGCCTTCCAGCCGCAGCCCGTCCCCGCAGACACCTGGAATGTCCCCTGACCCGCACCGCTGGCCGCCGTAGCCGACGGCGGGTTGAGAGTGTAGGTGCAGGTGTGAGTCCCGTCGCTGCCGATCGAAAACGCGAGGGTAGTGAGCAGTTGACTGTTGTAGTAAATCCCGACATGCCATTGTCCCAGCATGTTCGCTGCAGGAGTGCCCGCTATGACGAGGCTCTGATCTGAGAAGCAGAGGTGACTGGCAGTGGCCTCATCGGCCGTTACCGCATTCCAGGGGCCGCTCGCCGGAGCGTACACCTGGCCCGCTGGGGTGATGTAGTTCACCGCAGCCACATCACCGGCGCGCTGCCCGCTGACCACAAAGACCAGCGTCACGAACGCATCGCTGGGCGAGAAGGAGGTGGCCGCAGTGGGCGGGTTGCTCAGGAGGTCGGAGCAACTGGGGGGCACCGTGCGCAGGATCAGGGCGCGGTCGAGGTTCACTCCCAGGCATGGATGGGCGAGCGACAGTTCCTTCCCACACAGCCGGGCAATCGCAATCGCACTCTTCCCTTTCAGAAACCCGATCACCGAAGCCACCGGGTGCTTTGGGGGAATAGCGATGCACATATGCACATGGTCTGGCATCAGATGCCCCTCAAGAATCTGACATTCCTTCTGCCGCGCCAGACTATGGAAGATTTGCCCAAGTTGGCGGCGTGTTTGCCCGAAAATCACTTTTCGCCGCCGTTTGGGCACGAACACCACATGGTACTTGCAGTCCCATTTGGAATGGGATAGGCTCTGGTAAAGCTCTGACATTCAATCCTCCTCATCGTTGGTCATCAAGCCACTTGAGGAGGATCCTACTCCCGGAACGGTCAAACCTGTTCAAGTCGCACTGGTCGAACCAGTGGCTTGCTCATTGAGTCATTTCCACCCGTCACAGCCAAAAACAGTCCACCATTATCACTACGAATCTGTTATGCGGTGCACCGCATACAGATTTAATGCGGAGTCCGTTTTTATGCCGAGAGAAGCGGCCTAGCAACGACGATACCTCCATCGGTTCAAGTCGGATTGAGATGCCCAGTGAACGTTTACCCTCGCATAATCGAGACGTCTTAAGGGATATGGGGGGAATCATGTTGACAGAGTTTTTCGAGTCACCCTTGCGTATCCAGGAACGGCGCGACGGTCCAGATGGCCGTCTGCTGGAAGGTTTTGCTCAAGAGTTATGCCAGGCGGGCTATGCAGAGATCACGGCGCGGAGGCACATTCGGGCGGCCGAGCATCTTATCCATTGGGCTGGTCGTAGAGGCAAGGTGATCGCCGCCTTGGACGAACCGATGATCGAGGAGTTTGTCCAGCACCTGAATCGATGTCGATGCCCACGATATGGCCGCACACACCGGAGGGACCTCCGGAAGGGCGCGCGTCTGTTCCTCCGCTATGCCCGGTTCGCCGATATAGTCATGACCCGAGCCGTAGAGGAGATCATTGTGGACCCAGCCCTGTTGGTCTCATTCGGTGGGTGGATGCGCCAGCAGCGTGGCACCTGCGAGGCCACGCTCTATAATTACAACCTCCACCTGCGCGATTTGCTGAAGAGCCTGGGAGAAGATCCGGACAGGTTTGATGCTCAGAACCTGCGGCAGTTTATCCTGGATACCAGTCATCGGTGCGGATGGGCATCGGCGAAACAGTGCACCACGGCCGTCCGCATGTTTTTACGCTTTCTGATCGCCGACGGCAAGTGCGCTGCCGGTTTGGAGGGGTCCATCCCGGTGCTCGCGCATTGGCGGCTTTCGTCCTTGCCGCGGTATTTGCAATCCGATGAAGTCGAACTGGTGATTGCTTCGTGTGATCCGGCAACGCCAGTGGGCAAACGGGATCGTGCCATTTTACTCTTGCTCGCTCGCTTGGGACTTCGTGCGGGCGACCTCGTGCAGCTTCGGTTGGGCGATATCGATTGGAAGGAAGCTGGGATCTGCGTTTCAGGGAAGGGGCGACGTCAGACACTGATGCCGTTGACGCAGGAGATTGGCGATGCGATCGCCGGCTACATCCAGGACGGTCGTCCTCAGACCGCCGTGGATGCTCTGTTTATTCGATCTCGCGCACCCTTTCGAGCTCTCGCGAACCACTGTGCAATCTCGATGATCGCTGCCCAGGCCATGCGCCGGGCTGGTGTCGTTTGCCCAAGCCGTGGTGCAGCCCATGTCCTCCGCCATTCGGTAGCAAGCTCTATGCTCCGGCAAGGCGCGTCGTTGCAGGAGATCGCGGGTGTGCTCCGGCACCGTTCCACCGCAACCACGGAGATCTACGCCAAAGTAGATGTCGTCACCCTGCGACAGATTGCGCAGCCATGGCCGGAGGTGAAATCATGCTGACCCAGGCCGTGGAATCGTACATTGCTGTACGCCGAGCCACGGGATTCGCGTTTCGGTCCGAAGGTAGCCTGTTGCAGAGCTTTGCCGCGTTCTCCGATGCGGCGGGCAAGCACTACGTCAGCTCTGAGACCGCCATCGAGTGGGCTGGATCGGCACCGTCGCTGTCTCAACGAGCGCGCCGGCTTGGCCAGGTGATTCGATTTGCGCGGTACATTCGTGCCGAAGACCCACACCACGAAGTACCGCCCACCGTCTACGGCAGTGAAACCCGGCCGCGCCCGGTCCCGTACATTTTTTCCGCGGACACCATTCAGCGGCTTCTCCAAGCCGCATCAGAGTTGGGTAAACGCAATACCTTTCGCGGGTACACCTACCATACATTCTTCGCCCTGCTGGCGTGTACCGGGCTTCGCGTGTCGGAAGCAATCCACCTCTGTTTTCAGGACATCACCGCAGACGGCTTGATCATTCGCTGTTCCAGGTTCCGCAAAAGCCGGCTCGTTCCTCTTCACGAGACCACACAGGCCTGCCTGCAACAGTACCTCCTGCGGAGGCGCGCCTATACCCCATTGGATGATCACGTGTTCGTTTCCTTGCGGCGACGCCCCTTGCTGCTGCATGACGCCGAAACCGCATTCCACGACATCGTCGAGAAGATCGGCCTCCCTCGTGGACCGGGGCTTCCACGCCCCACAATCCATTCGCTTCGCCACACGTTCGCAGTAAGGGCGCTGGAAACCTGTCCGGATGGCCGAGATCGAATCACAAAGCATATGTTGGCGTTGTCTACTTACCTCGGCCACAGCAAGGTCGCCGACACGTACTGGTATCTGGAAGCAACACCGGATCTCATGAGAAACATCGCGGATTCGTGCCAAAGCTTCTTCACTGGTGGCCGGCCATGATCCTCCTTGGCCCGCACATCGCGACATTCCTCCAGCAGCGCTTGCCCATCGAACGGCGTGCCAGCCCCAACACCTGCGACTCCTATGCGCATGCCTTCCGGCTTCTGTTCGAATACGCCAGCGCTTGCCTCAAGCTGCCGCCCTCGCAACTGCAACTGGAACAATTGGACGCTCCGCTCATCGTGAACTTCCGGAACCATCTGGAAACAAGTCGTGGCAATGGCGCTGGTTCCAGAAACATCCGGCTCGCAGCCATCAAATCTTTCATGCACTACTTGGAATATCGTGTGCCGTCGGCGCTGGAGCAGATCCAACGGATTCTGGCCATCCGTGCGAAAAAGACGGATACCCGGCTTGTCAGGCACCTCACTGCCCAGGAGATGCAATCGATCCTGGATGCCCCTGACCCAACTGTCCGAGACGGCATCCGTGACCGGGCGATGCTTCATCTTTGCTTCGCGGGTGGACTGCGGGTCTCTGAACTGGTGGGTCTCCGGATCGAAGATATGATGCTGCAACCGCAAGCCAGCGTTCTAATCCACGGCAAAGGCCGAAAAGAACGTTGCTTGCCGCTGTGGAAAGAAATGGCATCCGCGGTTCGTGCATGGCTGTCTGTCCGCGGCGAAGTCCGGGTTCCAGAACTGTTCCTCAATGCTCGCAATGATGCCATGACCCGCGCCGGTTTCGAGTACATCCTGCGCAAGCATGTCCATACCGCAGAGAGGCGCTGTTCAACGCTCTCATCAAAACGAGTTTCACCGCATGTCCTAAGGCACACCTGCGCTCTGACCATCCTGCAAGCCACCAAGGATCTCCGGAAGGTGTCTCTCTGGCTTGGGCATTCCAGTATGCAAACGACAGAGATTTACACTCGCGCCGACCCGTCTGCGAAGCTCGAAGCCCTCGAATCAGTGATCGCTCCAAAGCTGCGGACGGGCCGTTTTAAGGCAACGGACAAACTGATCGAGATGTTGAAGGCTGCTCCTAATATGCGGAGTAAGAAGACGGCAAAATGACGGCGGGCACTTCCATAGAGCGCGGAGTCCGCATAAAAACGGACTCCGCATTAAACACAGCGTTCTCCGACTGGGGCAATATCCTCTTCAACACGACCATCGCCACCGCCATCGCCAACCGTCTCGTGGAGAACTCCGAAATCTTCTTGCTGGGCGGAGGCAGCCTCCGCAAGCCCAAGAATCCGAATCCGCCGGCCGAGTAGTTGCGGGTCGGCTCCGAGTAAGCGCCGCGCTGTGCGATAACCCGTCACGGAGGAGTCCGCCGGGCTAACCCCTCAACGGCGCTGCCAATGGGGGCGGGAGCCTCGGCTCCTGCTTCCGGCTTGAGTCTTTACTCCCTCTCTGATCTGATGTTCAACTTCAGCGCCAATCACCTGTTCCTGCTCTCGCGGACGGAATACCGTTCGTGCGGGGTGTTCTTGATGCAGGACCGCGACACCCAGCGCGTTTATCGTCTGTACGACTTCACCAAAGCTCAGCTCATCTCGCCTGATCAGGCGTATTGCATAGCGGGCAAGGTCAACAGCGCCGATAAACTCTACCTGGTGATCGAATCGGTCCGGCCGGACACCAAACACGCTCGGTGCTCCAACGCTCCTGCTCACGTTGACGGCGCAGGAGAGTCGCATATCGAGTAACGCCGCCGCTTCGCTGAACCGGCCGATGCCGCGCTGCACGCAAAACTCGCTGCGCGGGGCCGCCGTCGTGTACCTCAGCGCCGATGCCGGCGCTCGCTACGGCGTTAAAAACCGGCGAAAACGCTGCTCTTTTAGACCGGCGCTAACACCTTAACGATGGCGATATCTCGACGCTCGTCGATCGCAAGCACAGAAACTGAGTCGAATAGGGTGCCGTTGGCTAGTTGGACTCCTGCAGTTTTCAAAGCTCCGAATGACGTGCAGGTTTGTTACAATTCTGCCGTCCTTTGAAATGATGAAGCCGCTTGCGACGATATCCGCCGCCCCGGTGTTTCCTCGAATTACCACGACCGCAGGTAACGCCCTCTTGGCAATCTCTGCCGTGCTTAGAGTGGGCTGTCCGTAGGCGACGCAGGAAATCAATAGTGCTGCTAACGTCTTCATCTAAGGCCCCGCACTTCCGACCGGCATTAGGAGGCAGGAGAATCTGGACGTGGCAGTCCGATTGACATAAACGACTATATCGCAAAATGAGGAGCGGCGAGGACGCTTATGGCGAACAGCCCGCCGGAACCCCTCAATTCGGCACGTTAAAACCCAGGAAAGTGGACGCAGTGGGTAAAGCCGCGACCAAATTGCTCCAGCCAGCCATCCGCGATCCGCGGTCTACTAGTGACTGTTTGGGGTTGTCCCCTCGAGTGAGACAAACAGTTAAGAGACTGTTTACCGCTCGATGATAAATCATTCCGTTCGATGCGGCAATAGTTTTATGCTGATGATGTCGGTGAAGCGGAGATGGGCAATGCTGGCGAGCAACCCATCGAGGAATAGCCGACCGGAACTCATCGCGGACGATGGGCAGGGCGCGC
>JAIQFL010000333.1 GCA_020073365.1 Terriglobia bacterium | reverse complement strand
ACCTGCAAGAGTCTCTTCGAAACCCGTATGAAGCGCTGCGGCGCACGGTGGAAGGAGGAGACGGGTCAGCACATCGTACAGCTACGAGCCCTCGCCCTAAGTGATCGATGGGGGCCTGCAATCGAACTAACACTTCGCCCGCTGCGTAAGGCTGTCCGCGCGGCTTGACGTGTCAATGTCCAGTATGAGAGCCACACCCCTAAAAAACGCATGAACATCGACAACTGCGGTCCGGTTGCCAGCTTGGGGATATAGCCGTTAAGGTATAGACGGTCGATGCACTCCACTTCCAGCGTGATGTGCCCGTCAAGTAGCCCCGGAATTGTTGCCATCCCCGGATTTTACGAAACCTCTCGGCATTGTGCTCGTCGGTTTGAGGTCGCAAGACCTCGCTAGCAACTAGCGCCGCCTCCAGGCATCACCGCGAATTTCACAGCATTGCGGAGGGCGATGTTCTCGATAGATTCTACGTCTTTCGTGCCTTGGGCGCCTGCGCCCGCAATCGGGGCCTACGCTGTCTTCTTGATCTCTCGCGATCCGGAAAAGGCAGCAGATTGGGCCTCGATCTTGCGTATCGCTTCGCGGCCGAAAACACGTTCGCCACACACCGGGCATTCGTAGAATTCCAGACCTTCCACGTTGTAGGTCTGGCCCTGGAATACACCGGTCCACTTCCGATGCACCTTCCGAATCCGGTCGCTTCCGCAGGTCGGACACTGATTGATGGTCATTGCAATCGCTACATTGCGCGTTTGGGCGATACGAGATAATAGTACGTCTCGACGCCGCCTTGTTTGACTAGCTAGCTTTGCTTTCGAGTATATCGCGAGGCCTTCCAGGTTGGGACTCTGGATCACGTAAAGGTACTCCCTGGCCGTTCGAAATCGGCTCGTTGACCGGAGCTTCTTTGTAGACAGCGACGGCATTGAGGATGGACTCAGCAACATCAAGTTCTGTCAAGTCCTCAGATTCCATCTCTATGCGTGCCTTTTCGCTGAATGCGTACTGCCCCGCAAGCACCGAACGCTTGATTCGAATCAGGGCGTCACTCATAGGCGCAGATCGATTCCCAGTCAGTGGAGGCGAATAATCATGGGGCGATCCACCTCATCGAAGTGGCAGATGACGGCATCGCGGACCATTTCGTTCAACTCTTCCAGACTATCCGCAACGGTGAAGATCGCATGGCCGAGAGCCTCCGCCGCATAGCCGCCCTCTGGCGGTTCGTGAACCATGAAGATGATCTCGTTCACTCCTCCGCCTCCCCAAAAAACAAAACCGCTGGCACGCTTCGCAACGCACCAGCGGTTCAAACTTCAGCCACTCTACTCCGCTAGTGATTCCTCGCCCGTATCCTCCGGCAGTCCGCCGGCGTACTGCAAACGCGTCTCTTCGTCGTACCCGGGGATGGCGTCCAGCGGGGGTTCAGCCACTGGCTCCTCCACCACGTCTTCGCCCGCGATCTTCACCTGGCGGTAGTACTCCATGCCGGTGCCGGCGGGGACCAACCGGCCCATGATCACGTTCTCCTTGAGGCCGCGCAGATAGTCCACCTTGCCGTTGATGGCGGCTTCGGTGAGTACGCGCGTGGTCTCCTGGAACGAGGCCGCGGAGATGAACGAGTCGGTGGATAGCGAAGCCTTCGTGATACCCAGCAGCATGGCCTTGCCCTGCGCCGGATGCCCGCCCGCTTCGATCACCTTCTGGTTTTCCGCACGGAACTTGAACTTGTCCACCACCTCTTCGGGCAGGAATTCCGTGTCGCCGATATCTTCCACCTTGACCCAGCGCATCATCTGGCGCGAGATCACTTCCAGGTGCTTGTCGTTGATGTTGACACCCTGCAAGCGGTAGACTTCCTGAATCTCGTTGACCAGGTACTTCTGCAGTTCTTTCTCACCGAGCACATCCAGAATGTCGTGCGGGTTGCGGGGACCGTCCATGAGAGGCTCGCCGGCTTTCACCTTCTCGCCCTCCTGGACATTGATGTGGACGCCGCGCGGCAGTGCGTATTCGCGCTTCTCGCCGGCTTCGCCCTCCACGTAGATCTTGCGTTGGCCCTTGGAGACCTCGCCGTACTTCACCACGCCGTTGATCTCCGCGATGATGGCCGTCTCACGCGGCTTGCGCGCTTCGAACAGTTCCACCACGCGCGGCAGACCGCCGGTAATGTCCTTCGTCTTGGTGGTTTCGCGGGGGATCTTGGCCACCACGTCGCCGGCGTGGACCTCTTCGCCGTCGCGCACCATCAGGTGCGCGTGGGTGGGCATCAGGTACTTCTTGGCTTCGGACCTGGAACCCTGTGCGCTCTCCGGCCGGACGATGACTTGCGGCTGCCGCTTCTCATCCGGCGAATCCGTGACGACGAGCTGCGACATGCCGGTGACCTCGTCCACCTGCTCCTGCAGGGTCAGGCCATCGATCAGGTCCTTATAGTGCACCGTGCCCGAGACTTCGGTCAGGATCGAGAAGGTGTAGGGATCCCATTCCAGCAGGATCTGGTTGCTCTTCACCGGGGCGCCGGCTTCCACCAGCACGCGGGCACCGTACACCACCGGATAGCGCTCCTTCTCACGGCCCTTGTCGTCCACCACCGCCATGATGCCGGCGCGGTTCATGGCGATGATTTCGCCCAGCTTGCTGCGGACCGTCTGGATGCCGATATAGCGCGCAAAACCGTCCGACTTGGCGTCCTGCGTGGACTGCTCGCTGATACGGGTGGCGGTTCCACCGATGTGGAACGTACGCATGGTCAACTGCGTGCCAGGCTCGCCGATGGACTGCGCCGCGATCACGCCGACCGCCTCGCCGCGCTCCACCAGCCGGCCGGTCGCCAGGTTGCGGCCGTAGCACGCCACGCACACGCCGCGCTTGGATTCGCAGGTCAGCACCGAGCGGATCTTCACGCGCTCGATACCAGCCGCCTGAATCGCCGCCGCCAGGTCTTCGGTGATCTCCTGGTTGATCGCCACGATCACGTTGCCTTCATAGTCCTTCTGATCTTCGAGGGCCACGCGGCCCACGATGCGGTCGCGCAAGGGTTCGATGATTTCGCCCGACTCGATGATCGGCTCCACGTAGATGCCTTCGGTGGTGCCGCAGTCGTTTTCGCTGATGATCACGTCCTGCGCCACGTCCACCAGGCGGCGCGTCAGGTAGCCCGAGTCGGCTGTCTTCAATGCGGTGTCGGCCAGACCCTTGCGGGCACCGTGCGTCGAGATGAAGTACTGGAGCACGTTGAGGCCTTCGCGGAAGTTAGCCGTGATGGGGGTCTCGATGATCTCGCCCGACGGCTTGGCCATCAGACCGCGCATACCCGAGAGCTGGCGGATCTGCTGTTTGGAGCCGCGCGCGCCCGAGTCGGCCATAATGTAAATCGGATTCAGGTAACGGCCGGTGCGGTCGTCCTCTTCCATGGACTTGAACATTTCATCGGAAACCTTCTCGGTCACCTTGGACCAGATTTCGATGATCTTGTTATACCGCTCGCCGTGGGTGATGGCGCCGTCCTGATACTGGCTTTCGACGTTCACCACTTCCCGCTCGGCCTCTCTCACCAGGCCGGCCTTCTCGCTGGGCACCACCATGTCGTCGATGCCGATGGAGATGCCGGCGCGCGTGGCGTACAGGAAACCGAGCGCCTTGACTTCATCGAGCATCTGGACCGTGATGTGCAGCCCGAATTTCAGGTAGCAATACTGCACTAGCGCGGCGAGCCCTTTCTTCTTCAACAGGCCGTTGATGAAGGGCATGTCCCGCGGCAGGTTGTCGTTCATGATGACCCGGCCGACGGTGGTTTCCATGTACTGCTTGGTGAACTCGATCGGCTCGGTATGCAGCACGTTCTGGTTATCGAAGGCGTGCACCAGGTCGATGACCTTGCCGGTGTAGCGCAGCTTGATGGGGGTGAGCGTTTCCACTTCGCCCATTTCGAGCGCGATGAGCACGTCGTCGGTGGAGGCGAAGGTGCGGCCCTCGCCCTTGGCGCCGGGACGCGCCTTAGTCAGGTAGTAACAGCCCAGCACCATGTCCTGTGTGGGAATGGCGATGGGGCCGCCATGCGCCGGCGAAAGGATGTTGTTCGCCGAGAGCATCAGGGTGGATGCTTCAATCTGAGCTTCGGGCGACAGCGGAATGTGGACCGCCATCTGGTCGCCATCGAAGTCGGCGTTGAACGCCGTGCAAACCAGCGGGTGAATCTTGATGGCCTTGCCTTCCACCAGCACCGGCTCGAACGCCTGGATGCCGAGGCGGTGCAGCGTGGGAGCGCGGTTCAGGAGAATGGGATGGTCCTTGATGACCTCTTCGAGGATGTCCCACACCACCGGATCCTGCTGCTCCACCAGTTCCTTGGCCTGCTTGATGGTGGTGCAATGGCCACGCTGCTCCAGCCGGTGATAGATGAAAGGCTTGAACAGCTCCAGCGCCATCTTCTTGGGGAGGCCGCACTGGTTCAACCGCAATTCCGGACCCACCACGATTACGGAACGGCCCGAGTAGTCCACGCGCTTGCCGAGCAGGTTCTGGCGGAAGCGGCCTTGCTTACCCTTGAGCGTATCGGAGAGCGACTTGAGCGGGCGGTTGTTGGCGCCGCGCAGCACGCGGCCGCGGCGGCCATTATCGAACAGCGCGTCCACGGCCTCTTGCAACATGCGCTTTTCGTTGCGGACGATCACGTCGGGCGCATGCAGCTCGATCAGCTTCTTCAACCGGTTGTTGCGGTTGATCACGCGTCGGTAAAGGTCGTTGAGGTCGGAGGTGGCGAACCGGCCGCCATCCAGGGGCACCAGGGGGCGCAACTCCGGCGGAATAACCGGGATGACGTCGAGAATCATCCACTCCGGCTTGTTGCCGGATTTGCGGAACGATTCGACCACGCGCAGGCGCTTGGCGTACTTCAGCTTTTTCTGTACCGACTGCTCGGTCTTCATTTTCTCGCGGATGTCCTCGCTGAGAAATTCCACGTCGACCTTTTTGAGCAGCTCCTTGATGCCCTCGGCGCCCATCATGGCAACGAACTTGCCGGGGTTCTCCTGGTCGAGCGCCCGCTTCTTTTCATCGGTGATGACTTCGCCCTTGCTCAGATCCGCGACATCGCCAGGATCCACCACTACATAGGCTTCGAAGTAGAGCACCCGCTCGAGTTCGCGCAAAGTGATGTCGAGCAGGTGGCCGATACGGCTCGGCAGGCCCTTGAAAAACCAGACGTGGGAGCACGGGCTGGCCAGTTCGATATGGCCCAGCCGTTCACGGCGGACGCGCGCCAGCGTGACTTCCACGCCGCACTTGTCGCAGATCACACCGCGGTGTTTCATGCGCTTGTACTTACCGCACAAGCACTCCCAATCCTGGGTCGGGCCAAAAATACGCGCGCAGAACAGCCCGTCGCGCTCCGGCTTAAACGTTCGGTAGTTGATGGTCTCCGGCTTGGTGACTTCGCCATGGGACCAACTCCGGATCTTTTCCGGAGACGCCAGAGAAATGCGGATTGAATCGAAATCCGCAATCAGATTCGCTCGATCGTACGGAGAGGATCTCAAAATTGCCTCCTGTTCCTGAAAACCAAAACGTTGTTAAGGCGGGGCGGCCGCGCCAACAGCCGAAGGCCGGCCAGGGGGCCGGCCGCGGACCAGGGGGTCCGCCCCACCGGGATCAGTCCGCCGCCAACGCCGTATCGGCAATCTCACGCGGCTTCTTCATCAACTCCACATCAAGACACAGGGACTGCAACTCGCGGATGAGCACGTTGAACGATTCCGGCACGCCGGGCTCGATGGCGGCTTCACCCTTGACGATGGCCTCGTAGATCTTCGCGCGGCCATACACGTCGTCCGACTTGGCCGTGAGCAGCTCCTGCAGGATGTAGGCAGCGCCGTAAGCTTCCAGCGCCCAGACTTCCATTTCGCCGAAGCGCTGTCCGCCGAATTGCGCTTTGCCGCCCAGAGGCTGCTGCGTGATCAGCGAATACGGGCCGATCGAGCGCGCGTGGATCTTGTCGTCCACCAGGTGCGAAAGCTTCATCATATAGATGAATCCCACGGTCACCGGCTGTTCGAACTGCGTGCCGGTCATTCCGTCGTACAGAATCGTCTTGCCCGAGGTCGGGAGTTTGGCATCGGTCAGCGCCTTCTTGATTTCGCGCTCCGTCGCACCGTCGAACACGGGGGTTGCGAAATGCACGCCCAGCGCCTTGGCCGCCCATCCCAGGTGGGTCTCCAGAATCTGGCCCACATTCATACGAGAGGGCACGCCCAGGGGGTTGAGGACGATTTCCACGGGAGTTCCGTCCGGCAGATAAGGCATATCCTCATCCGGCAGGATCCGTGCGATCACGCCCTTGTTCCCGTGACGGCCAGCCATCTTATCGCCCACCGACAGCTTGCGCTTCATGGCGATATAGACCTTCACCAGCTTGATCACGCCCGGCGGCAGTTCATCGCCCTTGCGCAACTTCCCGATCTTTTCGTCGGTGATCTTCTCCAGGACCGCGATCTGGCGCGACGTCATCTCTTCGATTTCATCGATCTGCTCGTTGAGGCGCGGGTCCTTATTCGACAGGCGCATGCGCTTCAGGTCGCGCGATTTCATCTTTTCGATGATGTCGCGCGTCAGCTCGGTATCCTTCGAGAGCAGGCGCTTGTTGGTCTTTTCGTCGTGCAGGTCGGCCAGCAGCTTCTTGCCGTCCAACAGCATGCCCAGCCGCTTGGCGCGCTCATCGGTCAGGATGCGGATTTCATCCTGCAAATTGCGCTGCAGCCGCTGGATCTGCGATTCCTCGATGGACTTCGACCGCTCGTCCTTCTCCTGCCCCTTGCGCGAGAAGATCTTGCAATCGACGATGGTGCCCTCGATTCCGGGCGGGCAATAGAGCGAGGCGTCCTTCACGTCGCCGGCCTTCTCGCCGAAGATCGCGCGCAGCAGTTTCTCTTCGGGGGTGAGCTGGGTTTCGCCCTTGGGAGTCACCTTGCCCACCAGGATGTCACCCGGCTTCACCGTAGCGCCGATCCGGATGATGCCGCTCTCGTCCAGGTTGCGCAAGAAGGAGTCGGCAATGTTCGGAATATCACGGGTGATTTCCTCCGGCCCCAGCTTGGTATCGCGCGCTTCGATTTCGAACTCCTCGATGTGAATGGAGGTGTAGTAGTCTTCCTTCACCAGCTTCTCGCTGACCAGGATGGCATCCTCGAAGTTGTACCCGCGCCACGGCATAAAGGCCACCAGCACGTTGCGCCCCAGCGCCAGTTCGCCCTCGTCGGTGCAAGGGCCATCGGCCAGCACCGATTGTTTCGCGACCCGCTGTCCCACCCGGACGATGGGCTTCTGGTTTATGCAGGTGTTCTGGTTCGAGCGCTTGAACTTGGTGAGCTGGTAGATGTCGGCACCCACCTCGCGCGAAAGCTGGCCTTCGTGCGCCGTGCCTTCCACGCGAACGATGATGCGTTCGGAGTCTACCGAATCCACCACCCCCGAGCGCTTGCACAGCACCACGGCGCCGGAATCCCGAGCGGTTACGTACTCCATGCCGGTGCCCACGTAGGGAGCGTCGGCGCGCAGCAGCGGAACGGCCTGGCGTTGCATGTTGGATCCCATCAACGCACGGTTGGCGTCGTCGTTTTCGAGGAAGGGGATCAGGCTCGCGGCTACCGAGACCAGTTGCTTGGGGCTGACGTCGATGTATTCGATCTCATCCCGCGACTTGAGCACAAAATTGCCGGCTTGGCGGGCGTTGGAGAGCTCCGGAACGATCCGCCCCTTCTCGTCCAGGGGTACGTTGGCCTGGGCGACCGTCCACTTGTCCTCCTCCCACGCCGAGAGGTACTCGCAGTGGGCTTCGTACTCGGCTGCCTGCTTCTTGGAGCTGAGTTTGCGGTTGGTTTCCTCGATTTGTCCGCGCGGCACGATATCGCCCACTTTGTAGTCGGTATCGCCGGGGTTCAAGATCTTGATTTCGTCGATCACCGAGCCCTTGATTACCTTGCGGTAGGGGCTTTCGATGAAGCCGTACTCGTTGATCCGGGCGAAACAGGAGAGCGACGAAATCAGACCGATGTTGGGGCCTTCGGGCGTCTCGATGGGGCAGATCCGGCCGTAGTGCGTGGGGTGTACGTCGCGGACCTCGAATCCGGCGCGTTCCCGGGAAAGGCCGCCTGGTCCGAGAGCCGAGAGACGCCGCTTATGCGTGATCTCGGAGAGCGGGTTGGTCTGATCCATGAACTGGGAAAGCTGGCTGGAGCCGAAGAACTCGCGGATGGCGGCCATCACCGGCTTGGCGTTCACCAGGTCGTGCGGCATGGCCGTCGACATTTCCTGGTAGACCGACATCTTTTCCTTGATGGCGCGCTCCATGCGCACCAGGCCGATGCGGAACTGGTTTTCCAGCAACTCGCCGACCGCACGCACGCGGCGATTGCCCAAGTGGTCGATATCGTCCACCGCGCCGATGCCGCGGCGCAGTTTCAACAGGTACTTGATGGTGGCGCGGAAGTCCTCCGAATCGAGCGTGCGCTTGTCCAGACTGGTGGCGTCCGACTTGTCGAACAGCTTGATGTTGAACTTCATGCGGCCCACGCGCGAGAAATCGTACTTGCGCGGGTCGAAGAACATGCCCTGGAAAAGCTGCGTAGCGGTGTCGAGGGTCGGCGGGTCACCGGGACGCAATTTGCGGTAGATCTCGATCAAGGCTTCATTCTGAGTCTTGACGGCGTCTTTCCGGATGGTGGCCGAGATCACCGTGCCCACGTCGTCGCGCTCGGGGAAGTAGATTTCAAATTCTTCAATCCCGCTCTCGAGCAGCTTGGCCAGCGCGGTAGTCGTCAGCTCGCTGTTGGCGTCGATGAGCACTTCGCCGGTCGTCATATCGACGACGTCGGCAACCACGTAAGCGCCCTCCATATCGTTGGCCGCAACCTCCACCTGCTGGATCTTGGCCTTCTGGATTTCCTTGTAGAGGGTGGAGGTGATCTTCTTGCCCTGCCCCACTACGGTTTCGCCGCCCTTGCCGGTGATCGCGTAGGAGAGCTTCAGGCCGGTCAGGCCCTCGTCCACGTTCCAAAGCAACTTCTTGTCTTTGAGCGAGATCTTGCTGACACGGTAGAACGCGCGCAGAATCTGCTCGTCGGTCTTGTAACCCAACGCCCGCAGGAACACGGAGCCGTAGAATTTCCGCTTGCGATCGATTCGAACGTACAGGATGTTCTTGTTGTCGTACTCGAATTCCACCCAGCTTCCGCGGTAGGGAATGATCTTTCCGAGGAAATAGCCCTGCGCCGGCACGCGCTCGAAAAACACCCCCGGCGAGCGGTGCAACTGCGAAACAATCACGCGCTCGGTGCCATTGATGATGAACGTTCCGTTGTCCGTCATCAAGGGGATTTCGCCGAAGAAGACTTCCTGCTCTTTGATGTCGCGGACGCTTTTCTTCTGGGTCTCGGGATCCTTGGAGTAAACCGTCAGGCGGATGGTGACCTTGAGAGGCGCCGCATACGTCATACCGCGCTCCTGGCACTCCTGCATGTCGTACTTGAGTTGCAGGCCGACCGGGTCGCCGCACTTGTTGCAGAACGTTACTACGTTCTTGTTGAAGGTTCCGCAATGATTGCACAGGATGTCGCCGGCGTGGAACGGATCGGTGCGGATGGTCGCGCCGCAATTCCGGCAGGTGGAGCGCAGATGATGCAGTCCTTTGAGGTTGCCGCATTTGCATTCCCAGTTGCCGATCGAATAATCGACGAACTCCAGGTCGCTTACACCGCGAAAGTCCGAGATGGGAAATACCGAGTTGAAAACCGTCTGCAGGCCAATGTCCTCGCGTTCATTGGGCAGAAGATCCATCTGCAAGAACCGCTCATACGATTTTTTCTGCACCTCAATGAGGTTCGGAATCGGTATGGAAGTCTTGATCTTAGAGAAATCAACCCGCTCGGGGGCAGCGCCGTTGTGTTGAATATCCATTCTTATACTCCTGACGGCCGAAGAGCCAAAGCCAAGAAACTCCGCTTAACAGCACAAAACCAACGGCGCCCCAGGGGGAGAGGCTCGCCAGGGGGCGAGCGCTCCCCGGAGCGCCGAATGATAAAGAAACAGGGGCAGGAATCGTTGTACGGCGGTGGTGCTGGCGATGAGGACGGTGTTTGTACCAGTGCGGGCGTACGAATCCTGTGAGATAGTTACGGGCAAAAGAATACGCAGAGATCCCCTCTCTGCAGTTCCGCCCGAACTGCAATTGAAGTACCAGGATTCGGGAATCACAGTCACCAATGGGTTTCGAAACCGGATGAATCGACGCCCAACTATCTACTTTAACAGGACAAAGCGCCCGCGTCAAACCCCAAAAACGGGGGAAACGGGGGTTAGGAGTTGGGGGCTAGGGGTTGGGGAAGCTGGCTCGCTCCGCTCGCGTCTTTCTGAAAACCCCATACGAGCGAAACGAGGTTCCTTTCCCCAACCCCCAACTCCTGACCCCAAACCCCTGCCTTTATTTCACTTCCACAGTCGCGCCAGCGTCGGTGAACTTCTTCTTGATGGCCTCAGCTTCATCCTTGCTGACGCCCTCCTTGATCGCTTTCGGGGCGCCGTCCACCAGGTCCTTGGCTTCCTTCAAGCCCAAGCTCGTGACTTCACGAACCGCCTTGATGACGTTGATCTTGTTGGCGCCGGTCGCCGTCAGGACCACCGTGAACTCGGTCTTCTCCTCAACCACCGGAGCCGGGGCCGCAGCACCGCCCTGCACGGCCACGGGAGCCGCCGCAGCCGCCGAGACGCCCAGCTTCTCTTCGAGCAGCTTAACGAGCTGAGAGGCCTCCAGCAGCGTTAAGCCTTGAATCTGTTCCGCAATCGCGTTAATGTCCGCCATTTCAAAAACTCCTCGCTCAATCAAAAATTCGACAATCGAAAATCGTCGCGTTGGTTACGCTTGAAACTTGTTCTCTTTCACGCCCTGATCCACCACCACGGCCAGATTGCGGCCCACCGCGTTCATGGCCGTCACCAACTGCTGCGCCGGAGCGTTAATCAGGTACAACAATTTGGCAAAGATCTGTTCCTTGGGAGGCATCATCGCCAGGTCGTTGATCGCCCTGACGTCGATCGCGCGCCCTTCCACGATCCCCGCCTTGAACGTGAAGCTTGGATTGGCCTTGGCGTAAGCAGTCAGGGCCTTGGCCAGAGCCACTGGATCGTTGGTCGTGTACGCCACCGACGTCATGCCGCGCAGGCCCTTCAGAACCTGCTCGGCAGCCGTCCCTTCGGACGCAATCTCGGCCAGGTTGTTCTTGACGACGCGGTACTTGCCGCCCGCCCCCCGAACTATCTTGCGCAGTTCGAAATCCTGATTCACACGCAGCTTCTCATAGCCGGTGACAAAGAGGTTATTCAACTGCGCCAAGTCCTGGCGCAGAGCCTCGACATCTTTCTTTTTGTCTTCCTTTTTTTTCATGGAAACACCTGTTGGGTTTTAGACCGCCGTCTTCACGCTGAACGAAGTCGTGTCGATGGACACACCCGGACCCATAGTGGAGCAGATGGTTGCGCTTCTCACATACTTGCCTTTGGCCACAGCCGGCTTCGCCTTGATTACAGCCGTGATCAGACTGGCGGCGTTCTCAACCAGCTTGTCGGCCGAAAAACTGACCTTGCCGACGGGAGCGTGGATAATGCCCGTCTTATCGACCCGGAACTCAACCTTTCCGGCTTTCACTTCCTTGACCGCCTTGGCGACATCCACCGTGACAGTGCCCGTCTTGGGGTTGGGCATGAGGCCGCGCGGCCCCAGAATCTTACCCAGTTTTCCAACCGAGCGCATCATGTCGGGCGTCGCCACCACGGCGTCGAAATCGGTCCAGCTTTCCGACTGGATCTTGTTCACCATGTCTTCGCCGCCCACGAAATCAGCGCCCGCTTCCTGGGCCTCCCTTTGCTTATCGCCGCTGGCGATGACCAGAACCTTCTTGGATTTGCCCAGTCCATTCGGCATAAGTACCGTGCCGCGCACCATTTGATCGGCGTGCTTTGGATCGACGCCGAGGCGCATGTGGACTTCCACGGTCTCATCGAACTTGGCGAACTTGATCTTTTTGATAAGTGGGACAGCCTCTTCGAGCTGGTAATCTTTGGCTTCCACCTGCTTCCGGGCGGATTCGTACTGTTTACCTGGTTTGCGTGCCATGTCTCCTCATTGGTGCAAGCGGTTCGTCAAAAAGGCAAACGAACCTCCCACTGAGCATTTTTCAAAAGGGACAGCAAGTAGTGTACCAGACCGCGGGAGATGGTGTCTAGTTCGATTGGAACTTCGCTGCGATTCAGACAGTGGGGGAGTCGGCCGGCGGCCGATCGGTAGGCAGGATGGTGGTGCACTAATGGCCGGCGGGTATTTTGCCGAGATCGAGGGCTGAAGAGGGGGGACTGCGGGAGTGGGGTAATCAGCGTACACGACAGCAGGCTGCGCCGCCATCGGGATACGGGGTACGAACCCGATAGCTCCACAGCATGTATGCGCCGGATCGGAAGGCTTC
>JAIQFL010000332.1 GCA_020073365.1 Terriglobia bacterium | reverse complement strand
GTGTCACCGAACCCAACGCCGAACAGAAATCCCTCCTTTACCAGCTCCACATCAACCTCCCCGACCGCTTCGAACTCAATCGCAAATGTAGTGTAGACTCGGCCAGTGCATGAACTGATTCTGAACGAGTTAGCCCAAGTTCGGCCGGTTCTGTGACGAACTTGGGTTAGCGGATCGGTCACCAAGAATTGTCGTAGCGCTCGTGGCCATGTCGTTTCTTACGGCGGGTTCCAAAGCGGGCCCCATACTCTCGCTCAGCGGGGACCTCCGCAGTACTGCGAACGTGACCACTTGCGGCGCCAGTTGCACGCTCGGGCCCGGAAACTCCGACGGCGACTACGCCCAGTGGGCCGTCTTCGTTGTGTCGTTCAATATTCCAACGCCGGAAACGGTCCAAATCGTCACATTCAGTTACGGCGGCGGCGCCAACGGCACCGGCACACTCATCTCCCAGGGCGGATTAGAGCCTTACTTGAGCCTGTTCGATGCCGTGGGGAGTTTTCTAGCTTCTACATACTTCGGCATCACCTGTCCGTCTGTCGCGAACACCAATTCGAGCAGCGGGCAATGCTACGACGTTCTGCTGGATGCCGGGAGTCTGCCCGCAGGCAGTTATCAGGTGGCGATTTCGGCCTATGCGAACATGTCACTCGCGGAGAACGCCGGCACCGGGACGCTCGGCGACGGGTTCACCGGGCTCGGCAATCTTTTTCCGGGCGAGGATCTGCACTACGCATTCGACATCGATCTGGGAGCCGCTTCACCGTTAGCGCCGGCACCCGAGCCCGATGCATTCGGACTGGTCGCTGTGGCGGCTGTAGCGTTCTTGGGTATCAAGAAAGGAAAACGATCATGAAAAACAGACTACTGACATTTGCCGGTGGGCTCGCGCTCCTTGCGGTCCTCGGGAAATTCTACGCCGTACCCGCCATCGCGCAAGCCGTTCGTGCCGCCTTGGTGAAGAACATCGATGAGCGAGGGCGAATACCGTTTCAGGCGAGGTTTAGTTGTTCCGATGTCGCCCAATGTTCCGCCCTCGCCAACCCGGTGCCGGCCCACTCGCGTCTGGTAATCGAGCACATCGGGGCTCAGTGCTTAATGACGACAGGCGACCAGATCTCGCAGTTGATCTTAACGAACGACACGGGCACTCAGCCTGATTTCCTTATCGCCACATTCCAAGCCCGCTTTGCTGTTGCTGGGCGTGATGTATATGTGACTAGTCAACCGGTGTTGGCCTATGTCGAGGCCGGTCAGAGGCCAACAGTTACTTTATCAGGCGGTTCCCAGGCCACAGTTACGATAAATGGTGTGATTTCCGGCTACCTGGTGGACCTCAGCCAATAGGGCCAGCGGAGTTAGTGATATGCGGTGCAGCAGGGCGCCCCCCCCTGGTATTGTTCCTTGAGCATACTTGAAAAACGCTAGAAATGGAGAGTCAAAATGGGAACAACGTTAACATTGCCCTTTACTGGTACTTCTAACATTCCGGAAGCACCCGGTTTTCAAATAGTCGACGCGCTGTCGGTGTACGACGACGAACGGGTCTTCCAGGCCATCTGCGCCGGGGCCTGCGGCTACCTGCTCAAGAACACTCCGCCCGCTGAATTGCTGACCGCGATTCGCGAAGCGGCATCCGGAGGCGCGCCCATCTCGCCCAAAATCGCCAGCAAGGTGCTCCCGATCTTCCGGCAGATCCTTCCACACGAGCCATCGCCCGCGGCGCTGACGCCGCATGCACTGCGCCTGTTGCACCTGCTGGTGGAGGGCCATAACTTCAAGACGGCCGCGGCCGAGATGGGCGTGTCGGTACACGGCATCTCGTTCCACACCCGGAACATTTACGAGAAGCTGCAAGTGCACTCCAAATCCGAAGCCGTGGCCAAGGCCTTGCGGCTCGGATTGGTGCGCTGATTCCTACACCAACAGGTAGGTTGATTCAGGCACTTCTCCTGGTATCGTTCGTTCAGTGACGCCGAGAACGGACGGTTTTACATCCTGACCTCGCGCACCGCCAGAGAAAAAGAAAAGCGCAAGGACTGAGAAATGGACATCCCTATTCTCGCAGGAGGAAGCTAAAGTGAGATCGACAAAGAAGCTGCAATATGTGGATCCCGCAACATCTGGATCACAACCCGGTGAAAAGGCCGAGCCAAAAGCGAAGGGTGGTCTCCACCGATCCTTTCAGGTCGTGGACTGGGGAAAGCTACGGATGCACTCCCCTTCGGCAATCGCCACACGGTTGCGCGGCGTGCAGACCGGCGTGCTGCCCCGCGGCAGTGTCGAGGGAATCGCCGCTGGGGAGACCGTGGCGAGGCTCCTCACGCGGGACTGGATGCCGATTCCGGAAGGGGTGCCCGGCGTGCGCAAGCTCGGGCCAATGCCGACAGGGTCGGCGCTACTGGTGACGGGCACGAAGAACGCGCTTGCGACACTCACGACAACGATCGTAGTGACTGATCCGGCGCCGAGCACCTGGGGTAGCGCTGTCGCGCTGGTTCCCGGCGTTCCTACACCCGAGTATCAGCCGCAACGGCTGGACTTTGGCGAATTGATGGCCAGGGAGGCGCGCCACGCTCGTGTCACGATCATATCACCAAATGATACGACCCTGGGCGCGGCGTGGACGGACCAAAGCCACGCTCCTGAGGTCCTGACGCCGCGATTCACGATTGACCAGATTACGAGCTATACCCACGGATGGAAGAGTGTAGGGAACATTCTTGGTCATGTTCGCGAGGTAGACCAGACGACCGTTAACCAGCCCATCCAGGTACGCGAAGGCCAGGAAGTAACGATCGATGTAACCTTCGAGGCTGGTCTGGACGAGAACGACCGGTACTTCAACACGCTGCAAATTGCCGGCCTGCCATGGAGACTGAGTATTCCCGCTCAGGCGAACGTCACGTTGCTTGGAGACACGGGTGCCGTCCTGGTCGATGTTCGCGGCGGATTCCAGGCGCTGAAAGGACAGCAGGTCAGCTTAAACGCAACAGTAACCCGTATCGGGAGGGCGGCGACCGTGACGATTAGTGGTGACTACCTGCCGCAGGGCGTCACCATGAGCGACGTGACCACCACGCTCGGCGATGGCGAGCAGCGCGATATCATCTTGCAGTTCAATGTGGCCCAGGACGCGCCCGCGATCCGGGAGTTCCAAGCATCGCTTGGAGTGGCCTTGCAGAACCGTTCGCGTCAGGTTGGCATCGGCATCAGCGTTTACGATCCGATTCTCTACAGTACAGTCAAGATCGACGCTGGATCTCTTCGCGGCGACATGGAAGTTACACTCAAAGCCGATGGAAGCTGGACCTGGCATGTGTCTCTCAGCGAACACAGCGCGTTGATCGGCAAGAACTATATCGTCGAGTTCGGTCTCGCTATGCCCGCCGAAGTAGGACAGTTGGGCTTGTACCGGATCGAGCCAGGTACAATCGCTGCTACTTTGATTCCGGGTGATTCGAACAAGACAATTGATCAAGCGGGGAGTCACGCCAGCATCCGTGACCACTTTTTCGAGATTGTCGATGCGGGAGTTTACTTCGAGGCCGACGTTTCGGACAACGTACTCCCGCTTATCGCCGCTATCGGTACAATGTTCGCCGCCGGAGTGGGCGTAGTTGCCGCATTCCAGGATCTGTTTGCCGACTCCAAGGCCCCCCCTACCCCAGCGCCTTAAGTCAAGTCGTATTTTCGACTGACAACCGCGTAGAGGCGACTGGAACGATCGGATCTCGTCTGTCGTCAACTGGGGCTGGAGCCTCCGGACGGAGGAACCGGGTTTCTGAAATACGTCTTTGACGAAAGGATTACTATGATCAAACATGCGCTTCCAACGACAACCAAGCACCCGAATATAGCGGAGCATGTGACGACGACGACGATCAACCTCACCACCAGTCCGACGGCGGTCCGGGCGATCCATGTCCCTTCCATCTTCGACCAGGCCGCCGGTAGCTCCTCAGGACACTCGGGCGTCACTCATTTCGCAGAATTCGCCGCTCTCGAAGCCGCTACCAAGGCGATCGACGCGAAGGCGGCCCAGCTCGCTCAGCTTGGCAACCCGCCCGGCAATCCTCTGTCCGACACCCAAGCGGTTGGGGTCGGGTATGTCAAGCACTTCGAGAGATATGATATTTACTATTCGGATGCGACCGGTGCTCACCAGGTGCAGGGCGACATACGGCTGAAATACAACTTCCTCTTCGGGCCCTTGGGTGTGCTGGGGTTGCCGACTACAGACGAGAACATCGCGCCCGATTCGGTCGGCCGATTCAACCACTTTGTCGGCGGCTCAATCTATTGGCACCCGGATACGGGGCCGATGATGGTCAGGGGGAAGATACGCGATCTATGGGAGAGCCAGGGATGGGAGAGGGGGCCGCTGGGCTACCCGGTCCAAGATCAGTATCGAACCAGGACCGTCAGCCCGAGAACCGACCCGGTGTTCCTCTGGAGTCTATTCCAGAACGGCGCCATCGTACAGACGCCTGATGGGGTCGCGCAGGCGCTCTCCGCAACGATCTCGCCGGATTCGCTCAGACGCCTCGTCCGCCAGAAGTTCGACGTGGAGATCCACAAATCACCCGACAACATTGGCCTCCAACCGAATGTGGACCCGACCGTTGTATCGAGCTGGGGTGCAGGTTTCCTGGCTAGCCGCCAGCGGTTGGCCACATTCACGCTTCATGGATTCCATGACAACGGCTTGGCTCCGGACACCAACTTCCAATTGACCGTGACCCTGCTGTTCGGACTAACTTGGGAAGATTCGTTCATCGAACCGCCGTCCAAGACGCTCATTGTCGGCCTCCAGGGGCCGGTGACCGTCAGCGCGCAAGGCTTGGGCCACGACGCGATTGCCAACGGCGTAGCACATGCCGTCGTGGACGCTTTCCAGCAACCCTTCGAAGTTGCCGGCGACCTCCCTGCAGGGACGAATCCCGACTTCATTGGCATGTTCGTGACCCAAGACGGCGGGCTCCAGATCCTCGTCAACCCACTCCCTGAGATTGCCGGCAACTTCCGCCAGTTGATCGTACAACGGAAGATCGACGCGCTTTGATGAGTTCTACTCCGGCAGCGCGAACAGATACGTCGTCAAATTGTCCATGTCCCTGGGCGAAAGCTTATACGCCGGCATGAACGAGCCCGGCGTGAGCTTTTGCGGGTCGGCGAAATGCTCCTCCACCCAACTGCGGCTCTGCCGCTTGGAGAGGCCATTCAGGGGCGGCCCGATCTTCATCCCCACGCCGTTCACCAGATGGCAGGTGCCGCAGTGGTTCGTCAGGTAGACCAAGGCGCCCTGGGTGGCAAACTCGGGCGCATTCTCGAGCGCCGTGGCGTTGTTCGGATTGAGTTTCAGCAGGAACGCCGCCAGCGCATTCAACTGCGCATCGCTGAGCTGAATCGGCGGCATGGAGGAGCCTGGACGCATCGCGGACGGCCGTTTGAAATGCTGAATCATCCAGGCGGCGTCCCTGTGAATCGAAGTCGCCGTGAGGTCCGGCCCAACTCTATTGCCGTGTCCGCCGATGGCGTGGCAACTAACGCAGTTCTCTTCGCGGAAGTACGCCACACCGGCCATTTCCTCGGGCGAGAGCTGCATCCAATCGGTGGGAGCGGAGTAATCGACTTCCACCTCGCCGGCGGGAGGCGGTGTAGTAATCACGGCCCTGGCAGTCAGCGCGGTCCACCCCACCGCCGCCAGGATCACAAAGGAGGCCGCGACCGTCCGCCTGGTGACCTTGACCATCTGGCTACGGTCGAGGAACGGCACCAGGATCAGCGCCAGAACGGCCAACCCCGGCAGTACCACGCTGCCCACGATCTCGAGCGGGCCGGAGAACAGCTTCAAAGTCTGGAACAGGAACAGGAAATACCATTCCGGCCGGGGGACGTACGAAGTATCGGTGGGGTCGGCCAGTTGCTCGAGCGGCACCCGTACCGCTACTGCCATGATGAACAACACCGCGAATGCGAAGAAGATCGCGACGGTATCCACGAAGACCTGATGCGGATAGAACTGCTTCTTCGGAAGGATCTCGTCCCCAGGCGCCGGGGCCACGCCATGCTTGCGGACCAGGTAGACGTGTAGCGCGATCAGGAACATAGTGGCCGGCGGCAGCAACAGCACATGCAACCCGTAGAAGCGCGCGAACGTGACCACGCCGATGGCGCCCCCGCCGCCCAGAAAACGGGTCAGATAGGGGCCGACTACCGGCGCCTGGCCGGCAATCTGCGTGGTCACCACCGTCCCCCAATAGGCCCGGTTATCCCACGGGAGCAGGTAGCCGGTCAACCCGTAAGCCAGGGTGAGCAGCATCAGGACCACCCCGACCATCCAGGTGGCCTCGCGCGGCTTCTTGTACGCGCCATACAGAAACACCTGCACCATGTGGAGCACCACCACCACAATCATCATGCTGGCGCCCCAGTGGTGTAACCCGCGGACGAGGCGGCCGCCGGTGATCTCGGTCAGGATGTAGCGCAGGCTGTTGTAAGCGTCGCCGGGCGTAGGCGCATAGTTGAAGGCCAGCAGCGCGCCGGTAAACGCCTGCACCAGGAACAGGAAGACCGCGACGCTGCCAAATACCTGGTGCCAGCCGCTCGACGCGGGGATTTCCTCATAGAGAAACTGGCGTACCATGGTCTGAATCCCGGTGCGATTGTCCAGCCACCTGGTGGCGATATCCCAGCGGCGTTTCATGCTTTCCGCTCCGCAGGCTGGCGCAGTTGCCCGAGCAGCAGCTTGGTCCCTTCGACCTTGGTTTTGAAGCGGTCGAGCGGACGCGGCGCCGGACCGGACACCACCTTTCCGTCGATCGAGAATAGAGAGGAGTGGCAGGGGCACAGGAATTCGTTCTTGCTCTCCTCCCAGTGATAGGCGCATCCCAGGTGCGTACATTGCGGGCCAAACGCGACCACCTGATTATCCGGCTGTTTCACCACCCAGGCGGTGCTCTTTTCGCTCTGAATCTTCCACCCGTCCACGCGGTTCCGTCGAAACGTCATTTCCACCGGCGCATTGGGTGCGAGCTTGGAGACGTCGCCAATCTCCACCCAATCGTTTTCCTGCCTGGCTTTGGGCGGCAAGAACAGGTAGACGATGGCGGGCAGGCCCAACGCCGTCGCGATGATCCCCCAGATTCCGTAAATGGCGCGGATGTAGAAACTTCGGCGGCTGATACCATCCACTTCTCGCTGTTCCGCAGTCCTCACGTCATCCATCGTAACGGGAGAACCCTCCGCGTTTGTCGCTTAAATGTATAGAGTTTGCAAAATTCAAGAACGTTACGGCGGGGTGTAAGGGAGGATTGCACAATAAACCGTGTGCATGACCGAGGTGTTGCTGAGGATGGTCGAGTCACCCGCCACATTCACGGCGTTCGACAAACCACCGTCGTTGGCCGCCCAGCCATTGCCCTGCCGGGCAGGCATAACCGGCGACTGCGGCAGTAAGCGCGCCTGTGTGGGCGTGCTGGCCGCCACCGCTGCCACTGAGGCGCTCTCATCGGAAAACACCTCGAAGGTCCGTCCCTTGATGAAGGTGGCATCGCGTCCCTTTACCAACAGCCCCAAGGGGGGCCGCCGGCAGGAATGCCACGCCGATGATGCCGGTCAGAATGGAGGTGGTGGCAATGTGGCCTTTGCCCTCGTTCTTCTGGGGAGTGTAACGCACGCTGAACCAGTTTCCATCCACCATTTGGACGCGCTCGACGGTGAATGCCAGTTTGCCGCCGCGCCCCATCCGCCGCTTGCCCTCGGCGGAGATGATGCTGCCCTGGGCGGGAGCGCTGCTGGCGATGACCACGCCATCGCCGACGCGCACTTCCTGGGTTTGCGTGCGGAATCGTGGCCGTTCCAGTCAATTGGGCGGCCTCTCGTGCCGCAACAGGCCGCCCTCAATCAAGTCCCCATTCCGGCAGGTGGCAATTCAATAAGGGATCCAGGATCAGACTAGTCCCTATCGAAGCGCTATTGGTGGTCGTGGTCGCGATTGTGGTCCCGGTTGGCACGGTCGCGGTCCCAGCTATGGTTGTGGCCCACTTGGCCCCGGTCGCCATCCCAGTAGCCGGCATAGTAGCGCTGTCCATCATGATGCGGTTCCACCCAGCGCGCGCCGCTGTACGCTGGACGGGTCCAGTATCCGTCGTGCCACTTGTAGTGGTTCCCCACAGGGTACCAGTAGCCTGCTACCCAGGAATAGCCCGCGCCGGGGCTTCGCGGCTGAACCCTAACGACACGCATCGGTGGCGGCGCACCTATTCTCACTCCGATGGAAAACTGAGCGAAGACAGATCCCGCTGCCAACAACGTCCATACCATCAATTTACTTTTCAAGATTGACTCCTCTTCTGTCGATTACACGCTGTACGGAAATCATGATGGCCCGTTGTTGGGCAAAATATCAGTTCCGTAGCTGCTCGTGGCAGCGAGCACTGTCCTTAAAGTGTCGCGATAGAGGTTGATTCCGCGCCGTGAATATCTCACGTAGCCTCGCCTCCGAAACCGGATCATATATTGAGTGACAATCTCCCGCGTGGTGCCGACGTACCGTGACAGCAGCTCGTGGGTAAATGGCATCATCCGCACGGATCCGTCGTCCTCCAGGCTGCCCAGCCTCTCGGAGAAGCGAAGGAGCAGGCGCGCGAGCCGCCGTTCAATGGTGTCGGTCGCAAAGCTCTCGATTCGCCGTGTGAACTCGGCGTTACGCTGCGCCAGAATCTGCAGCAGTGCCACCGCCAGGCGCGGCCGTTTCGTGACGAGGTCTTCCATATCCGAAATAGCCCAGGTCATCAACTTGGCCTTTTCGATGGCTGCGGCCCGTTCGGAGCGGCGAGCAACGTCGAGGAAGGCCGACTCGCCGAACAACTCGTCGGGCCGGACGATCTCCAGTGGTACTTCACTGCCGTCTTCGGCCATCTGGGAGATCCCCACTGTGCCCGCAACAACCAGATAGATACTGTTCGAGAAATTGTCGGGACCGTAGATCATCTCACCCTTGCCGTACTCCGTGATGCGGGAGACCGGTAGATGCGCTAGTACATCTTCAGTCCGGGAATACAACGCTGACGACGTGGGGCTTGATGCCATTGTCTTCTCCTCTTCGGTGATGTGATTTCCTATTCCATGGCTGCTGGAACCTGTTCCATGCGGGATCGTGGCGAACGTTGTGGCATAATCGGATAGCCCGTACTGGTAGCACCCCTCGATGTCATTGACCGGCACCGCGAAGCAGCGGATTTGCGTGCCGCGCTGTCACAGCCTCAAGAAGGCAGGATGTAGACGTGGCAATGCCGCATTTGCTCGGCAGGTAGTCGGCGGGAAAGGCGATGGCTTGATTGCCGGATTCTGCCTTTACGGCTGGACTATGCGGCATTGACGAAAGTCTCGCTCACATCCCCGATATCTTGTGCTTCCCGATCGGCAGCTTCCTGGCACCGGATACAACGCGCCGCCCACGGCACGGCTGCGAGGCGCCTTGGGCTGATCGGCGATTCGCAGGCAATGCAGGTTCCAAAGCTGTCGTCATGAATCCGCCGCAATGCGGCCTTCACGGCACGCAGCAGTGTGGAATCGCGGTCCACGTTGCGAATTGCCAGATCTCGCTCCGACGCGTACTGAATCTCATCCATTTGGTCCGCGCTCTTCTCGATGGCGATGTCATCCCGCTTTCGCAAGACCGAGCCCAGTTCGGCCTCTTTTCGTTCAAGGATCTCTTGGAATCCGTCTATCTCGGTGTGTGCTGTCTTCATGGTCATTATCTTTTGCCCGTGCGCGCCGCGTCTGGTCTTTAGCACGGGATGGTCCATTCTCAGCGCCGCTGAGGCATCTTGGGCTGGCCGAACTTCACCCGGGCCGATATGCAATATCTGCACCTGAAAATGCGGGATTTGCCGTGCGCCTTCGCGATTCCCAGCGATGCCACCAGCGGGCCCAGAAGGAACCTCGCGGACCAGGGGGTCCACCTCACAAAAAAGGTGCCACTTGCTGGAAGCCGACCGCCTTTGGAACCACACCTCGTCGGCCGGCGGAGTTGGAAACCTGTAACCGCGGTCTGTGCCGTTAGCGGTCCTCTTTTACCACCGGATTCGGCGGGCGGCCCGGGTCGCGGCGGCCTCCCTGCTCCAAGCGCTCCCCAGGTTAGAGCTGGCATCGTCGAGTGCGTCACGTTGATCCCGTGACTGAGCCAGGATGGTTCGCAAATCCATCGTAGTAATCTCCACTTTCCTTCATGCCAACTAATCCAAACGCCTGGCCTTCATCGCGCCGCGGGAGGCTCCTGGTCGGTGGGAATTCCTACTAAGAAGCGATAGAACGCAACCGCCCGGTTGATCGACGAAGCCTCGTGTCCCGTGGCCAGGCGGCTCGCGTTCCGTCCGGTGCGCACCATGCTATAGTATCGCCAGACGTTGTCCGATTCACGATCTAGAAAGTAGATCGACTGCATCTCACCCGGATGAAAAAGTGTCACAAAGAAATAGCGCATGTTGCTGACATTCTCGAGATCGAAGACGAGCCGGTCCGCCGAAACCTCCGCTATGTGCATTCGGTAGGTGGCGGCGCCGGAAAGGTTGTCCACCTGTTCCAGGTAGAGTACCTTGCCTTCCGTCATCTCATCGGGCGTGAAGTCCTGGCGGCGCTGACCTGGTTGCGTGCCGGTCAAAGCGTGGGCGGTCAAAATCAATGTTTGCCACTGCTTGTGAGTGGTCGACCAGTAGCGTGTGCCCGCCAGTTCTGAAATTGAGCCGATATGACGAAGTAAACCCTCAGTTCCTGCGGCACAACGAAATCGCGCGACTGTCGCGATCAATGTAGAAAAGCCCACTTCGTCCCACCCGGTACACAGCGGTGGTCTCCAGTCGTGGCCGAAATCGGACTCGCCCCAATACTTCACGATGGGCGAATTATTTAGACCAGGATAGGGCGGAACGGTTGCCTTCCCGCATGGCGGCTGCGGCCCGGATTGCGCAAAGCCGTAGGTCAGGCAGAACAGCGCTGCCGTTAGCACAAAGCGGATGCCGCGCCCGGTCCAGGTCCCGGCAAGTCTCTCATCGTGTGGACCTGCGCTCATTTGGCGTTGCTCTATGAAGCGCACCTGGCGCCTAGCTCCAGTGCCCCTCCACCAAGACCCAGCCGCCGTGGCGGCGAACCCAGTGATGCGCTACCCAGTGGGCGCGATGCCGGGGAGGCTGTTCCCACCTTCCCTGGCTCCAGGCATACGCGTTGCCATCCCAACGCTGGTACCCGGAAACCCACACATGCTCGCGGCTGGGCCGCGGCGCCCGCTTCTCGACGACAACCCTGGGTGGCGCAATGCGAACCACAATATCAGCCGCCGCGGCGCTGAAGGCCAGCGCGCCTGCAAAAACCAAACCGATCAATCGATTAACCATAACACTTCTCCCTTTCTTAGTAAGTACCAGACGGCCAACCCATTCAGTGGCAGGTCGACTACCAGGCTCTTCTCCGTCTGAAGAGGTGATAGACAACCAGCAAAGCCACCGAGCCGATAACCGCCACGAAGAGACTGTAGACGTTGAGTCCGCTTACGCCCGGCTCTCCAAAGATGTGGAACAGCCAGCCGCCGGCAAAAGCGCCGACAACTCCCAACAGGATATCGAGCAGGATGCCCTCCCCTCTCCTATTTACAAGCTTGCTGCCGATGAAACCTGCAACCAGCCCGAGAGCCATCCACGCCAAAAAGGACATGCTTTGGTCCGATTGGCCCGTCAATTCACGTAGTGAAGAAGACCGGCCGTAAGCACCAATTGCCAATGAGGAAAACAACACAGCCACAATTAGGGTGCGCTGTATCTTTCTCAGTTGGATCATAATTTTTACCACGCTCCGCGCCTTACCTGTGCACGTGCGTGGCCGTATACAAGGAGGTAGCACTCCATCAGACCGGTACGCCGGATGGGCAAAACCTGCACTTAAGTGCATCATTTCACTTGCCTGCCCGCATAGCGCGGCCCTTCGGTCCTGCCCCTCCTGGTAACGGCCATTAGTCCCGGAGGCGGGTCTGATCCCCATGATCGCCGGAACTTCACTGTTGTTCCTGGCGCTTCTGGGAGGGTTAGCTGCGCACGCCGGAGGCGCAGGCCCGGGTCCGGAGCACTACGCGTCACGTTTTGGGGTGCTCTTGCCATGGCGGTGACCGCAAGGCGTCACCCACCAATGCCTGGAACTCCGGCGTAAATCGTGGTTCCGAGCTGCGGCACTCAATGCAGCCGCGCGAGCGTTCAGTTCCTGCGGATCGGAGATATCGGCTGGGGTGATCTTGTTGACTACGTCAGCGGCCGCCCAGCCGGTGATGCCATCCAGCGTTCCAGCGGCATTCTCAGCGAAAACCGCCGTCACCGGACTGGTTGCCATGTGGTTTTCCGTTTGGAGTGGACAATCAGCGCCGGAAGATGAGGGTGATGGGCTTATGTTCCGGCCTTTCGACGTTGACCATCAAGGTGCCATCGGTGGCAAGCGTGTAGCTTTCTAGTGTGGTTGCGCCGGACTGGGTGGTGGCCACCTTCAGGACATCGTG
>JAIQFL010000331.1 GCA_020073365.1 Terriglobia bacterium | reverse complement strand
GAGTTTCGCGCCCTGGTGCATGCGCAGCGGCCGGCCAGTATTGCCGACCGTTTCCTCTCCAATTTTCCTGGCCCGGCGTGTGTTTCTGGAACCCAGAGGGACATCGGGAGCCTGCTCAATCCAGCCCTCGGTCCCCTGGCCGGTCCGGGAGCCCTGGATGGCGTGCCTGACACTTGCAGTGCAACCCCTTCCCAAGTTCAGGCCAGCCGGGCGGACCAGTACATGGTTCGCCTCGATCATCAATTCTCCGAAAGGGATCGCGTCTTCGTCCGCTGGGTGGCGAACGATGCCTTCGCGGACGTCGGGCGGCAGGAACTTTTTGGGCGGGCTAATATACGCGGCTTCGGCGCACCTCTGGATGGTCTGTTCGCCGATCTTGGGGCCGATTATACCCACCAGTTCTCCAAGAATCTGCTGAATGACTTTCGCTTCGCGTATTCCCGTAACCACAGCGTGATCACCTTCAATGTTCCACCTGGTACGGTGCGCGACCAGCTGGTCGGCGCGAAGACTCCCGACTTCTTCGCCCACCTTTCTTTTGACGACGGACTGGTGGGCATGGGCGGACCCGTATACATCCCGCGCGACATTCTATTCAATACCTTCTCCTACGCAGACACGATGTTCCACACCGTGAAGCGCCACGCCCTGAAGTTCGGATTTGAAGCGCGCAACATCAGGGAAGACGACAATTACCAACTGGAGACGCGGCCCTTCTACGAGTTCAACAGCATGTTCGACTTTGCGAACGATCAGCCTTGGCTGTCAGAAGCGCTGGTTAATCGAGACCCCACGAGTCCGAACTTTGGAAACTTCAGCGACAACCGGAGAAAATTCTCGTGGTGGCAGTGGGCGCTGTTCGTTCAGGATGACTGGAAGGTACGGCACAATCTGACCCTCAACCTCGGCCTGCGCTATGAAGTATTTTCGAATCCGTCGGAATCGGAGGGGCGCCTCGCCAACGTCATTCTCGGTTCCGGGAGCGATCTGTCCAACCAGATCGCGAGTGCTACGGTGGGCCGCACGAAGCAGCTATTCAAGACCGACCGGAACAACTTTGCTCCACGAGTCGGTCTCGCCTGGGATCCAACCGGCAAAGGGACGACCGCGGTGCGCAGCGGTTTTTCCGTAGCCTATGTTGAGCCCTTCTCGAATCTGTACACCAACACCTCGCGCTTCGATCCTCCCGACTCCACATTCCTGGACGTGTTCCCGGCTTTTGGCGTTGGGACGAACATCAATTATCAGTTTCCGTTCCAGCCAAGCCCGGATTACAAGAATGCGGTCAGTGCCAATGGAGGTGTGCAGGGAATCAACATTGCTCCGAATGGGGTATTGCCCAGCTTGCGCACCGCCTACTCGATGCAGTGGTTCTTGGGACTCCAGCAGGAGTTTCTGCGTTCGTACGCAGTGAGTCTGAATTACGTGGGCACTCGGGGCGTGAAACTGTACACGCGGAGCGACCCGAACCGGGTCACGGGCGACGTGTGCAACGCTACAACTTGTGACTTCACGATCAATCGGCTGAATCCCGGCTGGGGCACGCTGTTCTACATCGACAATGGGAGCAGTTCGACCTACCACGGCTTCAACCTGCAGGTGAAAAAGAATTACAGCCACGGATTCATGCTGACGGGCAATTACACCTTCGGGAAGGTGCTGGACCTGGTGAGTGACGCTGGTCTGGGTGACTATACGAACAGCGGGCAACCACAATACATCGTGCAATCCGACGCCCGACAGCCGAGCCTGGACCGTGGGCCCTCGGAGTTCGACGTCCGGCACCGCTTTACGCTGGTGGGCCTCTGGGATCTGCCGTCTCCCAAGTCGCGCGGCGTAGTGCAGAAAATCCTCGGTGGTTGGCAGTACAACTGGATCGTAGCGGTACAGTCCGGTCGTCCTTTCAGTGTGTATTGCTCGCAGGCGTGGTTTGCAGGATGCGACTTCAACATGGACGGAGATCAGAACGACCGGCCGAATCGCCCCGCCAATATTAAGACCAACGGTTGGAGCACCAGGCAGTTCGCCAGCGGGATCTTCCAGGTAGCGGACTTCTGCCCGAACGGGCTCGTAGCCTTTTACCTGGGCACACCGTGTGTGCCCGCTGGTACCAATGGCAATCTACCCCGGAACATTTTCCGAGGCCCAAAGTTTGCCTCCGTTGACATGGCGTTCTTCAAGAACACGCAGATCACGGAAAGACTGAAGATGCAGTTCAGAACGGAGATCTTCAACACGCTCAATCGCACCAACCTCTATCAACCCGTCGGAGACCTGGGCAGTCCGAACTTCGGCAAATCGCTGGCTGCGTTCGCCGCACGGCAAATTCAGTTTGGGCTGAAGTTCCTTTTCTGAGCCGATTGGCGAGCGCGGATCATTCTGCGCTCGCCTCCTTTTCAGGAGGACCAACCAACGTGAGCACGATCGACCTTCGGACGGAAATACCGGGGCCGCTCTCGATGCGCTGGGCGGAGCGGCGCCAGAGTGCGGTACCGCGAGGAGCGCAATCGACCGCGCCGGTCTTTATCGCCCGGGCTGAGGGCGCCGTCTTGCACGATGTTGATGGAAATTCGTTTCTCGATTTCGCGGGCGGCATCGGCTGCATGAATGTCGGCCACTGCGCGCCCGCTGTCCGCGACGCGGCGCAGGAACAGTTGGCACGCTTCACCCATCTTTGCTTTGCGGTGACCCCGTACGACGCCTACGTTCGGCTCGCAGAGGAACTGAACCGGCGCACGCCAGGAAGTTTCCCGAAGAAGACTTTCCTGGTGAACAGCGGCGTAGAAGCGGTGGAGAATGCCGTGAAAATCGCCCGCTCCTACACCGGCCGCCCCGCCGTGATCGCCTTCGAAGACGCATTTCACGGCCGGACGCTTCTGGGGATGAGTCTTACGAGCAAGGTTCATCCGTACAAAGAGAGCTTCGGCCCGTTTGCCCCAGAGATTTATCGCATTCCTTACGCCTATTGCTATCGCTGCTCTTATTCACTCACTTATCCGACATGTGAAATTCGGTGTGCTCAGGCTCTGGAAGATGTGTTTTTTCGCCGGAGCGTCGAGCCCGGCACCGTGGCCGCCGTAATAGTGGAGCCGGTTCTTGGGGAGGGCGGGTTCGTGGCGCCTCCGCGCGAGTTCTTTGGCGTGCTGCGCGAAGTCTGTACCAGACACGGAATTTTGCTGATCGTTGACGAAGTGCAGACTGGCTTTGGCCGCACCGGTACGCTGTTCGCTTGCGAGCAACTGGGCATTGAGCCTGATCTGATTGTCTCAGGGAAGTCGATCGCCGCCGGCCTCCCCTTGGCTGCCGTGACCGGCCGGGCAGAGGTCATGGATGCCCCTGGCCCCGGCGGGCTCGGTGGAACTTACGTGGGCAATCCGGTGGCCTGCGAGGCGGCGCTGGCGGTGCTGAGGATGTTTGACGAGGAGCAACTGGTTGCCCGTGCGGTGCAGATTGGCGATTGGGTGTCGCGTCGTACCCGAGAGTGGGAGAGGGAGTTCCCGCTGGTCGGTGACATCCGCGGCAGAGGGGCCATGCGCGCATTCGAACTGGTCCGCGATCGTCGCACGCGGGCGCCAGCTAAAGAAGAGACGGAAGCGGTTATCAAGTACTGCTGGCAACACGGTCTCATCATCCTGCCGGCGGGGACTTACGGCAATGTGATTCGGTTACTCGTCCCTCTGGTGATTACCGATGAGCAGTTGGACGAGGGCTTTTCAGTCTTGGAGGATGCGCTGGCGTTGGTCTCTGCGCCCGCTGCGGTCGCCACCTGAGATTAGAAAAGAGGATGAACCCTCTGACCCGAGACCTGTGCGGGACTCGGACCTGACGGATTTCTGAAAACAACGGTTTACGACTATCTGTGTTTTGAAGGAGCGACGTTATGTCCAGCACTGCGACACAAATTGAGTTCAAAAACCCCTTGCTCTTCCGGCAGGCCTGCTACGTCGATGGGGCGTGGGTTGAAACCAGCGCCAGCGGAAAGATCAAGGTTGACGATCCCGCAACCGGCGAGATCATTGGAACCGTCCCGAGATTTGGAATTCCAGAGGTACGCCAGGCGATTGAGGCCGCCGCCAGAGCATTTCCTGGGTGGCGGAAGCGGACGGCAAAAGAACGTGCGGTCATACTGAGGCGCTGGTTCGAGCTGATGATGGAGAACCAGGAAGACCTGGCCCGTCTGATGACTCTCGAACAGGGAAAGCCGATGGCGGAGTCGCGGGGCGAGGTCGCCTATGCCGCCGGCTTTATCGAATGGTTCGCCGAGGAAGCCAAGCGCGTCTATGGCGATACCATTCCCGGGCACCAGGCTGACAAGAGAATTGTGGTCTTGAAACAGCCGGTCGGCGTCGTAGCCTGCATTACGCCGTGGAATTTCCCGCTCGCGATGATTACGCGGAAAGCTTCTCCCGGCCTGGCGGTGGGCTGCACGGTCGTGATTAAACCGGCATCCCAGACCCCGTTCTGTGCGCTGGCATTGGCGGAGCTTGCCGAACGCGCCGGCATGCCGAAGGGCGTGTTCAATGTGATCACAGGGGCGGGAAAAGACATCGGAATCGAACTCGCTACCAATCCCACGATCAAGAAAGTATCTTTCACCGGCTCAACGGAGATTGGCAAGCTGTTGATGTCACGCTGCTCGAGCACGGTGAAGAAAGTATCGCTCGAATTGGGTGGCAATGCTCCCCTGATCGTGTTTGAGGACGCCGATCTGGACGCTGCCGTCGAGGGCACCATGGCCTCGAAATACAGAAACAGCGGCCAAACCTGCGTTTGCACCAACCGCGTTTTGGTCCAGGAAAGTGTTTACGATGCATTTGCCGCGAAGCTTGCCACTGCGGTCAAGAAGCTCAAGGTCGCGCCCGGTTTCGAGCCCGGCTCGTCACAGGGACCGTTGATCGACGAAGCCGCGGTTCAGAAAGTCGAGGACCACATCAACGACGCGACGTCGAAGGGGGCCACAGTTCTTGTCGGCGGCCACCGGCACACATTGGGCGGCCGCTTCTTCGAGCCTACTGTCCTGACCGGCGTCACCCCGGCGATGAAGATTTCGAAAGAGGAGACATTCGGACCGGTGGCGCCGCTGTTCCGCTTCAAGACAGAAGAGGAGGCCATCTCCCTCGCGAATGACACCGAATTCGGTCTGGCCGCCTATTTCTACGGCCGCGACGTGGCTCGGGTTTGGCGGGTGGCTGAGGCGCTCGAATACGGAATGGTCGGAATCAACACGGGCCTGATTTCGACGGAGGTCGCGCCTTTCGGCGGAGTCAAGGAGTCAGGGCTGGGACGTGAGGGTTCGAAATACGGGATAGACGAATACCTTGAAATCAAGTACTTGTGCCTCGGGGGCATCGTTTCTTAGCCGCGAGCCTGAGGTCCGGCGCCAACTGCCGTATACACAGAAAGGGCGGCCACCCCGGTGCCGCCCCTGCGGGCTGGAGCGATGGCGAGCACCCTGAAGACTTCCGCTGATGGATCGCAGAAAAGCACCCAACGTTCCACCGGCCTCCCGAAGATTTCTCGGGACGGCATGTGGGCGCGCGTTCTGGTGTCATTTCTCGCCAGCGCTGGTCTGTTCTACGTCGGCATCATGCCCGCAATCGTAGACGGACTGAAGCAGGGGCTGGGCTTCACCAACCGACAGGCCGGATTGGTCGGGTCCTTGAATGTTTACGGCGCAGCTGCTGGGGCGTTCTTGATGGCATTCTTGATTCGACGCCTCCGCTGGAGATCTGCCGCGCACTGGTTGTTGCTGGGGTTGATCGGCATGGATCTAGTGTCCATGCTGCTGAGCGGCCCATCCGCGCTTATGGGCGCTCGGTTTGTGCATGGGTTCATAGGCGGCATGCTGGTGGGGTTGGGCTTTTCGATCATCGCACGCACCAAAGCGCCGGATCGCACGTTTGGCATGTTGCTTCTCGTGCAAGTTTTCGCCGGTGGCCTTGGCGTGATGACCCTGCCGTTGCTGGTGCTGAGGTTCGGCAGGAACGTGTTGTTCGTGTGGTTGATGTTGCTCAGTATGGCTACCTTGGTGATGCTGCAATTTCTGCCAGATTTTCCGGCGCGGGCGCCAGGATCACAGGCCCAGGGCGCCTCCGGCAGGTCGAAGTTGAAACCGCTCTTGCTTGCGTTGTCATCCGTATTCCTCTTCCAGGCCGGCAACATGGGGCTGTTCGCCTTCCTCCTCGGACTCGGGAAGCGCAATGGTCTGGAGCTGGCATTCGCCAGCAAGACTCTGGGCCTGGCCAGTTGGGTCGCCATCATCGGCGCGGTGTTGGTGATCGTTGTATCCACCCGGTTTGGCATATTCAAACCGATTCTCGGTGGCATGGCGGTGGCGCTGATCGGCACCTTCGCATTGAACTACAGCGAGGTGAAGTGGATCTGGGTCGCATCGAACATGGGGACCGGGATCGCGTGGAACTTTGTCATTTCCCATCTGCTCGGCATGTGCGCCAGGTTTGACGAGACCGGCCAGGCTGCGGTGTGGAGTGGCTTTGTATCCAAGATGGGTTTGGCGTCAGGCCCGATGGTGGCTTCCTTCATTGTAGGCGGAGGCAATTACTCAGCGTTGATCACAACGTCGCTCGTGCTGCTCCTTGCCGCCATGCTGGCGTCGGCAGTGCCCGCATGGGTGCTGGACCACGGCGACGACGAAGCTGCAACCGCGAGACGGAGTGCTGCCGCCACCGCCAGCGTGCCGTAGCGCTCGGCGGTTGCGTGCGATTACCGGCGGTTGAACGATCAGGCCCTTGTCGCTTTCGGAGGTGAATATGTCACTGTTCTCGATTGCAGCAGTCCAGGTTGCCTGGCCCTGCGCGGACAATCGTGATCGTCTTGAGCAAGAGACCGCACATGTTCTGGCCCGATTTCCCTGGGTGCAAATGATCGTTTTTCCTGAACTATGCTCCTTCGGACATGGCCGGAGTTTTGCCGAAACAATGCCCGGCCCGACCGAATGCCGATACCAGGCTTTGGCCAGGAAGCATCGTGTATGGCTCATCCCAGGTTCGCTTTATGAACGCGCGGGAGCTGATATTTTCAATACGGCGCCGGTCATCAATCCGCAGGGCGAGGTCATTGCGCGATACCGGAAGATTTATCCGTTTTTGCCCTACGAGAAAGGCGTGAAGCCCGGAACGGAGTTCGTGGTCTTCGAGGTACCAGATGCGGGCCGGTTTGGGATGTCCATCTGTTATGACAAGTGGTTTCCGGAAACCACCCGCGCGATGGCGTGGAAGGGCGCAGAAGTCATCCTCAACCCCACCAAGACGGACACCATCGACCGCCCCCAAGAGCTGATCATTTCGCAAGCCAATGCCATCTTGAACCAGTGCTATTTCGTTGATCTGAACGCGGCAGGTCAGCTTGGCAATGGACGATCTATCGTGGTCGGTCCAGAAGGTGAGATCATCCACCAATCGGGAGAAGTGGAGGAACTGGTTCCTTTCACAGTAGATTTCGACCGGGTCCGAGAGGTAAGACGGACCGGCACTTTGCTCCTCGGTCAAGTCCTCAAGTCATTTCGCGACGCCCCCATTGAGTTTCCTTGTTATCGAGGCAAGTACGAGGAGAGCCCTGCGATGGCCGCGTTGGGGCCGCTGACCATGCCCGAAGCATGCCGGCAGAGAGCCATGGTTGCGAAAGGGGAGGAATGAAGGCGATGAAACTACGGACTGCGGCTGTGCTCATCGTGGGACTTGCGCTCACCGGCGCCCCCGCGCTCGCTGCCAACCCCGAGGTTGACTCTGTGCCTGGAGATCCGCTGAAGGGGTCGGGGAAGGTCGCCCGCGTTTTGGTGACCTACAGTGACCTGTTCTCCACCGCGAAACCGGCCACGCCCTTGAATGAGAGCGCCTTTGCGCTGCCGCCCAATGCCGCCCCGCCTGCCCATATGTTCGAAGGCCGCCTGGAGTTGACCGGCCCGGAACGCAACAGCACCTTCGAGAAACTTCGCGATAGCCTTGACTCGGGGGAATCCAGAAAGAAAGCGGATTGGGCCCACCTGCCGCCGTTCAGCATGGAATTTGTGCAGAACGGCAGCCATCTCATCCCGGTGCGGCAGGGGCTTGTCATCACCGGACACTCGGCGTGGAACTACATTGTCGGTCCGGGTCGAGTTTGGCAGGAAGATGGCGACAAGGGTTACTCCCGCGCTTCGTTTCCCTTCACGATCGTGCCGCGCAATCAGAACTGTACCCACAACGGGGTGATGACGTTTCTGTTCACGGAGGGAAAGCAGAAGAACATCTCCAATGTTCGATACCAGATCACGCAGGAAACTTGCCTCTATTTCAAGTTCAACCTGTGGGGACAAGCTGCGGCCAGGTACACGCCGCACCGGGTGAAGGACAGCGAGCGCGTGAAGAACGAGCATGCGGCCGAGGTCTTGAACCGGCTGCCAACCAAGCCTTTCTCGGAACTGGCCACAGACTATCCCGCTTCGCGTGTGGACCTGGCAAGTTTCACACGGGCGTTTCGCGCCCCTGAGCACATCACCCTCTACGGACTGCTGATCAATGGTATGAATTATGTGAGTGGGTGTCCGACGCGTTTCGGCGAGTACCCATTTTGCGAGAACCTGCGCCTGCCGTCCTACTCCACCGCCAAGACCGCTTTCGCCAGCGTGGTGATGATGCGACTTGGAGCGTTGTATGGCCCGGGTGTCTATCAGGAACTGATTCGCAACTACCTTCCGGAACATGCCAACGGTGGAGATTGGAGCCGGGTTACCTTCGCCAACACGCTGGACATGGCAACCGGTAATTATGGCAGCGCGGATTATCTTGCGGATGAGGACAGCGATAACGAGGGTATTTACTTAACTAACGAGGCTTACACGAAGAAAATCGCCGCTGCCTTCGCTCTCTTTCCCCACAAGGCCGAACCGGGCACGACCTGGGTGTACCAGAGTCACGCCACCTTTATTGTGACGCAAGCCATGAACGCCTACTTGCAGCGGCGGCGCGGTCCAAAGGCCGACATCTTTGAGCTTCTGCGCGACGAGGTGCTCAAGCCCATCAAGTTCAGCCAAGGGGGCTTGAGCACTCTCCGGACCGACAATACCGACAAGATCACCGATAGGAGCGGCAAGCCTTTTGGGAGTCATGGGCTCTTTTACATTTACGACGACGTGGCGAAGCTCTCGAAGCTCCTCAACAATGACGGCGGCAAGGCCGACAACATCCAGATACTGGATCCGACGCGCCTGCGGGACTCACTGTTTCGGAATCCTGACAGCCTGGGGCTGCCGATTTCCGGTCCCAAAGGTATCGTGCCAGAGACCCATCGTTACCAGAGTGCGTTCTGGGGCACAAAAATGACCCGCGCGGAATTCCCGGGGGTTTATGGCTGCGATTTCTGGGTCGCGCGGATGGGAGGATATGGCGGCATCAGCATCGTTCTGATGCCCAACGGCGTCACCTACTACGTGTTCAGCGATAACGACGAATTTCTCTGGCATGACGCGGTTCGCGAGGCCAACAAACTGGCGCCATTCTGCAAGGAGCAGCCAAGCTAATGGGCGCGGGGAAAAACGGTGGGGTGCTTGACGCAGTCAATCATCGGCTCGACAATAATGCATTGCCTCCCCAAGACCCCATGTCGAACGACTGCCTGTACCTGACCATTGCCGAAGCGGCACAAGTGTTGGGAGTCAGTCCCTCGACCCTGCGCAACTGGGAGCAGATGGGGCTGATTAAACCGGTTCGCAGCCAGGGCCGATACCGGATGTTCTCCACGGAAGTACTCGAACGCGCCAAGCAGATCATCCACCTTCGTCATGGCCGACGGTTGAACCTGGCGGGCTTGCTCCAGTTGCGGGAGATATTGCCCAAACCAGCTCCTCGAGCGGTTCGCAAGTCCGGGCTTCACTTGAGTGAACAACTGGCCAGGCTTCGTCGTGAGCGGCAGCTCACCCTGGCACAAGTGTCGGAGGCGGCCGGACTTTCCGTCAGTTTTCTCAGCGCGCTGGAGCGTGGACAGGCGAATGCCTCGGTCGCCACTCTACAGAAAATGGCCCATCTCTACGGCGTCAACGTCCGCTCCTTTTTTGGAGATTCATCTGCGGAACAGCGACTGGTACGGCCCCGCGATCGTAGGGTGCTTGAACCGCAACCTGGTGTCCGCATGGAGTACATCGCCTGCGGAGAAACCGTGATGGACCCGACCATCTTCCGCATCGCTCCCGGAGCGGCCAGTGGCGGGTCGTACCATCATGAGGGAGAGGAATTCATCTACATGTTGCGGGGCACCTTGGAAGTCTGGCTTGACGAACTGGAGCGTTATACCCTCGAAGCGCGTGACTGCCTCTATTTCAAGAGCACCCAGTCTCACCGTTGGCAGAATCTCGGCGACAAGGAAGCGGTCTTGCTCTGGGTCAATACACCACCTACGTTCTAGCCTCGCGGAGCGGGCGTCCTTCCATTGTTTGCGGCATAATCGACGACATTGCCGGTCGTCGAGACACCTGCTCTCGCGTTATTATCTGTCCGAAGTTCTACGGCTCTGGTGGTTGACGGGAGTGCCAGTCGGTTGCGCGCTCGTATGCGTTGGCCACGCGCAGAATCATTGCTTCGTCGAAGGGCCTGCCCGCCAACTGCATCCCGATCGGCAAACCGGAAGAGCTGAAACCGCACGGCACGGTGATTGCCGGCATTCCGGTCAAGTCGTACGGGATGTTAAATCGGAGGAAGGCATCTACGATGTGTTCCCGCAGATCTCCTGACTGGACATAGACTTCACCGACAATCGGAGGAAACGCCGGCAGCGTCGGCGACACGATCACGTCGGCGTGCTCGAAAGCTTCGGCAAAGCGCTGCTGCAGCAGAGTTCGCGCCCGCTGACTCTTGACGTAGTCGGTGGCCAGCAGGAAGCGCCCGGCATCCAGGTCGGTCAACACGGCCGGACTGAACCCTTCAGGATGCTTCTCCAGCAGATGCTCGTAATACGAAGTGGCTTCCGCCAGCGTGATGTGAGCCTCCATGGCGGAGCACATCTCCATGCCGCCGATGCTTACAGGCACTCTGCGCGCCCCAAGTTCCTCCAGTTTGGAGATCGCGGTCTCTACCGCGGTAAGGATCTCGCGATCGACGTGTTCGAAGAAGAATTGCTTTGGAATGCCCAGACGCACCCGCGAAATTCCGCTCGCCAGATCCTTCCTGTAGTCTGGAACTGCTCGACTGCTACACGTCGGGTCTTTCGGATCCGCTCCCGCCAATACTCCCAGCAGAATAGCGGCATCTTCCACCGACTTCGTCATCGGGCCCGCGTGGTCCAGCGACCACGCGAGCGGCATCGCCCCGTAGCGGCTGACCCGGCCGTAGGTGGGCTTCAGGCCGACGATCCCGCACGCGGAAGACGGAATTCGAATGGACCCGCCGGTATCCGAGCCTAGAGAAGCCGAGCATTGCGAGGTCGCGACAGCCAGACCGGAGCCGCCGCTCGAACCTCCGGTGATTAAACGGGGATTCCAGGGATTGCGAGCCGGCCCAAAATGCGGGTTGTCGTTCGTAACTCCATACGCCAGTTCATGGAGGTTGGTTTTTCCTACAATGACGGCCCCAGCTTGGCGCAGTCGCGCCACCGCCGTGGCGTCGTGGTCCGGCACCCAGTCCGCAAAAACTTTGGAGCCGCCAGTGGTGCGAACTCCGCGCGTAGCAAACAGATCTTTGATCGAGATGGGAATGCCGTGGAGCAGGCCCCGGTACCGGCCCTGAGCGATCTCCCGCTCCGCGGCTTGCGCGTCCTGCAGCGCTTGATCGGCTGTGACAGTGATGAAGCCGTTCAGCTTGGGGTTGTAGCGTTCAATTTGTTGCAGGCTCGCTTTCGTCAGTTCGACCGGCGAAAGCTCCTTTTTCCGAATGAGAGGAGCCAATTGGCAGATCGGCAGGTGCACATAGTCAGCCACGGCTCGATCCTTTTATTTCGTGTGTAAATTCCACGGCGGGCTCGATATCGCCCAGGTCGATCGCCCGCAACTCCTTGGAGGTGTCGAGAATCACTCCGAAAAGTGCGGTGGCATTCTCAAGTCGTTCCTGCGACATTTCCGCACCCGCAATCGCCAGCATGGAGCGCGTTACCCCAGGCAGAGTAGAACCGGATGCCGATTGTGCAGACGAAGCGGAGTCCCCCAGGGCAAGCCAGCCGGAAGCGACGAGTCCATAGCCCAGGCACTTCCGACGTGTCAACGTAAAGTCTGAACGTTGTACAGGCGCTTGGGCGTGAGATGAGGTGTTCATCCGCGCCTCCTTACATTAGACGATTATCGCTAGATCGCTCTCCGCCGGGGGAGCGCCGTTGCTACGTGTCCTTGGACCCGCTGCCGGCAGATTGTCAAACACAACGCGTCCGTCCTTGATGGTCAATAACACCTGCGTGTCCTTGACCTGTTCCAGCGGAACTGTAAGCAGGTCACGGTCGAAAACAACGACATCCGCGATCTTGCCGGGCTCCAGCGAGCCGCGGCGCTCATCCTCAAAGACTGAGTAGGCGCCGCCCCGCGTGTAGGCCCGGAGCGCCTCGATTACGGTCACTGCCTCCTGGGGTGC
>JAIQFL010000695.1 GCA_020073365.1 Terriglobia bacterium | reverse complement strand
GAGGTTGGATCTTGATCAGCGGAAGCATCTGCTGCACCTGCGACAGCAGAGCGTCCTTAAGGGCCTGCGGCGGGAAGCGGGTCACCGTCGAGGAGAGCGGGTAGGTGGGGTTCGAGGCCGGGATCTCGATCAGCGTAACGCCGAGGCTGCAGGCGTGGTCCGCGAGCATCTCCCAGGACAGCGGCTCGTTGGCAAAGCGGCAGGCGGAGGCGGTGGTGCCGTTGCCATCATCGTTGGGTGCGTTGTATGTGAACGCGCCGTAGGGACCGTACTTCGACTCCCAGAAGTCGCGGAGCGCGCGCCGGTCGGCGTCACGCAGGAAGGCGCGCCGCACGGTGAAGCGTTTCGCGCCCGCGCCCAGGAGGAAGCGTTGTTCGATTTTGGCGTTGCCGCTCCCGAACTGGTGGATCGCCACGTCCGGATGGCTGGAACGCCCGAACGGGTAGTCCGCGACGATGGGGAACGTGCCGGAGACAGCGATGTCCGGAACCGTGATGTTGCCGAGGGTGTCAGGCATTGGGAAACGTCCGCGCGCTTTAAAAGTAGTTGTGAAACGCGATCATCGGCAACGCCAGCGTCGCTGTCGGTGCCCAGCCGGCTGCCGATACATCAGCCGTCGGCGCCAAACTCGCTCCACTCCCAGTGCTGCTTGCCATCCCGCTGATTACAGCCACGGCGTGGACGCCCCCACCAATGCTCCCGTCGATCACCCCTTGCACGTTGCCAGTGGTGTAAACGTTCGAGATTGCCAGCGTGGTGGAGTCGGAGTCGAAACAAAGCCAGTACGATCCGGCTGGCAGCGTGGCGACCCCACCCGATACCGCACTGCCGCTGCTCACCGCGAATCCAACCCCCACGGTGCTCGCATTGATGTTGGGCGTGCCCCCGCTCACCAGCACCGCGGTCTGAACCACGATTGACGTGAGGTTGTTGCTCCTGATCGTGATGACTGCGCCGCACGTGCCGCTGCATGTTCCCGACGCGGCAGTGATATATACGCCGATCGAGCGAAACTCCAGCGTGGCGAGGACAGTGAGCGGAATCCTCACTCCATGGTTCGCGCCGCCCACACCGAAGTAGGCCGATCCGGCGGAGCTGTAGCCGATCCCGTAGGGATAATACGATCCCTTTTGGCCGGCATTGACCGCTGCTGTGTTGACCGGCCCAATCAGCGAGGTACACGTCCCTGGCCACTCACCCGAAGCCTTTGGCCCCCACAGGCAGTGGGTATCCGTCCGTAGGAAGAAGTCCCCATCGACTCCTTGCCCCGAACTGGGCCCAGACGTCCCATTCAACACCGTGTTGCCGTTGCTGCCATTGGCTCCTGCGGCCCCAGTTGCGCCCGCAGCGCCTGTCGCGCCCGCGGCACCTGTCGGCCCAATGAGCGAAGTACATGTTCCGGGCCACGCACCCGAGGCTTTCGGTCCGTACAGGCAGGTGCTGGTGTTGTTCAAGTAGAAGTCGCCGTCGCTTCCAGCCCCCGACCCCGGAGCACCGGCCCCGTTCAAGATGGTCTTCCCGTCTGCGCCTGCCGCGCCTTGTGGCCCCGTGGCTCCTACACTTCCTTGCGGCCCTTGCGAGCCGGTAGCTCCAGTGGCCCCAGGATTCCCCTGGGCGCCGGTCGCCCCGATATTTCCTTGCGGCCCGGTCGCACCTTGCGGTCCCTGCAGGCCGGTGGCCCCAACATTTCCCTGAGGTCCAGTCGCGCCGACAGTCCCCTGCGCACCTGTGGCACCCGTTGGCCCGACCAGCGAGGTACACGCCCCAGGCCAGGCGCCTGCAGACTTCGGACCATACAAGCAACTCGTCGCCGTGTTCAGGTAGAAGTCTCCGTTCGCTCCGGTGCCAGCCGATGGTGGAACGGTTCCATTGAGAACCGTGCGACCGTCAGCACCGGCCAAGCCCTGAATACCCTGTGGGCCTTGAATCCCTGGGATGCCCTGCGGACCGCTGCTACCCGCCGGGCCTACGGTCCCGGTATCGCCCTTGATACCTTGCGGTCCGATCAACAAGGTGCAAGAGCCCGGCCAAGAACCAGCAAACTTCGGGCCCCACAGGCAACTCGTATCCGTGCGGAGGAAGAAGTCTCCGTCGACACCCTGCCCCGAAGTAGGCCCCGTTGTCCCGCTAAGCACTGTGCTGCCGTTACTGCCGTTCGCGCCGGCCGGCCCCGTCGGGCCCACCGACCCTACCGCTCCACAATCCACCGGTTGCCACGAGGTCCCTGTCCAGCCCAGGCACTTGCCCGGCGTCGCACCGCCGCCCAGGATCTGCTGCGGCTGAACCATGATTATCGGCGTCGGCACGTTCAAGACGTGAATCTGGTTGATCTTCAATGGCGTCGGGCTCGTGGGTACGACCCAACGCTCCGACCATGCCCCCGATGCGCCGCCCCGCGATGGTGTGAAACGGACCAGATAACTGGTTCCGGAAGGAACGGCTGTGTCGTTCGGCTCCAGATCGAATGAGATAGAACCGTTGGCGATTGTGAATTCCTGTTGCCACCGGAGAACCGTACGGCCATCGGCGGTCGTCATGTCTGGCGCGGAGACTACCACCTTGCCGCTGAACAGGGTTCCCGAAACCCCGGTATAGGCGGTGTCGCGGATCTGGGTCTGCGAGAACAGAGTCGCCGCCCACA
>JAIQFL010000330.1 GCA_020073365.1 Terriglobia bacterium | reverse complement strand
AGGATCCCACTTGCTGCTCTTCCACCAGGTGATCGCGCCGGCCCGCCACGCCGTGCAGCCGTCAAACGCGGTCTCGGCGCCGGTAGGCGCCCGCGGCTGGAACGCGCCGAAGGAAGCCTGCGACTGCCCGTGGCAGCCTCTCGACCGCACTGCCGCGCGGCCCGTCGATTCCGTCACGCTCTGCCGCGATTGCGCGCCTTGGGCCGCGGGCGCGCTGTGGGCTCGTGAGCCGCAGGTTAAGCCGGACGGCGACCGGCGCGTAATCTTTAGCGCGCCGGAATCGATTCGGATTGTTACGCACAATTGACTCTAACCTGCTGGAGAGTATCCGTGAGAACTTTATTCGCCGGTCTTATCATTGTTGCACTCTTGACGCCTGCTTCTGCGTGGCCGGCCTCGACTGGAAGGCGACGGCCCACTATCCTCTACTTCCTCGCAACTGCGTATTCAGTGGAGGGCGTGGGCGCTTCGGGCAAGTGGTCGCATCCGGGCACAGTGGCTGCCGATCGGAACGTGTTGCCGCTAAACAGCCGCATCCGCGTTTATGGCGCTGGTCAGTATTCCGGCGACTATACCGTGGAAGACACCGGTGGGAAGGTGGACGGCCACCACATCGACCTCTACGTGCCCAGCCAGGCAGAAGCAAAGAAGATCGGCCGTCAGCGGGTGAAGGTGGTCGTTCTCAAGTACGGCGATGATGAGGTCAGTCCACCCGATCCGGAGCAAAAGGCCAAGGCAAAGGCCGCAAACCGGAAAGTGCGCCAAACGAATACAGCAGCGATAAAGTGAAGGCAGACATTGAGTCCACTGGAGCGGAACCTCGACTCCCGCGTGATCGGCGCGACGGCACGCCGCGACGAACCCAGCCCGCGACCTGCCGCGGCTCTCGACGGCGCCGGGAAGCGCCTGCGCGGGGACGCGCCGAACCCGCGAGTGCCGGCCACTCTCGGCCGCGTTAGTGGGCGCGGCAGTCGCGCACGTGCTGCGGCCTCCCGGCCGCGCAGCCGGTGCGGCCGTCGTCTCCGTCGCATCCCCCACGCGCTCGCAAGACTGGCCGCGGGCGCGCTGTAGGCTCGTGACCCGCAACATCGGGCGAAGTGTTGCGCAGCGGATACGAGTTCACTGGCGCGGAAACTCGGTGTCTTCCTCCGCGTGATCCGCGATGGCACGTCGCCGTCCAACGTGCTCTCGTCGCGCCGGGAGGCGCCCGCGGCTGGGGAGGCGTCGAGCCAAAACCACCGGACGCCCAAACACGGACCTAGAGCGCGCAGCCCACGGCGCAGGACCGCTGGGCCTTGCGAGCCGCGACATCGGCGACGCGGTCGGGCTTCTTCATACGCGTCCGCTAACGCGGAATTCCCGACTCCGGCGCCTTGCGGCGCGCGACGGCTTGCCGCGCCGCGCCGCCGTTAAACGCGCTCGCGGCACCGGAGGCGCCCGCGGCTCGGACGCGCCGAGCCTAAACCCCGCCTGCCAGACTACTGCTCGCGGACGCACCGCCGCCGCGCCGGGCGATTCCGCTGCCCTCCCCCGCGCGCTCGCGCCGCGCCTCGCCGGGAAGCGCCTGCGCGGGGACGCGCCGAACCCGCGAGTGCCGACCACTCTCGGACGCGTTAGTGGGTGCGGCAGTCGCGCACGTGCTGCGGCCTCTCGGCCGCGCAGCCGGCGCCGTGATTCGTCTTCCGCGCCTTCCGCCGCGCGCCGGGCCAAGCCCGCCCCGAAGAATCGCCTGCCAGAAACCGGGTGTCAGACGATCAGGACGGCCTCGGCGATTGATCCTGGAGGCTGCCACCGCCTCGGTTTTGGCGGCTCTTTGGTGAAACCGGCCGATTCCTGAGCTTTTCGCTCCGGGCGTATTGTTGCGCCAGCAGAAGCATTTGCCACCGCGCGGGGGCCGAAGATGCCCTGCGGGTGGCACTGTGGCGGCTCGGTGGACCGGGCCCGCAGTTGGGACGGGACGCACCAAATCGAGAATGCGACCGCCGACCGCGTTCCCCCTGCGCCCCGCGATCGCACGGATTGGGCTGCGCGTCATATTCTCGTGACCCGCGGCAACGTGCGGCGGCCGACCCGAACAGACGAGAGGCGGCGCTTCCCCCCGCGCGATTCGGACGATTGACGCGTCGACGTGCGTGAGCTTGCGAACCAACTGCGGGCGACGGGGCTGCCAACGCGATTGGGAGTGATAAACCGCCGTTCCGGAAAGTGGCCCAGACGGGCCGAAAGCCGCGCGGTGGGAGGTTGACCGTCGGCGTGCACGGCGAACGCGGTATCCAAGGCGGCACTGTGGGCGACCTCGAACGATACCGGCCGCCGCTCTTCTTGAATCCGGGCCCACAACTTTCATGATGACAGCGGCGGTGTCTGAGCGTTCAGGTCGCGATTGATTCCTTTCTTCTGTCGGCACTATTCGACAGTTTTCCGGACGCGACCTTCTGCTTCGATGTGGCACACGCACGCCAAGTTGACCCCACTATGAGCGAAGCCTACTTCATGTTGCAGCAACATGGTCCCGTCTACGCGAAGTGCACATCAGCGAACTGAATGTTTTCAGCCGGCACGATCCTCTGTCCCGCGGAGCGATTGAAGCTATAGGCTCCGTGGCGCGCTTAATACCGCTTGAAATACCGATCATCCTGGAGACCCTGATCGACCAGGGGCAGAGTACCATTGAGCGTGAGATTAGAAACGCACGGGCAGCCCTGACGCCTGAACTGCGGCTTGCGGTGTAGGACCCATTCCATCGAGCTGTATGGAACAATATGACATGCTCAGATTCCTCGTTCCGCCTTCACTGTTGGCGGCCTGCCTGGTTGGCCAGTCCATGCCGCCGGAACCACACCGGCAACTGGCTCGCGATATCTACAAAGAACTGGTCGAAAGCAAGTCGGGCTACACCACTGGTGCCACCACTCCCGCAGCCGAGGCGATGGCCGCCCGGCTGAAGGCCGCCGGGTTTCCCGCATCCGACATTTTTGTGGGCGGCGCCATCCCCACGAAGGCCAATCTGGTGGTACGGTATCACGGCGCCGGCCGGCGGAAACCGATCCTGCTGCTGGCGCATACCGACGTGGTGGAAGCCAAACGCGAAGACTGGAGCATGGACCCGTTTCAATTCATCGAGCGGGAGGGCTATTTCTATGGGCGCGGCACCGGCGACGACAAAGCGCAGGCAGCCGTCTGGATCGCGAATCTCATCCGCTACAAGCAGGAAGGCTTCCAGCCGGACCGTGACCTCATCGTGGCGCTCACGGCCGACGAAGAGGGAGGCGGCCCCTACAACGGCGTCGAGTGGTTGATCAAGAACAAGCGCGGGTTGATCGACGCTGAGTTCTGTCTCAACGAGGGCGGTTGGGGCGAGATCTCGGGCGGCCGCAAGATCTCGAACGATATCCAGGTGAGCGAGAAATACGTGATCAACTTCCGTTTGGAGGTCCGCAACAAGGGCGGGCACAGCTCGCTGCCGGTTTCGGACAATGCGATTTATCACCAGGCGGCCGCACTGGACCGGCTCTCGAAGTTCGGCTTCCCGCTGAAGACCAACGAAGTGACGCGGGCGTATTTCCAGGCGATGTCCAAGTCCGAAACCGGTCGTGTGAAGGACGATCTCGCCAAGGTGGCGGAGGGCGCCCGGGACGCCATGGAGAGAGTGGCGCTGGCTTCTCCGTCGTGGAACGCCACGCTGCGCACCACCTGCGTGGCCACGCAGATTGAGGGCGGGCACGCCAGGAATGCGTTGCCGCAACTGGCCGCCGCCAATGTGAACTGCCGGGTTCTCCCGGAGGATTCCGTCGAATACGTACAGGGCGCTCTGCAGAAGGTGTTGGCGGATGACCAGGTGAGCCTCACGATTGCGGGCGAGGTCAGCCGGGGCCCGGCGTCGCCCATCCGCGAGGACGTGTTGAAAGCCGTCGGCCGCCTCACCGACACCATGTGGCCCGGTGTGCCGGCCGTCCCCATCATGGTGATGGGCGCGACGGATGGCCTGTATCTGCGGGCAGTCGGAATTCCAACTTACGGTGTCCAGGGATTCTTTATGGACCGGGATGACATCCGGTTTCACGGGCGCGACGAGCGGATGGGCGTGACGTCGTTCTTCGAAGGTCAGACGTTTTTATATCAGTTGGTGAAGTCTCTCTCGAAGACCGATTAGCGGCCGCCGGGCCCCTCGTGAGAACGGCCCCCGCATGTGACGATGGGATTGTTGGGGCGTCCGATGCAGAACGAATACGTAAAGAAAGTCGAAGGCGCATAGCAAGTTGGGGGCACACGCGTATCACTGGACTCCCTGGTCTATCTCTTCCGCGAGGGGATGTCGGCAGAAAGCATGGTCGAGTCTTACCCCGCACTGCCTGCGTGCCCAGCGGGTCAGAAACAGCATGTACGCTTTGGTCAACTGACGCTTACCGTCGCCCCAGGGAACTTCCTCCACGACCACGGCTCCGCAGCGGCGGCAATCAACGCGCCGCATGGTGTACAGGAGGAAGACAAAGAAGCCCCGCAGAGCGATGAACTCGAAGCGCCGCTCGCCGAGCTGGTCATAACCGGGCGCCGCCTGATGGCAGCGCGAACAGATCGCGGCCGATCCTTTTCGCGGCCGCACGGGGATTTCGATACTCTTTCTGTCCGGTCTGAACCGGGCATGGTGGTAGACGAACCCCTGGAAATGATGGCAGCGGTTTAGAATTGGGAGCAGTCCCATGGCGCGGAAGACAGCGGCGAAAACCTCTCCGATAAACTGCGCCGTACCCACCCCCGCCGGCCTGGAGCGTTATGGTCGTGACTTGGACGGGTAGCCTCGCTTGTAGATGGGGTGGGGAAAAGATCTGCCGCCGGGCGAGAAACTGGTGGCCTCTTCTCGGCCCTTCCTTGCCGCACCGGGCCGCTATTCATGATGCAAGGCTTGAATCGGGTCGATCCTGCTGGCCCGCCGCGCCGGCACGAAAGCCGCACACGCGGCGACCATCGCGAGAGTACCGAACGCAACCGCCGCGGTGCCCAGATCGGCGGGCACAACACCGAAGAGTTGCGACGATACATATCGGCCGAGGACGTACGCACCCGGGACTCCCAGCGCGAGTCCTGCTCCGAACAGGCCGAAGGCCTCCCGCATCACCATCCAAAGGAGCGCGCCCTGGCGCGCGCCGAGTGCCATGCGCAGGCCGATCTCCCTGGTCCGGCGCGCCACCGTCAAGGCCATCAAACCGTAGAGACCGACCGCCGCCAGCAGAGTCGCCAGAACGCCAAACGCCGCCGAGAGCGTCGCCGTCAAACGCTCCGTGCCGAGCGTTTGATCGAGTTGCTCCTCCAGCGTCTTCATTTCATAGATCGGCATCGTCGCGTCCAGGTCCACAACCTTCCGGCGCAGCGTGGCAAACATGTTGACCGAATCGGCGGAGGCGCGTACGTAAAACGCGGCGCCGACCGATTGGTTCATTTGCGGGAACGGAAAGAAAATCTGTCGGCGTGCGCCTTGCCTTGGACCCTCGTACAGTGAGTCTTCCACCAGGCCCACGATCTCGGTGTCGGGTTGTGCTCCCCGGCCCGTGTCCAACCCGATGCGCCGTCCGATGGGACTCCTGTTTCCGAAAAGACCGCTGGCGAATTTGCGGTTCACAATGGCCACCTTGGGGCGGCCGCCGACATCGCCGTCCTCGAAGTCGCGGCCCTCCACCAACGCCACTCCCATGGTTCGCCAGTAGCCGGGAGAGAGGCCATTGACATAGGCTTGGGTATCGCGATCTTCAGTCGGCCGGCCCTCTACCAACACGTCCCAGTCGGCTTCGCGGCCACTCAGGACCGGTACCCACGCGTAGCCGGCCGACTTCACCTCCGGCAAGGCCCGGACGCTCTCCAGCACTTGCTGGTAGAAGGCCTTCAGACGCGTCAGCGAATAGCCGCTGCGCGCCGGATCGATCTGGAAGGTAATGAGGCTGTCAATGTCGCGGAATCCCGAGTTCGTCGCTTTCAGATTGAGTAGCGTTTTGCCGAACAGCAGGGCGCCCGAGACCAGCAGAAAAGAAAACGCCACTTGCGCCGTCACCAGGCTCTTGCGCAGGGTTACCGAACCGCGGTTTCCGCCAACCGAACCCGCGGCATCCTTTAGCGTGCTCCACAGATCGGCTTTCAAAGCTTGCCACGCCGGCGCCAGACCGAATAACAAGGCCGTGGCCAACGCCAGCGCGACGTTGAAAGCAAGGATGCGCCAATCCGGCTCCGCTCGCAGGGTCGCTAGCATCCCATTCGCGGGCAGGAAGCGAAGCAATCCGTGCACCATCGTTACCGAAAGCAGCAGGCCCAAGGCTCCACCCAACACGGAAAACACGGCGCTCTCCATCAACAATTGCCTCAAAAGCTGCCCGCGCGATGCCCCAACGGCCAATCGCATGGCGAGTTCCTTCTGCCGTGCGGCCGCGCGTGCGATCAGCAGGCTCGCCACGTTGAAGCAGGCAATGAGAAGCACCACGCCGACCATGCACATCAGCGCCACCAGTGCCCTGGAATAACTCGTCGGCAAAGAGGAGTAGCCGTTGGCTGCCGACTCGGTGAGGACTCTTCTGGCCAGAAACAGGTCGCGGTTGCGCTTGGTTGTATCACCAAGGGCTGGCCCTTCCAGTTCGGCACGCAGAATCCGGCTCAGTAGCGGCTGCAACGATGCCTGAGCCGACTCGATCGTGTAGCCGGGCTTGCGGCGCGCAAAGATCTGGATCCACTGCCTGCGCCGGTCGCCCAGGTTGTCGGAACCAGGGGTCATAAGCGGCTTCATCTGGATGGGAATGCGGATTTGCGGCGTGCGCGCCGGGTCGACCCCGGAGAATCCCGCGGGCGACACTCCCACAATGACCATCGGATAGTTATTGACCAGGATCTTTTGGCCGAGCACGGCGGGATCGGATCCGAAACGCGTCACCCAGTATTGGTGGCTCAACACCACCACCGGATGACCCTTGTATACGCGGTCATCCTCTTCGGGCGAGAACACTCGTCCCAGCGCAGGCCCGATGCCCAGCGCCTGAAAGTAGTTCCCGGAGACCAGTTCGCCCGTGACACGCTCCGCCTGGTTTGCCACGCTGAGGGAGAGGGGTGTCAAGTGACGGCAGAAGACGTACGAGAAGGCCGGCGCCCCCTGTTGGAAATCTTGATACATCGGGTAGGACGACGCTCTCGATCCCTGGTTGCTGCCCAGGTTTGGCCCGGTCGTCCAGATCATCTGGAGTTGCTCGGGATGTTGCACGGGAAGGCGCCGGAGCACGATTTGATCGAGCAGGGTGAAGATCGCTGTGTTGGCGCCGATGCCGAGTGCCAGGGACAGCACCGCCACCAGAGTGAACGCCGGACCACGCGAGAGGAGCCGCCAGGCGTGACGTAGATCCCGTAGGGTCGTCTCCAATACCGGCATGCCGCGGCGGTCGCGGCATTCTTCCTTGGCCAATTCCACGCCTCCGGATTTCAGCAGCGCGGCACGGCGGGCCTGGGCCGCCGTCATGCCGGACCGAAGGTTGGCTTCGATCTGCATCTGGAGGTGGCACTCAAGTTCCTCGGCCAGTTCCCTGTCTCTGCGCTGCTTTTCAAACAGATCCCCCAGGCGGTGCAGAAAGGCACGCACGGCGGTCATGAGGCCTCCTCGGAAGGAGAGATAAACCGGGCGATGATGTCGGCGGTCTGACCCCATTCGTGCGCTTCCTTCGCGAGTTGCTTCCTCCCGGCACGTGTCAGGGCGTAGTACTTGGCCCTGCGGTTATTGTCCGAGACGCCCCATTCCGCGGAAATGAAGCCCTCCTGTTCCAGTTTGAGGAGAGCAGGATACAGGGTCCCGTACCGCACCTCCAGCAGGTCGCCGCTGGTCTGCTCGATGCGCCGGGCGATGCCATACCCGTGCAGCGGCCCCAGAGTCTCCAGGGTCTTCAGGACCATGAGGGCGAGGGTGCCCTGCCAGACATCCGATTTCGCAGCCATGAAATACTCCTACTGGATTCCAATATCAGACTGGCACATCTTCAATTGGAAAGCAATAGGAATGCGGTGTCCCACGGAGTTTCCGTCGGCCACAAGAGAGAGGGTGTGACCCACAGATTCCTCTGACGAGGCAAGGAAATCGACGCCTACCTTGTGGAAGGACAGCGCAGCGCTGAATCGCAACACCAGCTATCGAGACAGACGAATGCGGAACTGATTGCGAAGCTGCAGCGGGCTTTGAGGCTCCACAATTTGCCCGCCTGAGGGATTGTCTTGGATCCTGTCCGGAAGTCAGTCACTGCAGTGCGCGGTAGAGCGCCTGCTTCCATCGGGCTACGTCGATGGTCCAGCAGATCCGCGTCTTGGGCACCCGGCCCAGCAGCGGCTTCCATACCTGGCGATTTCGCTCGTTGGCGGCCGCGTCCAGCCGGTCTACGACCGTCATACCGCGTGTCAGGTCGCTAGTCACCTCTACATCGGTATAATGCGCGCTCGCCCTGGTGCAAATGGCCGGGTCGAGCGCGATCGACATGGCCACTGGGTCCGGCAGGGAAATCCCGCTCTCGCCCGTCTGAACGCGGTAGGCTTCCCTGGCGGCGGTATTGCAGTCGATCGCAAACCGGGCCAGCGGAGTATTCAGGCTCAGCACATGGTCGATGTCGCCCTGGTTCAGCACCGCGCCACCGCGGCAGAGATGCCAACCCGCCAGTTCGATCGGGAGGCCGGAGCGCAGCACCATCCTGGCCGCCTCCGGGTCCACCCAGATGTTGTACTCCGCGGCGGGCGTCACGTTGCCTTCCGAGCAGGGGTTGCCGCCCATGATCACGCAGCGGCTCACGCTGGCCGCCAGCCCGGGCTCCCGCGCCATCGCCATGGCCACGTTGGTCAACGGGCCCAGGGTCACCAGAACGATCCCCGGATTGGCCTCGATCATCTCGATAATCGCCTTCACCGCGTGCGTCCGTTCCGCGGCTCGACGCGGCGGCGGATAGCCGCGGTCGCCCAGGCCATCTTTACCGTGAAACCATTCGGCGTTGGCATACTCGCGCTATAGCGGCTGATTGGCGCCGGAATACACGGGCACTTCGGATCCGCAAAGCTCGGCGACATACAAGGCATTGCGGGTGGCCTGCGCCACGGGCACGTTGCCGGCCACCACGGTGATGGCGGCTACCCGCACATCCGGCGCACGCAAGGCCATGATCAGGGCAACGGCATCGTCGGAAGCCGTGTCGGTGTCGATCAGGAACGTTCGCGGCACCAGATCAGCTTATCACCGCCCGCTCGATATATACTGGCGGAACGAGGGGGACGCGATGAATCGACGCAGAGCAATCCAGCGAGTAGTGATGGGAGCGGCCGTGGCCGCGGCTCCCCAGGCGCGCGCGGCGGGGAAAGATCTCGAAATCTTCCTGGCGCGATGGGAAAAGGCCAAGGTCTTCACTCTACAAGTGGCGGACGCCATGCCCGCCGACGCCTATGACTTCAAGCCGAAAACCGAGATGCGGGCTTACGGCCAGCTCATGCAGCACCTGGCCACCAACAACGCCTTCTACATTTCCCGCTTCAAAGCCGGTGAGATTCCGGACAACTTGTTGCCGTCCGAAAAATTCGACAAGGAGACCACCAGAAAGGTGATCACGGAGAGCTTCGACTTCTGCGCCGCAGTCTTGAAGGGCATCACTGCTGCCGACCTGGACAAATCCTACCCCGGCCGGCCCAACACCCCGCCGCAGACGGGCTGGGACTGGGTGCTGCACGCCTTCATCCACACGGCCCATCACCGCGGCTACGCCGAGGTCTACCTGCGCGAGAAGAACATCACGCCGCCGCGATACTCGGTTTGACCGTATGCGCATCCTCATTGCCGCAGCCCTGCTGTGCGTCCCGATGGCAGCGCAAGCTCCACCGCCGGCCAACGATTGGACCATCGTCCCCGGCCTGCGAGTCGGTCCGATCACCGCCGGCGCGGTCCGCGAGGATCTGTCCCGCTTTTTCCCAAAGGAGGCCGTGGAGGATGACGAGATCGAACTGGACGAGGGCATGTTACAGGCTGCCACGCTGATCTATAAGAACGACCCGTCCCGGTCGCTGGCCATTTCCTGGAATGGAAAAGGACCGCAGGCGCATCCCCGGCAGGTCTTCGTGTGTCATGGTTTGCGGCGCGGCGCGTGCCGCTGGCAGACTTCCGGCGGCATCCAAATCGGCACGCATCTGGCCCAACTGGAGGCCATGAACGGCGGCCCCTTCACGATCTCGGGCTTCGGCTTCAACTACGGCGGCAACGTGCTTTCGTGGGATGGAGGCAAGCTTGCAAAGCTCGATTGCCCAGGCCGCCTGGTGCTGACCCTCGATGGCGAACACTCCGGCCCCGCCCGATACGCCGCCCCGATGACCGCGGAAGAGGTACACGCGGTAAGAGGCGACCGGGCGATCTCCTCCAGCACCCCGGCGATGCGAAAGCTGAATCCCGCGGTAGTGGGCATCCTATTTCAGTTTGCCGGGCCCGACGGCAAGAAGTGCGAGTAGCGGGCTCCTGGAGCCGTACAATCGAGCCGATCGAGCGGTACCGCTTGACCCAGACGATCCCTATGCTATAGCATGCAGGCACTACTACATGAGAAGGAGGAGCCTTCATGAACCGCAGGAACTTCTTTCAATTGGCGGCCGGTACGGCGGTTGCCACCTTACAGGACCATGCCATCGAGCGCGTCTCGGCCGCGGCCACGTCCACCAAGGGACGGACACCGGAAGACATCGCCGCCGACGAGGACTTCTGGTCCGAAATCCGCAGCGCGTTCAGCGTGGACCGCAACATCGTCAACCTCAATAACGGCTACTGCAGCCCCTCGCCGCGCACGGTGCAGGACGCCATGCGCCGCTACCTGGATTACAGCGACATGGGGCCGTGGCACACCATGGTCAACGTCCTGGAACGCCAGGCGGAGGCGGTTCGAACCCGGTTGGCGGCCGCCGCGGGGTGCGACCCCGAAGAGATCGCCATCACCCGCAACTCCAGCGAATCCCTGGAGAACGCCCAGTACGGAGTCGATCTGCAGAGGGGCGACGAGGTGCTGACCACCAACCAGGACTATCCGCGCATGCTCACCACCTTCCGGCAGCGCGAGCGCCGCGAGGGCATCGTCCTCAAAACCATCTCCTTCCCCGTGCCGCCGCCCGGCATGGACGATCTTTACCAGCGGTTCGAAAAGGCAGTGACCCCCAAGACCAGGCTGATCCTGGTCTGCCACATTACCAACCGCACCGGACAGATCTTCCCGGTCAAGCGGATCTGCCAGATGGCTCACGCGCGGAATATTCCGGTGATCGTGGATGGCGCGCACGCCTTCAGCCACTTCCCCTACAAGATCTCGGATCTGGATTGCGACTATTACGGCGTGAGCCTCCACAAGTGGACCTACGCTCCGGTGGGAACGGGCTTCCTCTATGTGAGGAAGTCGCGGATCGCCAGCACCTGGTCGCTGATGGCCTCCGGTGAGAGGCAAGCCGGCGACATACGCAAGTTCGAGGAGATCGGGACCCACCCGGCGGCCAACCACAATGCCATCAGCGAAGCCCTGATTTTCAACGAGAGCCTGGGGATCGACCGCAAAGCCGCGCGTCTGCGCTACCTGCGGGACCGCTGGGCGAACCGCCTGTCGCAGAATTCCAAATGCCGTATCCTTCACAGCCCGGACCCGGCGCAGTCCTGCGGCATTGGCTTCCTGGCATTCAACGGCGCCGACGCCGCCAGGATTCAAAGTGCCCTGTGGAGCAAATACAACATCCTGACGGCGCTGATGCCGCACGAGGAGTACACCGGGATACGCGTGACCCCCAACGTCTACACCACCTTGCGCGACATCGATACCTTCAGTGAGATGGTAGAAAAGGAGCTGAGGTCGGCGTAGCTGTAGCATACGATTGTCAGGCCGGACGGGCTGTCCTGCCTGGTGTTCCCGACCCAGATGGACCCCGACATAGGCGCTAAGATAGGGCCGTTTGCCAAGATGGAGTTGGCTGTGGGCGATTCAGTCTCAGGACTGCTTTTGGCCGCAACTTCCCAGAATCAGACTTCCGGCCAGCGTCGGCCGGCCCTACGAATAGCATCGGCGCTGCACCGGCCAAGCGCCCTCCAGCTTGAGGGTCGCCCTTCTAAGCGGGGGACACTGCCTGCGAATCCACCCAATCTTGAAACAGCCTTTGCTGGGCAGGTGAGGCGTTTCGATTGCGATCCCAGAATCGTCCAACGATCTGCTCAGTATCACCACCGCAGCACACATCAATGCGCGCTGACGGCGTTATCCCAAGCAACATGCGGCACGCCCGCTCATCAATCGGCGGGAGACTGTAACCGCAGATCACAACTCGTTCGCTCTTGTTCAACGCCAGCTTCGCACAGTGCCACCGTGAATCCCAAAAATCCTTCCATCTCTGACCCAGGCTCAGAACTCCTATAGTGCGTTTGGGGCTTTTCGTAAAAACCCTTAAGATAGAATCCTTTGCCTATAGTTTGGTAAGTTAAATAATTGTTGCTAATTAAAATCGATTTCCGTTATCCTGGAGGGGATGGATGGCGACACCAACATCCTCGAGCATCTGGGATTGCTGACGCAGCGACTGGAAGTTGTCGATGCGGACGATCAGCGCACC
>JAIQFL010000329.1 GCA_020073365.1 Terriglobia bacterium | reverse complement strand
AACAACCTCACCACCATCCGTGCCAGCGAGGATCGCTTCGACCAGACCCGCTGGAGGCGTTTCCTGTATGCCTCGCGACTGGCCAGCGCCTTGGGTATCTGGCCGTTCACGGACGTGCTGATGAGCAGCGAGACGGGCAATCTGTTGTTGGCCACCTTATCGGCCGGCCCGGTGGGAGTGGGTGATCGGATCGGTACCATGAATACGGCCAACCTGCTCCGTGCGGTCCGCCGTGATGGTGTGATTGTCAAGCCGGATGTGCCTCTTACGCCGATAGACGTCAGCTACCTGAGCGAGTCCCAGCTTCTGCTCACTCCCTTGATCGCGTCGACTTACACTGACTTTGGGGATCTGCGAGCTTACTATCTATTCGCTTTTCCGCTAGGCCCGAACACACAAGCCGTGTTCCGGCTGTCGGACGTGGGAGTGAGCCAGCCGGTTTACCTTTATAACTCTTTGGACGGCACGGGCCGAGTGGTCGATCCCGCCGATCTTCTCAGTGAATCGATCGACAATGGGTGGATCTACCAGGAGGCGGCGCCCATCGGAATTTCGGGAGTCGCCGTGATCGGCGACTCCGGGCATTTCGTCCCGCTGGGGAAGAAACGCGTGACTCAGCTCACCGACGACGGAACGGTGCACCTCAGCATTGCGTTTGCCAAAGGCGAGACTTCGCGGACGATTGAAGGATACTCGCCGGATGCGCCGACGATCACCACCGTCGCAGGAGATGTTGGGGTAATGGATTACAATCCGCGCACACTCCGTTTCACGATACCAGTCATGCCGGGTGCGGATGGGACAGCGTCACTACAGATTGCCAGGACCGGCGCTGGTACAGGACTTCGCGGTGCGCCGGGGCGTGAGCGGCCGCGACAGGATGGTGGGACAGACGATCGCCTTTTGTCGTCTGTCAGCGGGGTTCGTCAGGCGGGGGCGAAATGACAGACGACAAAAGGCGATCGTCTGTCCTACAATTCAGCGAGCACTTTGGCGGCGTGGCCTTGGGCCTTCACTTTGGAATAGATCTTCTCGATCCCGCCATCCGGCCCGATGACAAAGGTGGTGCGCTCCACGCCCATCGACTTCTTGCCGTACAGGTTCTTCTCTTTCCACACGCCGTAGGCTTGGGCCGCAGTCTTGTCCTCATCCGCCAGCAGTGTGAACGGAAGATCGTACCTGGTCTTGAACTTCGCCTGGGCGGACGGCTTGTCGGGCGAAATCCCCACCACCGTGGCGTCCTTCTGTGCGAACGCGCGGATGCCGTCGCGAAACTCGCAGGCTTCTACAGTACATCCGGGAGTGTCGGCTTTGGGATAGAAATAGAGCACGACGCGCCTTCCCTTCAGATTCGATAACTGAAACTCTTCGCCCGTATCGGTGTGAAGCCGAATGTCGGGAGCCCGGTCGCCTTCTTTCAGCATAATTCCCACGTTCCCAGTTTGCGCTTGAGTAAATCCGTGATCACCGTCACATTGGCCTGCCCGCGAGTGGCCCGCATGGCCTGGCCCACCAGGAAGTTGATCACGGTCGTCTTGCCGCCGCGATACTGCTCCACCTGTTTGGGGTTATTGGCGATCACCTCCGCGATGATCCTGTCTAACGCGTCCGTATCGCTGATCTGTTTCAGGCCCTCGCGTTCCATGATGACGCCGGCAGCGTCGCCCGAGGAGAACATCTTGGGAACGATCTCCTTGGCCAGCTTGCCCGAAATCTCTTCCCTGGCAATGAGCTTCACCAGTTCACCCAGAACCTCGGGACTCACCGGCGATGCCGCGATATCCTTGCCCTCGGCCTTGAGCAGCGCCATCAGGTCGCCCATGACCCAGTTGGCCGCGGTCTTCGGATCCCCCGAGACCCTGGCCACGGTTTCGTAATATTCGCTGGCGGGCCGCGTGGCCGTCAACACTTCGGCGTCGTATTCGCGAAGGCCGTACTCCTCGATGAAACGCTTCCTTTTTCGCGCGGGCAACTCCGGCATGGAGGCCCGTACTGCCGCCAGCCACTTTTCGCCGATGCCGAGAGGCACCAGGTCGGGCTCTGGAAAGTAGCGGTAGTCGTGGGCGTCTTCCTTGCTGCGCATGGTGAACGTCTCGCCCAGATCGGGATTGTACAGCCGGGTTTCCTGCACCACGCGGCCGCCACCCCCGATGAGCGCCACTTGCCGCGCGATCTCATAGTCCAGCGCCTGCTTCAGGAAACGGAACGAATTCAGGTTTTTCACCTCGGCCTTAGTGCCGAGCTTCTCGGCCCCTTTAAGCCGCACCGAGACATTCGCGTCGCAGCGGAGATGGCCCTTCTCCATGTCGCAAGTGGAGACTTCCACGAATTGCAGCACCTGTTTCAATTCCGTCAGGTAGGCATAGGCTTCGCCGGAACTGCGCATGTCGGGGTCGCTGACAATCTCGATCAGCGGCGTGCCGCAGCGGTTCAGATCCACGTAGGAGTAGCGGTCGGAATCCTTGAAGCCGTCGTGGATGCTCTTGCCGGCGTCGTCCTCCATGTGGACGCGCGTGATGCCGATGCGCTTCCCGACTCCGTCCACCACGATATCGACGAAGCCGTGCTCCGCCAGGGGCTCGTCGTACTGCGAGATCTGGTAGCCCTTGGGCAGGTCCGGGTAGAAATAGTTCTTACGGGCGAATCGCGATTGCGGACGGATGTGGCAATTCAGCGCCAGCCCGCCCTTGATGGCCAGTTCCACGGCTTCGCGGCTCAACACCGGCAGGGCGCCCGGAAGTCCCAGGCAGACCGGGCAGACATTAGTATTCGGCGGCGCGCCAAAGCTGGTGGGGCAACCGCAAAAGATCTTCGTCGCGGTGGCCAGTTGCACGTGGACTTCGAGCCCGATGACGGGCTCGTAACGCGCCAACAGTTCGGCCGTGGCCATATCGATCGCGGAAGAGGACATGGTGTCTTTCCATTATAGTGGGGTCGCTGTGCGCTCCCCCGCAACCTCGATGATTTCGGGTATGCTCGCGAGTGCTTGCGGCTTGGCCCGAAGCTTGATTCAAGGCAGCGGCAGGGATGTTCTAGAGTTCCAGCGTCAGCCGGAGGGCATTGGCGACTTCCGCCATGCGCGCGGGCGAGAGGGAGCCAACCGCCGGGCCAGTGAAGCGGGAATGGTCCAGGGAGCGCACTTGGAAGGCGAGGAAGACGGTATCCCGCGGGAGGCCGGATTCGGCCGCGGTGACTCGGATATTCGTGGGATAATCGCGCTGGATGTTGGCCGCGTCCGTCCCGACGATCACGGCAATCACCAGAGGCTGGCGGTTAATCGCGTCACTGGAGACGACCAGGACGGGACGGCGGCCAGACTGCTCGCGGCCTCGAATCGGGTCCAGGGAGGCGAAATAGATCTGGCCCCGGCTAATGCTACTCATGCCTCAGGCCGTCCAGGTCCGCGACGGAAAACTCCTTAGCAATGATCGCGCACTCCGCCTGGACGTCGGGGTCGGCCGCCATGGCAGCCATCTGCGATTCGAACGCGAGAGCGCGGCGGCGGGCGGCGTATTCCCTCAAGGCAACGATCACCAGCCGGTTCCAATTGCCTCGCAGCTCAGCGGGGGCGAGGGCCGAGAGTTCTGCCACGAGGGTGCCTGGGAGGGCTACGCTGCGGCGGATGGTTTTGAGCTTGGTGGAGTGCTTCATTGATAGCACACTTTATGTAACACAGAATAGCACACCACGATGTTGGGTCAAGGGGTGGCTAAGGTCGTTGATTCCGCGTAAGTGGACGGAACCGAAGATCTGCATTCCTGGGCTGAAGCCGCCGGTCCGCGATTTCACCCCGGCCGATGACGGCGATCCCGCCGAAGCCGATGCGTTCAATCGGATGGTTCGGGAATTTTGTAATCAGAGTCCAGCCTCCACGCATACGTGAAATTGACCTCGACTGGACCGGTTTTGAGGCGACCCCGAGGCGGGATTCTCCCCAGTTGTTCGCGGTTGGCCGTTAGCATCAATTCGGCCCGAGTCATGAAACGAGACCACCAACTGCTGTCGCAGCAGCTTCCAGGCATGCGTCCCGCAGCGTATGGTTCTTTTTGAAAGGGATCGAAACTACATTTGTATCGAGAAGGAGGACGCTCTCACTCCAAAACCCGTGCTTACCAATTGCAGTTATACGCGGGGCGGCGCGTCCATCGACACGCTGGATGCCTTCTCGAACGCGTTGGCCATCGGAAGGGGCGAGCAGGTGTTTCGGAACAGTGAATGTTGGTACTGTGGAAACCGTTGGAGACCGTTGGGAATAGTTGGAACGGTTGGGAACCGTTGGGGACCGTACTAGCCCGACAGCTTCAGATTTGTTACTATTATCTTGCCGATAGGCTGTTCATGACCCGATTGACCCGAGCGCAGACGGGCTTTACCTTATGCCTGTAAGTTCACCGTTGGCTTTTCTGCTGGCGAAATCAGCCGCCGATCGCCTGGTGCATCGCGTGTTTGCCGAAACGCCGTTCGCCGGAATCCACCATCTGACATGGTTCGATTGGGCCATGCTGGTCCCTTACTTCACGATCCTGGTTATCCTCTCCGTTTACGGCATTCACCGGTACGAGATCATCCGCACCTATTTCAAGCATCGGAAGAAGGCTACTATCGAACCATCCCTCCACCGTTTCGAAAAGCTTCCACCAGTGACCATACAGCTCCCGTTGTATAACGAGCGGTACGTAGTGGAGCGGCTGATCGAAGAGGTCCTGAAAATCGAGTACCCGAAGGAGTTGCTCCAGATTCAGGTGCTGGATGATTCCACCGACGATACGGCGCCATTCGCGGAAGCCCTGGTGGAGCGCTACCACACGATGGGTTATCCCATCGAATATCACCACCGCTCGAATCGCCACGGCTACAAGGCCGGCGCGCTTCAGGCAGGTCTGACGAGTGCTACGGGCGAACTGGTGGCGGTGTTTGATGCCGATTTCTGCCCGCCTGCCGATTTTCTGCACCGGACCGTACACTACTTCGCCGATCCCATAGTCGGAGTGGTGCAGACGCGGTGGAGCTACCTCAACCGCGACTACAATTTCCTGACGGAAGTGGAGGCCATACTACTGGACGGCCATTTCATTCTGGAGCATGGCGCCCGCTCCAGCGCGGGGTACTTCTTCAACTTCAACGGGACGGCCGGCATTCTGCGGAAGCAGATGATCGACGATGCCGGCGGTTGGCAGCATGATACGCTCACGGAGGATTCGGATCTGAGCTATCGCGCGCAGCTCAAAGGATGGCGTTTCGTGTATCTGCCGGGCTTGCACTGCCCTTCGGAGCTGCCGGTGGAGATGCATGGATTCCAGGTGCAGCAGTCGCGGTGGGCCAAGGGGCTGACCCAGGTGGCTAAGAAACTGCTACCTGCGATCTTGAGGGCCGACGTCCCGAAGCGCGTCAAGGCTGAGGCTATTATGCACCTGACGCCCAACATTTCGTACCCGCTCATGATCGTGATGTCGGCGCTCATGCTGCCGGTGATGATCGTGCGGTTTTACATGGGCGTATGGGAGATGGCGCTCCTTGACATGCCGCTGATTGCGGCTTCGTTCTGGTCGATTTCGCTGTTCTACGTGATCGCGCAGCGCGAGCTTTATCCCAAGAGCTGGAAGCGCACCGTCTTCATGCTCCCGATGTTGATGGCGGTGGGAGTAGGGTTGACGATCATCAACACGCGAGCGGTGTTGGAGGCGCTGTTCGGGGTTCAGACCGCATTTGCACGGACACCGAAGTATGCCATCGGCGACCGGCCGGTGAACCTCGAAATCAAGAAGTACCGCCGCCGCAGCGGCTGGCTGCCGTACGCGGAGATTCTGGTGGGCACGTACTTCGCGGCGATGATCGTGTTCGCCATCCAGACTTATAATTACTTCGCCATTCCTTTCCTGCTGCTTTTCGTTTGCGGCTACTACTGGGCCGGCCTGGGCACGTTGTACCAGGAGCAGCAGGGCCGGCTGCGCTGGCTCAAGCAACAGAGACTGGCCGCCATGGGACATGCGTCGTAAGCGGTCTGGCTAAGTTGGTCTTGGGGATTGTCAGGGTATCCCTGCGGCAGCCAAGCGTCGGCAAGAGTGCCTGCGCCATGGAAACATACGAGACAGGCGGAAGCGCCTGTCCCACCAAGGCCCACCTCAGGTCCTGTCGATGATCTTCCCGTCCCGCATGTGCGCGGTGTGGTGCCCATAAGCGGCGGCCTCGGGGTTGTGCGTGATCATGAGAATGGTCTGGCCCAGGCGCTCGTTGAGGTCGCGCAGGATTTCGAGCACGGCCTTGGAGTTCTCGGTGTCCAGATTGCCGGTGGGCTCATCGGCCAGCAGGATGGCCGGGTGATTCACAATGGCCCTGGCAATCGCGATGCGCTGCTGCTCTCCGCCGGAGAGGGCGTTGGGCTTGTGATCCAGCCGGTTGCCGATGCCCAGCAGCCGCAGCACTTCCTCGAATTGAGGACTTGGCTTCGGATCGGTGCCGGCGATGTACCGCGCCACCGCGATATTATCGCGCGCGGTGAGGTTGGGCAGCAGATTGAACTTCTGGAAAATGAATCCCACGGTCCGTTTGCGGAGGTTGGTGCGTCCGGCATCCGTGAGCGCGGCGAGATCCTGGTCGGCCACGCGCACCTGCCCCGTGGTCGGCGGGGCGAGGCCGCCGATGATGTGAAAGAGCGTGGACTTTCCCGAGCCCGACGGCCCGACGATGGCCAGGAATTCGCCGCGCTGGACGTTCAGATCCACTCCGCGCAGCGCTGGGACGTCGACCTTGCCGACCCGGTAGACCTTGCGCAGGTCGCGGATCTCGATGATGCCGGCGTCATTCATAGGCCAGCGCCTCGATGGGATCGTGGCTGGCGGCGCTCAGCCCCGGGTAAACGGCCCCGAGACCCGCGCCCACCAGCGTGATCGCGCCGGCGATCGGCCACCAGGCAAACACGATCACCATGGGGATGGAGGCCGGTATGAACGTCCGTATCAGCCAGTACGCTCCGAAGCTCATCACGACGCCCAGCACGGTGCCACCCAGGCCGAGAATGAGGGCCTCCGCCAGGATGATCCGCAAGATGAAAGCCTTCGAGCCGCCCAGAGATTTCAGGATTCCGATTTCGCGCGTGCGTTGCAGCACTGACATGTACATGGACAGGCACACCACCGCAAAACCGATCACCACCCCGATTCCCATGATCACCGACATGAGCTCTTTCACGCCCTGGAAATTGTTGACGCTCAACATAGACGTGAGTTCTTCCATGGACCAGATGGGGTAACCCGGCATCTTCTTCTTGAGGTCTTCGATCACCGCGGCGGTGTTGGCCGGGTCGTCCAGTTTCAGGTAGATCTGGCTCAGTTTGCCAGTGGCGCTATCGAGATCCTGGAGCGTATTGAGGGGCACCATAATGTGCGAGAGCTTTCCGCCTTCGATCACCCCCGACACATGCCACTGCCGGTTCATCACCGTGATATCGTCGCCGGCGTGAGCGTGCCGCTGGGACGCGTAATATTGGTCGACAATCATGTCGTGGGGGCCCTGGAAGGGTCCCCCTTCGCGATAGAGGAACCCGCCGCTCATCGCATTGAACTGCGACAGATCTACGCCCGTGACCACCAGCGGCAATTCGATGGGGTGATTGATGACGCCCACCGCCACCTTGACGTGCGGCTGCTGTTGGAGAAAGCCGACGAACTTGTCGAGAAGCGTAGCCCCGCTGAAATTCAAGGCGGAAGAGGCATTGGTTCCCCGAACGATGACATCGGCTCCGCTGCCGCGGGCGCGGCGTTGCGCATCCTCCGACATGCCGTTGGTGAGCCCCACGAGCGTGAGGATCAAGGTAACGGGGACGCCGATGAGCAGGAAACTGAGCAGGCTGCGCATGGGCTTGTGTTTCAGATTCTCCAGAACGAGCTTTCCGGTCACTTCCTGGGTCCTTTGGCGGGGTCGGCAACAGGCTTTGCCATCGGGGTTGCAGGCGGCTGGCCCAGGATCTGCAACGTGGTTCCCTCGGGTTGTTCGAGCACAAACTTATCATCCGATACGCCCTTGTTGATGTCCATTTTCACGATATCGATGACCACGGCGGACTCTTCGCGCGGCCAGTTGATTTCGATGTGCTTGGGGAACGGCACGTTGTCGTAGGCGTGCCACTGCGAGTAACGCGCATCGCTGAGGATATTGCCGTCGGCGTCGAAAATCAACTGGCGGGCCAGTTGCAGGTCGAGACGGTTGAACCAGACGGTGCGAAGCAACCGCAGTTGTCCGTCGGCGCCCTCGTGGATTTCGTGGATGATGTAGAACGCATTTTCTTCGTCGGTGAAGTTCTCGAGGAGAAGTTTGTTGGCATTGCCATCGATGGGGCGCACTACCAGCGCGTCCAGGAAGTGGTGAGGCCGAAGATTCTCCAGCTTGTTCTCAGATAGATGCTCAGTCTCGTTGCGGCCGGTGATGAACCGGCTCTTGGTGGGAAGGTACAGCTTAAAGCTGCTGCCGTTCGAAACCATGTCGAAGGCCTTGCTGCGGACCACCGGAAGCAGCCCGATGATCCGGATATCGGCCGGTTTGCGAAAGAGAAGGAAAGCGCGGACGTCCTTGTATTCGGTGATATGGCTTTTTTCGGCGCTTCCCTGAGCGGGGACCATGTCCACCGTGGCGTTGAAATCGCGAACAGCGTTGTATTGTCTGGTAATCACGCGAAGCAGGGTGTCGCGGTCGGTCACCAGCAGGGTTTGGGTGGTCTTGCCGCCGGGCCGCGTGAAGCCGCGGCGACGCGCCAAGCAGGACGAGAGCCCAAGCGAGGTCAGGCAGAGCAAGAGTATGGCAACAGGGACGCGCCTGAGCAGCATTATTTCATTGTAGGCAGCGGTCGAAGCAGCCTGTCAATTCATTCGAGGCACGGAGGTGTGCTATAAATAGAAGGACCACGGAAGTTTGGGCCTGTGGCGCAGTTGGGAGCGCGCTTCCATGGCATGGAAGAGGTCGTGAGTTCGAATCTCACCAGGTCCACCAGTTTTTCATCTTCAAAATCAGTAACTTGTGGCTGTGGTTTTTTCGCGTGCCAGATACGTACCAAAAGATCAGAGATGCGCGCCTGCCTGCCGGCGCTCCACTTCGCGTAGTGTTTCCGTACAATCGCCTCTGTATCGCCAAGAATATCGGCCGCTTCTTCGAAGGTTCCGCCCATCTCTAAGACCTCCGTTGCCAGAGTGTGCCTGAACCGATGTGAGCCAGCACTCGCCACACCGGAGGCTTTGAATACCGTGGACATCGTACGCGTCACGTCGCGCACGAACGTCCGCCGATCACCATGGCCGCTCCAGAAGAAAAAGGGACAATCCGGGCCATCGGCGGCATGGGGCAGGGGTAGGACGTCGAGGGCCGTTTGTAGATCGGCGTGAACGGGCAGCTTTACAGGTTTCCCATTCTTGGTAGTGCGGATGAAAATCTCACCATCGCGCACCCGGTTCTTTTCGAGTATGGCGACGTCCGAGATTCGGAGCGCGGTATAGCGGAGGAGCAGCACTATCGCACGAGCCCGCAGCCGCTCGTACGGGCCGCGGCCTATCTGATCGCAAGCCGCGATAACCTTTGCCACCTCGTTGGGCTCGTATGGCTCGCGCTCGGTGGGCTTCAGGTTCTTCGGCATCTGAACCTTCTCGGCCCAGTTTCTGAAGATCCACTCGTTATCGAGGCAGAAGCGAAAGAAGTGCCGGATGGTCCCGAGTTCCTTGGTCCAAGTCCGCGCGCTAACCTCGCGAATTGATCGGAACGCGTTCAAGGCCTCCAGGTCGATCCGGTCGATCATACTGAGGCCGCGAGTCGCGGTGAACCCTTCAAAGCGCTCAAGCGTTCGCTTGCGACTCTGCTTTGTCCCCTCGGCAGCATCCTGGTGGGTCTGGTGGTAGGCCGCAATTGCGCGCGGAATCTCCCGCGTGTGTTGCGCACACCGGCCGCCCTCGACCATCTCAGTACAACCTGGCTGCGCGCACGGTCTGAGCCCGTAGGCAGGATCTTCGATCTTGCCGAGGTTGCGAGTCGCCCGCGCCCAGTCGCGTGTGTCCATGGCCTTGCGAACCCGCTTGCCGTCGAGCTCGCCGTCACACCAGATCGGGCAGGAACATTTCGTGAAGGGCCTGCCCTTCTTGCGGTGTGGGCAGGATTTCAGATGGCGGCGCCAGAGGCGTAGCATGATAGGGTCTCCTTGTTACCATTTGGCATTACAGACTACGGTTGTGCTTCCTGCAAAATGCAGCCACGTCTCGCACGACCGCCTCGATCGCTCCAGCAACGGTGAGCGAACTGGCCTTGTCGCAGTCGCGTCGTGACCTGAGAACTTTCGCAGGATGAATCAGATTCCTCGCGTCCCTCGCCAGATCGGCCAACTTTCGAGTCTGCGGATCAACCAACCCCAGACCTTGTGCGACGTCAATGAATTTTTCCAGCTTCCACCCATCGATCGGACCGGTCGGTTTCGTTTGCAGCGCAGCTATCTCGGCCGGCATACCTTTCAGGGACCAGAACAGGATTGCCTCTAGAGCCGCGCCGCCAAGAACCGTGGCAGCCTTCCATTCACGATCTATCAGGGATCGCTCAATATCGGAGAGGTCATTCCGCAATGCTTCCCGGAGCGCTGGATCCGAGAAAAATGGGAGTTCCGATGTTGTTGGCGAAGGGACCGAATCCGGGCACTTCGCCAGCGAATGCCGCAACGTGAACACGGGGCTGTCCCCGTTAAAGGCCTTTAGAGTTGATCCTATCTGCAGTCTGCCTTGTGGTGACATGTTGCGAAAGGAATGGACGGCGTCGCGAATGGCGGCAAGACTCCGAATGTAGCGGAAAAGCTCTGGACCACTCATGTTTAAGAGGTGTTCGGGGACGCGGTCCACGAGTTCCACGATCGCGCCAAGGTTGGCGCAATCGATCTCGCCAACAACCAATGTGTCTGAACTGGGGCCATTAACCGCCCACGGGTAGAGTCTATCGATTTCAGCGACAATCTCGCTGGGCAATGTGATCGCCATAGGTTTCCTCACCGACCCTTCGCGGCCGGCTTGCGTCGCGCCCGCTTGCCGCCCACTTCGCCACAGCAGGGGAAGGACGGCCATAGAACGCGCTCGGCGAGTATCCCCCGCCAAAATGCGCTCGCCTTGAATCGGAATTCGTACCAGTAAACGTCACCGCGCTTGTAGATGGACATCGTTCAGTGTTCCTTCTCTTTTTCCAGGCCCTTCTTCAATTGCCCTTGCCGATCCGCCGGCAACTTCTCTGCTTCGGCCTTCAGTTCGGCCCCCTTCCGCTGGAGCCACGCCGATCCTTCTTCGGCGCCGCCTTCTTCTTCCCTTGTCCGTTCGCTTCGTCATTTTGCCAATCTACTTCGGGCGAATCGGCAGACGCCTTGTCCGTGAATCGGGCGGGGTGGCTTTCAGTTCGCTCAAGGTCTGCTCGATCCTCTCAATTCGTGCCTGATCGCTACCTGCTAATTTCAATGATTCGAGGCCGGCCCTTATGTCCGCCGCCTGCTTAGCTATTTCGTTAGATTGTCTTGAGTGGGCGATGAAAGGCCCCACAACGATCAGCATCAGAGTGATGGCCCACATTGGCAAAACGGACCAGTGACAGAGCAGTCTAATTAGACTTTTTTGTGTCTCACGCACTTTCCACACCTGATCCTGGTGGCCCTTGTATAGCTCCCAGTTCTTTTGGCCGAATGCTTGTTCGACGTATTGAATTGCGGAGTCGATTGCGAGTTGCTCCCGGTCACGATCACGCCTATAAGCCTTGAGCAGACCGACGAGCCACCGGCCGTAAAGAAGCGAGAGGAATAGCCCACCGACATACCACTGGTAAAAACCGATGCTCGGTGGCAAGAACGCGGTTGCGGCCCCCAAGAGGCCCCAAAGAGCAAGCGTCAGCTTCCACTGCTCGCGCTCACGCCTCAAATCCCATGACCTAAAGTGAAAATCCGCAAGGCTCATCAAGGTATCGAAGTTTGATTTCCCGTCAGGTGTCAAGATTTTGTTCTCCTGATTGATCCTACGCCGCCCGGAGCGCTCCCGCCACATACTGAAAACGCCCGCATCGTGTGGCAGTACACCCTATCGTCATCGCGCGCTCCCGCCATACGGCATCGTGATGGTGGCCGGCCCCACTAAGGCGTGTGCGATCTCATGCAGGATCGTATCCACCACGCACGCGCGGTCGTTCAATTCCGTTATGGCTCGGGAGAGAGTGATCTGCCTCTTATGGACCTCTGCCCCATCGACGGCCTTCTCGACCAGGCTCGTCGATGAACAGTTTGCGAATCGTGGTCGGGTGCAGTTTCCGCGCACTCGCCAACTCCTCCGCGGTGAAAACAGGCTCGTCTATTGCATTTGGGGTTTGCATCGCAATTCGATGTTCAGTCGAAAACACGAATTGCGGAAGACACGAAGAATTCAGATGTCGTGTCGAAGAATTGGCCTAATTTATTCGAGGGTGTTCAGCTTGTTTGCATGACTCTTCAAGATCGTTGAAACGGAACGCCTTTGGGCCGGTGTTGGCGTTTGGTGTCGTACAGAATCTTTGCAGCTTCGTTGTTTTCTTCACCGGCTTTTTTCGCCTCTGAGGCTCTCTTAAGCTGGTCTTCTGTGAATTTGGATGGCCGGCCGCGCCCTCTCGGAACTGGTTTCGCACCTTCGGCCACTACCCCAGGATTCGTCAACTG
>JAIQFL010000328.1 GCA_020073365.1 Terriglobia bacterium | reverse complement strand
CTGGCGCGACGTCTGGCCTATTTTGACGCGGCCCTTTTACTACCAGTACGTGACGGATTTCGACTCGATGACGGGCGGAGATCCTCACGAAACAGCGAGGGGCTCGGGCGGGAATATGGACCCGAACGAGATCTCCATACCACCCTGCCACGGCGAAAATCCTCAGGAGAAGGAGAACCGCCGCAAGAGACGCATGTTCGTGTACCACATGCTGCGAAAGCCGGGCGGAGAGAACAGCCTGGTGACGGCTTCCGCCCCGCGCGGCTCGAATCATCCGTACGCCATGCCGTACCTGTGCGGCGACAATCCCATCACCAATGTGACCACCTCAAAATTCCTGCGGCTTACGGATACCATGCTGTTCATCCTGAAGCAGTGGGCCGAAGGCAAGTTCATTAACGAGCGGATGGAGGAATTGCCGCCGGAACCGCGCCAACCGGGCGTGGATCTGGACCGCGGGGCATTGGGGAACGTGCTGGGCGGGGCCTTCATGCCGGGCGCTGAGGCTTGCTGGATCATGCGGAATCCGGCAATCTACTCGGCGCCGTATCGAATCAACCAGGCAACTCCCACACCAGGGGGCTTGAGCCAGGCGGCGGTGGTGGCCGACGCAGCTACTCCGGCGGACGCACCTACGGCGGCGAGTATTGCGGCGGGCCTGGAGCCGGGGGACATCACCAAGTACGACGCCCTGCCCTGGCAGGCTGACTTCAACGAGTGCTCCAACCAACCGATCGATATCACTTACGAAGATTGGGCCGAGACTTACCCCGCCAGTACCGGTGACCCCTTCCAGCAGGTGACCCAACTTACTTACTGGTGGCCGGCACACCGGCCCATGTATGTGCAGATCTTCAATGGGCCCGGTGCCAACCCACCCTACGGCGCAGGGTACTGGTCGCCGACTCCGCAGAACCACGCGGGCGATCTTCAGATGGTCACGGAGTGGGCCAATCTCGGATTCATCCTGCGGAACCCATCCGTGCTCCCGGGGAATTCGCTGGAGTTTGTCAACGTTTCGAACGGCAATGCGAACGATTTGCCGAAGCCAGGAGGCAGCCAGTGAGTCAGACACCGAATATCGGCAACCTGACCGGTACGTGGACGTATCGGAGTTTCAACAACGATCCGAACCTGGCGACACCCTATGACCAGTACCTGTTCGGGAGTGGATACATCACCATCACGGAGGCTCCCATGGGTGTCTTCCAAGGTAAGATCGGCGACACCGGGTGGGCACTGGAACTGAATGGGTCGATCAACTACGGCTACCCCTACGTTGTGAGATTTCAGGGCAGAGGGGTGGTGGGCGGAGAGGAGTGGGTGTACGATTACCTGGGTTTCGTAGTCCCGCCGTGGCCCAACGGTGTTAACCAGGTACCGGCGATGGTGGGCACGATTGTGCGGACCATTCCCCACTCGGGATCGAGCAAGCGCACGGTGGCTCCGGCCGGTGTGACGGCTTCCTGGATTGCGGTGTGGAAGGCGCCTCTCCCGAATCCATAGAGGCGAACCGGTGCGTTACGACGTTGCGGTTTTCGGAGGCGGTCCAGCAGGGGCCGCGACAGCGCTCTCGTTGAAACGCCTGCGCCCCTCGCTTCGCGTGGCGATCCTCGAAGCTTCGAGCTATAGCGCGTGGCGTGCCGGTGAAACCCTGCCGCCCGGGTGCCAGGGAATCCTCCAAAGCCTGGGCTGTTGGGAACGATTTCTGGGGGAGCGCTTCCTGCAATCCTTCGGATCCCGCGCCGCGTGGGGCGGCGAACAGCCTTACGATAACGAGTTCCTGTTCTCCACTCACGGAGACGGCTGGCACCTGGACCGCGTCCGCTTCGACCGGATGCTCTCGGAGTGCGCTCAGGAGGACGGCGCCGACGTGCTGCAGGACGCCCGGCTGGCCGGTTCCCAGTGGGCAGAAGATCGGATCTGGAGGCTGGTCATCCGCCGCGGCGGACGTCACGAGGAACTGGAAGCCGGTTTTGTGGTGGACGCCACGGGGCGATCGGCTTCGTTTGCGGTCCAACAGGGCGCGCGCCGGCTCATCGGCGACCACCTCGCGGGAGCCTCTGTGGTTTTTCGGTTCACACGGAACAACATGCCGGCAGATACTTATACATTGGTGGAGGCACAAGAGGATGGGTGGTGGTATTCATCCATGACCCCGGATTCGCATGCGGTGGCGATCTGGATGAGCGATGCGGACCTGGTGCGTGGCCGCGGGCTGCACGCCGCGGAACGCTGGATGGAACATCTCCGCCGAAGCCGTCTGACGGCCGCACGGGTTGCGCTCGCCGATCCGGAGACCGCGCCCGGAATCTGGGCAGCGCAGTCCCAGCGGCTTAGCCAGTCCGTCGGCCCGGGGTGGCTGGCGGCGGGCGATGCCGCCAGCACTTTCGATCCACTCTCATCGCAGGGAATCCTCAAGGCCTTGCGCTCAGGTAAGCTGGCTTCCTTTGTAGCGATTGATTGTCTTCAGGGCCTGACGGCCGCGCAGGCGCGTTACGAACGCATCCTGGCGGCCGAATACGAGCAGTATCACGCCGCCAAGACCTGGTTTTACGGGTTGGAGCAGCGCTGGCCAGCCTCGCCGTTCTGGCGGCGCCGGCAGCGGGTCGGTCGGCAACCATGACATGGCTCCGGCTCTGGCGGCAGCGGACTTGGAACCGCCGGGCGGTTCGGTTGGCCGCTGCAGTCGCTGCCGCCCGCGATATCATACTTTTTTTGATGCAACCTTTCCTCCGCGCGAAGTATTGTGATCAATGCGGCCTTTGCATGACGCGACGGTCGCGCTCATCGCTTGCGCAGCGCCGGCCATGCGGGCGGCGAGGGTAGATCCGTCCGTGGCACTGAGGCAGGAATGAGGGCGCCAGCGATTTCGCTGGCCGTCAGTGTCACTGGCGGGATAACCTTCGATAACTTGTAGATTCGGACTACGGGCTCCGAGAATGGAAGCGGAAGCTTGTGACCGAAAACTGCCTGGCCTATCTCGCCCAAGGAAAACTCCACTTGCACGGCGATGGGGCCGCTCATACCCTGGAGAGCTCGTTTGGCCGTTCCCTTCGGGACCGGGCCGTCCAGATTCACAACCGGCACGCGTGGAAGACCCAAGGCCGGAGCGCGCAATTCATGCGTGGCATGCTTTGGCCGGAGCAGGAATGCGATCCGGGCGAGATTCGGATCGCCATCACGAGTGTCGCCCGCGGCCACAAGCCGGGTGAAGTGTACTATTCGCTCGAAACCGACGAGATCAGCGGCATTTTTGCCGTAGATGCCAGCGGGTTCGAACAGAGGCTTTTCCACACGGCCGATTTCCGCGTGCGCAATATTGCCGTGCACCCGGATGGCACGGCGATCGCCGTATCTGTCTCGCATCGCAACCTGACGTCGAATATCGGTGTGCTGAACGCGGAGGGGTCGGACTTTGTGGAAGCCTCCGAAGGCGACTCCGTGGATCTGGCGCCACGATGGGTGCCGGGGGCCCAGCGGCGGTTGGTCTTTCAGAGCGCCGGCCTGGGCCGGGACGCCGCCGGACGCTACTCCGGAATCGGCCCGTTCACCATACAACAGCTCGACCTGGATTCCGGCGAGATCGAGTGCCTGGCCGAAGACCCGAAATCCGATCATCTGGGACCGCAGATGGACGCCGGCGGGGCGCTCTACTTCATCCGGCGGCCCTGTGCGAGCGCCCAACCCGCGACCGACCCGTTAAACGTCGTCAAGGACACACTGCTGTTCCCGTTCCGGATGTCGTACGCGATCTTCCAGTTCTTCAACTTCTTCTCCATGCGCTATACGGGCCGGCCGCTGTCCACATCAAAGGGCGCCGTGCAGAAGACCTCCGACGCCAAGCAGATGATGCTCTGGGGCAATCTGATCGATGCCAGTGCCGCCGGGCGCGAAAACCGCCCCGGCGAGTCCGACGCGCCGTCCCTGGTGCCGTCTTCCTGGCAACTCGTTCGCCAGTCATCCAGCGGCCAGGAGGTGCTGGCTACGGGTGTGCTGTCGTTTGACATCGCGCGGGATGGTTCGGTCCTGTACTCGAACGGCAGCGCCATCCACCAGATGAAGCCGAATAGCGACCACGCCGAGCGGATTCTGGTGGGGGCCATGATCGAGCAGGTAGCCGCGTTATGACCCGGTTCGCCGGGGAATCGACCGAGCACGGCGCTTGGTTTCATGAAACTCGGCAACGTATTCCGTGCGGAAGCCAAGCGTCGGCACGAGTGCCTGAGCGGCAAACATGAGGGTGTTTGCGCCACGAACGGGCGCTGAGGGAATGTATAGGGTATCCCGGTGATTCTTGCCGGCGGATTCAAGGTGTCTCTAGTACCGGGCGGTTGACGACCGCTTCCCGGATTGCGCATAATGGGTTCGATAGCTGTACCGAACGCGCCACAAATGAAAGGGTTTGTCTTCTTCCCGCTGGTTCTGGTGGGTTTGCTGCAGAACGTCGGCCCCGCCGACGCGCAGGCAAGGAAATCCAGTCCTGCGTCTGCCGCGAGGAACAGTTCCGTGCTGGCTGCCAGAAGGGCTGTCAGGAAGAAACTGCCGCCGGTGGACCCGACCGAGGGCGACAACGTCGATGGCGACGATCTCACGATCCGGCGGGCGGCTGTGGCAGCGCTCGGGGGCATGAATGGCAGTGTGGTTGTGGTCGACCCCACCAACGGTCGCGTGCTCACCATGGTCAACCAGAAACTGGGGCTCAGAAGCGGGTTCATCCCCTGCTCCACCATTAAACTGGTGACCTCCCTGGCCGCTCTCAACGAACGCGTGGTGAGTCGCGACACCTTCATCTACACCAGCCGATACGCCAGCTACAATCTCACTACCGCGATTGCCCGGTCCAACAACGAATACTTCGCGATTCTGGGTAACCGGCTGGGGTTCGAGCGGGTCACGCACTATGCCCAACTGCTGGGGCTCGGTGAAAGGGCGGGGCTCGACGTCCCGGGCGAGCAGCCCGGCGTCATACCGGATTTGCCGCCCAAGGCCGGCGGTATGGGAATGATGACCGCTTTCGGGGAGGGCTTCCTGATGACGCCCCTGGAACTGGCGGCATTGCTTTCCTCCATCGCCAACGGCGGCACGCTGTATTATCTGCAGTACCCGCGCACGCAGGCCGAGATCGACCAGTTCACACCCAAGGTTAAGCGCACGCTCGAGTTGGCGGCTAACGACATCTCCGACCTCAAAGAAGGGATGCGCGGCGCTGTGGATTACGGCACCGCCAAACGCGCCAACTACGATCCCAGCGAGCCGATTCTGGGGAAGACCGGCACCTGCACGGATTTCCGCGTGGCGAGCCACATGGGCTGGTTCGGCTCCTTCAATGACGTGGGCTACCACAAACTGGTGGTCGTAGTGATGCTGACCGCCGTCAATAAGTCGGTGAACGGTCCCGTTGCGGCCGGTGTGGCGGGAGCCATTTATCGCAATCTCTCCGAGCAGCGTTATTTCAGCGCCGCAGCGGCCGAGGCGAAGAAGCTGGGTCTTCCCGACATTACGACGACCTACCCCTGCTGCTCCGGGCACTAAGTGCAGGTGGGGCGGGCGGTTCCGCCGCGGCATCGACCATTGTGGCGACTAACTGATCCAACCATGTGGGTTCAATTCCCACTATGTGGACCTTGCCGGCAATCCACCATCTAATAACTGAGATTCGCAGAAAACCCTGGATTCTTTCACATGTGTGTGCTATAGAATACTATTGCCCTTCTTCAGTGTCGAACGAAAATAGTGACTCAACAAAAGTTCTTGGCCGGTTTTGCGTATCATTCTGTAGCGATGTCACTAGAATGTCCGTTTCCACCGGTTATGATCTAGCGTGAGCGCGGTGGGCAGGGCTTTCGCCCGTCCACTAGTCCAGGAAGCTGGGGCGGTGAACCCGGCGAGCATCTTTGCGGACAGGCGGACCCAGGGAGTCCTCCGGGAGCGGGTCCAGGGGGACCCGGGCGGACCGGGGGGTCCGCCCGGGGGTCCGCCCCACAATCTTCCACGATCCCTCCCGACCTCCCTACCTACCTGGCCGAATTACCGGGGTGGCACCTAGCCGAATTACCGATGTGCAGGGGGCCCTCCCCGCGGCATCCTGGAATCACAGGAGACTTCCATGGCAAATGAATTGGCCGCGTTTTCGAACGAACTCGCGGTGGTAGTGGAACGGGCCGGGCGAGCGGTGGTGGCAGTTCATGCGCGTCCGCGCTTCTCGTCGAGCGGGGTGATCTGGCGGCCGGGCATCGTCGTCACGGCGGAACACACCATCCGCCGCGAAGAGGAGATCACAGTAACCTTGCCGGACGGTACCAATCTTCCGGCTTCCCTGGCAGGCAGCGACCCGGGGACGGATCTCGCCGTCCTGAAGGTGGAGGCGGGCCAGTCGCCGGTGACGCGCGCCACGTCGGAACCGGTTCCCGGCAACCTGGCGCTCACCATCGGGCGCTCGCAGGATTCGGGGGTCAACGCCACGATGGGAATCATCAGCGCGGTGAGCGGGTCGTGGCGCACCTGGCGCGGAGGGAGGCTGGATCGCTACATACGGCTCGACCTCACACTGTATCCCGGTTCTTCGGGGGGCCTGGTGGTCAACGCGGCCGGGGAGGCGCTGGGCATCGCCACTTCGGTACTGTCGCGCATTGCGGGCCTGGCGATTCCCGCCAGCACCATCGACCGCGTGGCCGACGAGATTCTGTCGCGCGGCCGCGTAGCCCGTGGCTATCTGGGAGTGGGCTTGCAACCGGTGGAACTGCCCGATCATCACAAAGGTCTGATCGTGTTATCGCTCGAGCGCGAAGGACCGGCGGCGAAGGCCGGCGTGCTCATTGGGGACATTCTCATCTCGCTCGGCGGCTCCGCCGTCGGCGATACCGACGATATCCAGGCTGCTCTGGAATCCCACGGAGTGGGGCAAGTGGTCCAGGCGGTGGTGACCCGCGGCGGAGTTTCGCAAAGCATCGCGATCACGATAGGGGAGCGGCCCCGGAGGAACTGACATGCGCGGATTTGGGGAGATTGCGGAGCGCCTCCGGCGGTCCACCGTGCAGGTGTTTTCAGATCGGCCGAGGGGCGGCGGTTCGGGGGTGCTCTGGAAGCCGGATGGACTCATCCTCACCAACGCGCACGTGGCGCGCCAGGCACAAGCACAAGTGGAGTTGTGGGACGGTCGCCGTTTCGAGGCGCGGGTCACGGCGCGCGACGCGAGGCGCGATCTGGCGGCGCTGCGCATCGCCGCGCCGGGCCCCGGCTCAGACCTGCCCGCCGCCACGGCCGGAGATTCCGGGGCGCTGCGTCCGGGCGAACTGGTGATTGCGATCGGGAGCCCGCTGGGGTTCGCGGGCGCGCTCTCGACCGGCGTGGTCCACTCCATCGGGGCCTTGCCCGGCATGAGTGGTCAGAATTGGATTCGCGCCGATGTACGACTGGCGCCAGGCAACTCGGGAGGGCCGCTGGCCGACGCGCGGGGGCAAGTGGTGGGCATTACCGCGATCGTAAACGGCTTGGGGGTAGCGGTTCCGGCGAACGCCGTGGCCGCTTTCCTGGAGGGCGGAGCGCGCCCGTCGCTGGGCGTCACGCTGCGTCCCGTATCGCTCGGGCTGCTCATTCAGGAGGTGGAGCCGGAGGGTGCCGCCGACGCTGCTTCTTTGCGTGCCGGGGACATCCTGCTGGGCTCGTTCGACAGCCTGAGCGAGGCGCTCGATTCCGGACGCGAGGTGCTACGCCTCCAGTTTTTCCGGGGCGACCGGGCGCGGGTGCGGGAGGCCTTCGTGCGGCTCGCACCCCGAGCGGTGGCGGCGTGTTCCGGTTGTTGATCGCGGCGCCGTCCGCGGTCATGCGCGCGGGGCTGGAGGCGCTGGCGGCCTCCAGTCTCGATGCGGAAGTGGTGGGGTCGTTCGCGGACCTCTCGGCAGTCGAAAGCCTGCGCCCGGATGTGGTGCTCTCGGCCGTTCCGTTGGACGAGTTCTCGCCGCTGACGGACGGACGCGGACCGGCGTTTGTTCTGCTGGCGGATACCTCGCAACCGGTGTGGACGCGGGAGGCCGTGCGCCTGGGAGTGCGCGCCGTGCTGCCGCAACATGCCACAGCAGCCGAGATCCTGGCCGCGGTGGAAGCGGCGGCCAACGGGCTGGCGGTCCTCGACCCGCGCGATCTCGAGGTGCTGCTCTCCTCGCCCGGTCCAGTTCTTGCCTCCGGCGAAACACCCGCGCTGACAGCGCGCGAACTGGAGGTGTTGCGCATGGTGGCCGAAGGCGCTGCCAACAAAACCATCGCCTGGAAACTCAATATTTCCGAACACACGGTGAAGTTTCACGTGGAGGCGATTCTGAGCAAGCTGAACGTTTCGAGCCGCACCGAAGCGGTGGCCGTGGGGGTGCGGAAGGGGATGATCCTGCTGTAGCCGTGGTATAAACACACCATGCAACAAAAACCGGGGACAGACGGATCTGTCCACAAAGGCAAAAACCGGGGACAGACGGATCTGTCCACAAGAGTAGGCGGCAAGGTCTTGGTCGACGTTCACTGTTGGGGACAGATTCGTCTGTCCCCCGTTTTTGCCTTTCCCCGGTTTTTGTTCCTGGTAGTGTTCGCTCTGGCATCCCTTGCGTGGGGAGCCGACACAAGGCCCAAGGTACGCGCGATTACCGCGTTCATCAATATCGATCCCAAAACCTACAGTACCGAGATCGAAAACACGGTGCAGTTTCTCAATAGCGTCCGTGAAGCGTATCGCGGCGCCGGGTTCGAAGTGGAAGGGATCCGCATCGCCACCCAGCCGTTCACGCGATATATCGGCGGGATGAAACGGGAGGAGGCCCTGGCATTTTTCCATAAGCTGGATGAGCTCTCCACCAAGCTGAAGTACGCGCCCAATATCGGAGCCGCCATGGTGGAGGATGGCGACGACGCCTCGTTGCTGGATCTGTTGGCCACGGTTCTGGCGACCAGCAGGCTCAACGCCAGCCTGATCGTAGCAGGCGAGGATGGCGTCCACTGGCGGGCCATCCGCGAGGCAGCCAGGCTCATCAAGAATACGGCCGAGCGCAGCCCTCACGGCGGCGGCAACTTCAACTTCGCGGTGACCGCCATGGTCAAACCGTACGGCCCATTCTACCCGGGAGCGTACCATCTGGGTACCTGTCACACGTTCGCCGTGGGGCTGGAGGGGGCCAATGTAGTGGCGGATGTGTTCGCGCAATACCACGAGCCGCGCGCAGCGGAGAAGCAGTTGGCGGAGGCGCTCTCCCGGCACATGCGGGATGCCGAGGCGGTCGCCACCAAGGTTGCGAAAATCAGCGGTTGGACGTATGCGGGGATCGACCCGACGCCGGCGCCGTTGGGAGACGTCTCGATCGGCCGCGCGATCGAATCGTTCACCGGCGGTCCGTTCGGCGTGAGCGGCACCATGACGGCGGCCGGCATCATCACGCGGGCGGTGCAGTCCGTCCCGGTGAAGCGCGTGGGATACTCCGGCCTGATGGTCCCCGTGCTGGAAGACAACGTACTGGCGAAGCGGTGGGCCGAGGGCACCTTCAACATGGATTCGCTGCTGGCCTACTCGGCCGTGTGCGCCGGCGGCCTGGATACCGTGCCCCTGCCGGGCGACATTACCGAAACACAGATCGGGCGCATCCTGGGTGACGTGGCGTCGCTGGCATACAAGTGGCAGAAGCCGCTGGCCGCGCGCCTGTTGCCGGTGCCGGGAAAGAAGGCCGGAGACCGGACCGAGTTTGCCGATCCGCGCATGGCGAATACGGTTATACGGTAACGGTGCGTGGAGCGGCCCACGCTACAACTGGTCTTCCACCATGAACTGCTCGTACCTGCCGTTGGGCATTACGTAGATGTTCAGCAGCAGCGTTTTCTTCTCGAATTCGGCGCGGTAGGTGCGGTGGGCCATGCCACCTCGCAGGGACTCGCGGCTGACTGTCACGGCCTTCAGCTTTCCCAAGGCCGTGAGCGACGTCTTACAGTCGCGCAGAGCGGTTTCGCTGAAGTAGGAATTCGCGTTCTCCGTGAACAACGCCCGATCGATCTTGCCGTTGCGGAGTTCCTCGAGAATCGATTGAACCTGCCTGGTGTCCTTGTCGGAAGGCGGCGGTTGCTCCGGCAGAAAGACGAGCGTCGAGATCTGGCGCGAGAGCGGCGCCACCATGCTGATGCCATCCTCATTGGAGAGGACTACCACAGCGCCGTTGCGGGTTGGCAACACCACGTTCGATGAGATGAAACCAGAGACTTCGCCGCCGTGCTGGAGCGTCGGGATGCCGCTCAGATCTCCCAAAGTCTGGCCCAGCGCGTAGTGCGTGGAGTCGCCGTTCTTCAGTTTCATCTCACGGGTGAACTCCTCGTAGGAAGGGGCGGAGAGGATCTTCTTCTGGAGGAAGGCGATGTCCCAACGAGTCAGATCCGAGGGTGTCATGCAGAGTTCGCCGGCCGCGAAATACCAACCGCTGGCTTCCCGTCCCGCGGGCCGCGGCGGGCCGAGGGCATAACGCGTGTAGGCGATGGCATCGGTGGGGCTGATGGGAAGACAATCGCCGGCCGACGGCATTCCCAGGGGGTCGAAGATCTTTTCGCGAAGGAAGGGACCAGGGGTTGGCCCGAGACCTTCTCGAAGATCTCTCCAGCCAGTACGTAGTTGGTATTGCTGTACTGCCACTTGTTGCCCGGATCGAAGTTCAGCGGCTTCTTCGCCCAGCGGTCGAGGATGGTCCGGGGCGTGGTGGGCTTGGTCCAATCCGGAATGATGTAATCCTGCGGTGCGAAGTCCTCGTACCCGGAAGTGTGGGAGAGCAGTTGGCGAATGGTGATTTCGCCGGCGCGAGTGAGATCGGGGAAGTACTTCGAGACCTGGTCGTCGAGCGAGAGCTTGCTCTGTTCCTGGAGGAGCAGCAACGCGGCGGCGGTGAACTGCTTGGAGATCGAGCCGACGGCGTAGCGCGTATGGACGTCGGCAAGCCGGGCCGCGCCGATATCGGCACTACCGAAGGCTTTTGCAAAGGCCAACTTGCCGTCGACGACGACGGCCACGGAAACGCTCGGGGCGCCGCTCTTCTTGAGTGCAGCCCCGATCTTGTCGGAGAGCTTGGCAGTGAGGTCGGGGGACTGCTGGGCAGCCAGCGAGAAGACCGAAAGCGATAGGGCGATCGCGGCGGAGTACGGTCGAATCATAAGTTCTGTTCGAGTATAGACGATCGGCGTTTTGGAAGTACCCTCGCCAGGGCATGGGTGCTTAGGCGATTTCGGGAAGCATTGGCATAAAGAAGGGGAAACGGATGTGATATACTCCGCCGCAGCTTTATTTCCAGTCAGGAGGGCATCGATTGTGAAACAGTTAAGACTTGCGCTTGGTGGCTGGCGGCTTCGTGCGCCACACCCCTGTTCGGCCAGACGCTCGGTGAAATCACGGGACATGTGACTGACCCCAGCGGGGCTAGCGTGCCCGGCGCCGTCATTACCCTTACCAACGTCAGCACCAATGGAGTGCGTGCCACCGCCAGCACGAGCTCCGGGGATTACGCGTTCCCCGCGGTGGCGCCGGGGTTCTACAATCTCAAGACCGAACACCCGGGTTTCAAGTCGGCGACCAGCAATAACGTCGAAGTACAGGTGCAGCAAACCGTTCGTCTGGATGTTACGCTGCAGGTCGGACAGGTTTCGGAGTCCGTGGAGGTCTCCGCCGCCGCGGATCTGTTGCAGTCCGAAAACGCGTCCGTAGGAACCGTGATCGAGAACAAGGCCGTCTCGGATTTGCCGCTCAACGGACGCTCCTACCTGAACCTGGTGGCACTGGCCTCCAACGTCGACACCCTCTCGCCGGCTTCCGGGCAGGCGGGTTCGCGCCAGGGTGGCGACCGCGCCAGCCAGTCCATCTCCGCGGCCGGACAGCGCATCATGTTCGACTATTTCACGCTCGACGGCGTGAGCAACACCGATCCGAACTTCCTCTCATACGTGGTGCTTCCGTCGATCGACGCCATACAGGAGTTCAAAGTACAGACGGGCGTCTATCCGGCCGAGTTCGGCCACGAAGCCACACAGATCAACGTGCTGACGAAGTCCGGCGGCAACTCCTACCACGGAGCGTTGTTCGACTTCGTCCGTAACGACAAGTTTGACGCGGTGCCCTACTCGTTCAGCACCAGCCATCCGGCGAAGTCGCCATTCAAGTGGAACGACTACGGTTTCGTAATCGACGGGCCGGTGCGAATTCCAAGGCTCTTCAATGGACGGGACAGGCTGTTCTTCATGGCCAACGACGAATGGAAAACGCAGCGCGCAAATAGTCAGGCCGTTTACACGGTTCCGACCCCGGCCATGTTCACCGGCGACCTCAGCGGGCTGGGGACTATCATCTACGACCCAAACACGGGAGCCGGTGGAGCCGTCAAGACTCCGTTCCCAGGCAACGTGATTCCCACGAGCCGGCTCGATCCGATCTCGGTGAAGTTTTTGAAGTACTACAACTCCTCCAACCTGCCCGGCTTGACGAGGAACAACACGCAGTTCAACGCTTCTCCTAACAACCGGGATGGGTTTACCCTGCGCATGGACTTCGTGGAATCTTCGAAGTCGCAGTGGACGGGCCGCTATAGCTGGGGCGACGAAAACCAGGCGTCACAGGGACTGAGCATCACAGGAAGCAAGATCCTTACGAATTACGAGCAATACCTGGGATCGAAC
>JAIQFL010000694.1 GCA_020073365.1 Terriglobia bacterium | reverse complement strand
GTTACGATTTTGAGCCGGCCGGAGTGTGGGTGGATCGGGCGGGACCTCGAACAGAAGGCCCGCGGGTACGCTGTGTCAGAGGTCGTACCCGGGCACGTTCAGGAGGTCCGCGCGGGTCGACTCGGCCTGATCGCCAAGACGGAAGCGGCAGTCAAGGATCGCCTGACCAAGGAGATCAACTATTGGGACCACCGCGCAGAGGAGTTAAAGCTTCAGGAGGGAGCCGGTCGGCCGAATGCGAAACTGAACTCCGGTGAAGCGCGAAAGCGCGCTGATAATCTCCAGGCCCGACTGCAGAAGCGGATAGAGGAGCTTCGCCTTGAGGCCCAGATTTCGGCGCTTCCGCCGGTCGTTCTCGGCGGTGTGGTCGTGATTCCGGCGGGTCTTCTGGCAAAGATGGATGGCAAGCCTCTCGCGCCGGCCACGGGAGCACAGGACACGCAAGTCTCTGCGGCCCGCGCCCGCGCCATCATCATGGAGATGGAGCGCAGCTTGGGATTTGAGCCGACCGACAGGGAAGCGGAAAAGGTTGGCTACGACGTCGAAAGTCGCGTTCCGGGAACGGGAAAACTTCGATTCCTAGAAGTTAAGGGCCGGGTTGCCGGGGCGGACACCATCACTGTAACCCGAAACGAAATCCTATTCTCCCTCAACAAGCCTGACGATTTCATCCTGGCTATCGTCCAGTTCACCGCCGACGGACATGGGGTGCACTACCTGCGCCGCCCATTCCAACGCGAGCCGGATTTTGGTGTGACGAGCGTGAACTACAGCTTCCCAGACCTATTGGCGCGAGCAGCACAACCTTCGTGAGGAAGGCATGGAGAAACCGGCAGGTCAGATTGACCCGGTAAAAATCCACTCCCAAGTCGTTCAAGCAACTGCCGACCTCATGAGCTGGTTTGAGCGACACGTGGCGCCCCTCGCCGTTCGATCCTATCCTAAGCAAATGGCTCAGTGGCGGAAGCAACTGGCCGAGATTCAGGCGATGCTTAAATCGCCCACGCAGGTCCGGATCGCGCTAGTTGGCACAACTGGCGCCGGCAAGTCCACATTCCTGAATGCGGTCTTAGGCCAGGAGGTGCTGCCCGTAGGAGTGATGGCGCCCTGCACTGCCTTCGTCACCGCAGTGCGTCACGCCACAGGGCCGGGTTACAAGGTCCAGGTTCAATTCGTCACGCCGGACGAGTGGCGCAAGGACCTGGATACCATTGTCGCTACGTTGGGGCCGGGCGAGACCGATGAGGAGGGGACCGACAAGGTCGAGTCGAAGCGGTTCCGTGATGCAGCCCGCAAACGCATCGCCGCAGTCTATCGGCTGGCGTCGGATGATGGATTTGACGCGGAGACCTTGCTTGCGACTCCCCTTCCGGCGGAAGTACAGGCAGTCTTCGATGCTGGATCCCGGCAGAGCGACGCGTTTGCGGACCCAAAAGAGATGCTGGCCTACCTGAGGAAGCTCGTCCGCGGGGATAGCCCGTTGTGGCCGCTCATCAAACAGGTGGAATTGTCCGGTCCGTACGAATGTCTCTCGGGTGGGATCGAGTTGGTTGATCTGCCCGGGCTGAACGATCCGAATGAGGCGCGCGTCGACGTAACGCGTGGCTTTCTGCACAAATCCATCTTTGTCTGGGTGGTGTTTTCGATGGTCCGGGGATTGACGGAGGACATCCAGCGGGTCCTCCGTGAAGAAAAAGTCCTCCGCACTCTCGTGCTGACAGGGAGCTACCACGCCCTGTCTCTCGTTGGCACGAAGGCGGATGAGATCGACATGAATCTGGCGGACCAACTCGGCCTATCCGAGGACTGCAGCATACCGGAATTGGTCGCGCGTTACCGAACTCAGACGGTAAAACAAGCACGCCAACAGCTAGTCGAAATGGTCCGCGAGCTAACAGCGGAGCGCGAAGACGACGAGACCGCGAAACGAATGCTGGAGATGGCCCGCCGTGTACGAGTTCACGCGACTTCGGCCAATGCCTACATGCGACTCGAGGGCATTGGGCGGCTGAGGAAAGAATACGGTCTGACCGATGCAAAGGAGACCGGCATTCCCGAGGTACACGACCACCTTCGGCAAATCGGTCGGGACGCCGGACTCTTCTCCAATGCCCGGGTCGCCTATCAACGCCTCCGCCAACTGCGCGATGAGATCGCATTTTTTTTTCGCGCACGCACCCAAGAGGTCCGGCCCGGTGTCGACGAAGCTACCCGCCGCCTCCAGACCGAGCTTGCCGCCTTCCGCAATGGCATCAAAGCTGTCCAGGACCGAGCGAACGACCAGCTCCAAACTTACCGGCAGCAGTTTCACCGAGCGCTTGAACCACTTCTTGAACGAAGCGTTCAAGGTGTTTCGCATTCGACCGACTCGTGGGCGGTCATCCACTGGGCGACGCTGAAAGCGACGATCCAGCGCGATGGCTGCTTCCGGAGTCCCACGACTGGGCGGGCCTATGACTTCAACGAGGACCTGGCCACGCCGCTGCTCGACCAGTTGCCGGTATCCTGGGAAAAGTACTTTACCGACGATCTGGGGCGGGTGGTCAATGACTTCGTGCTGAATGTGAAGTCCGAAGGCAAGAACTTTTGTAAGTCGGCGTCTCTCGTTGTCGAATTGTTGCTCCATAAACGCGATGAAAGGATGGCCAGCCAACTGGCTTGGTTCGAGG
>JAIQFL010000693.1 GCA_020073365.1 Terriglobia bacterium | reverse complement strand
GTTGAAGGGCCAGGAGGACGACGTGCCGGAAGAGCCGATCCTACCCGCCTCGGAGGAGGAGAAGGCGTTGAATGACAAACTGGGGCCGATCGAAACAGCGAACGAGCGCTGGGGAAGTCACACGGGATGGGGAGCAACACAAAGGCCGGCCGGCTTCAAATCCTGGACGGAAGTCATCACCTTCCTCAATCGGCTTTACCGCGAGCTTTCGGAAGTTCGTTCGACCGAGGGATGGAATGTTTCGCCCTGGTGCGATTTTCGCAATTTCATGGACACGACCTTCGCGGACGCCATCGGGCGTGCCCGCGCGGTTTGTAGAGCTGAGGATCCGCACGCCCGTTGCGCCACTGAAGGTGGGCAAGCGCCTTTCGCATTCGGTTGGTACAACTACGAGAATGTCGTCAAGGTTGTAGACGTCATCGAACCTTATAACATCGGCAACAATGTGGAAGTCATTCGCTCCCTCAATCCGGCCGTGATCATGGTTTCCACTCATGGTTATCAGCACAAGCCGGGGAAACCATTGACGGATGAGGATCGCCTCTACCAAAAGCGCGCACCGCAGCCCATTTGGTGGGGTTTGTTCCATCATCATCGCGGATCGCTGATCTGGGATGCCAATCTTCCTGAGTACCAGTTTGTAGACCAGCAGACTCGGGAGCTGACGCCTTCGGCGATGACATTCTCGGACGCTTTCAACGAACTCCATCAGGGTATCGGCAAACTGATCATCAATAGCCGGCGGTTGCACGATGGCATTGCGATCCATTTTTCTCAACCCTCCATGCAGGTCCACTGGCTGCTGGACAATGTCGGCAACGCCCGGAATTGGATGTTGAAGAGTGGGGAGGACCGGCATAGTCACTTCACAGGGGTACGCAACAGTTGGACCAAGCTTATTGAAGATCTCGGCCTGCAGTATGAATTTGTGGGCCAGGGCAAGATCGAGGAAGGAAAACTCGCCGGCAACGAGTACCGCCTCCTGATTATGCCCCAATCGGTGGCAGTCAGTGAGCGGGAGGTGGAGCAGATCCGCCAGTTCGTGCGCGCCGGCGGCATGCTGGTCGCAGATTACCGCACAGCGACCATGAACGAGCACGGACGCGACCTGGGCCGCGGGCAACTGGACGACGTGTTCGGCATCGCGCACGCGAAGGGTCAGGCGAAAGGCCCCGCCATCATCGGCCTTGAGAGTGACCCCTCGCTGCCCCTGCAAGGCAAAAAGCTCAACCTGAATGTGGGTGATGAGACGATCCGCACGACCTCCGGCAAAGCGTTCGCCCAGAGTGGCCAGGTCCCACTCATCATTGTTAACAGCTTCGGCCAGGGAAAGGCCGTGTTTCTAAACCTTGAAATCTCAACCTATCCATATGACCGCCTGCAGGCCAACTCAGCGTCGAGCCTGCCGGAGTTGATGGCAGGTGTTTTTGGCCTGGCGCAGATTGAACCGCAGGTTCGGGTTCTGGATTCGGCCGGCAGAAGGCTACCCGGAGCCGAAATCGTTCGCTTCGCGAATGGCGCCCATGAGCACGTGGCCGTCTTTCGCAACCCTCAAACGGACGACGGCGGCTGGGGAGACCTTCCAACCTTGCCGGAGCGCGGATGGGCGGGAGAAATCGATAACTCTCTTCTCGAGAAGCCGGCTGAGATCACCCTCGCGTGGTCCGCAGCCATGCCGACCTACGATGCCCGAGGGAAACGGGATCTCGGCGCGGTGGCCAAGGTCCAGATGGTTCTTGATCCCTGGAGTCCGCTCGTCTTCACGCGCACTCCCAACCCGATTCCGGAACTTCGAGTTGGAGTTCCGGAGCAGGTTCAGGCGGGCGCCCCGCTGGCGGTGACGCTCGGGATGGAGGCGCCCTTGCCTCAGGGGACCTTCAGGATTGTTCGATTGGAACTCGCCGCACCGGAAGGTCACCCCTGTGAACTGTATAACCGAAACGTGCGAGTTGAGTCGACATCACATGTCGAACGTTTCCACCTCGCTTACAACGACCCCGACGGACAGTGGCGCGTAACTGCTCACGATCTTGTTTCGGGTCGCACCGTGGAGGCGTCGTTCACGCTTCGTACATAGCAATTATGCGATAGTCCAGTGCGAGACCGCGCGCGACACGATTTGGCTGGGCAACCGTTCGGCCACGTCGCGGGACCTCAAGGGGCAAATCATGTTTCTCGCCTAACGAGTGTCGCTGCCGATCGTCTGCACTACCTGAACGGTCAATCAGATTAGGGGGGAAGGGTTGCAGGCGCGAGATCGGTGAGAAATATGAGGATGGACCGAACAACTGAATAGCCGCAGTTCCCCCTCGTTAAATCGTTGAAATTCCCACACCCCCTCTTGGGCCCCACTCCCTTAACAGAATCATCTGTTTTTGGGCGATTAGATTGGAGCGTTTCCGACCCTTGCAGGTCAGGCAGTTGCGGAGGCTTTACGGCGGAGGTTTTTGGGCAAGCCAGCACAGGCTCGTTGGGCGGTCCCCCGACCAATGCCCATTTCTGCTGAGATAGCAGCCCAGGAGCATCCCTGAGCGCGCAGGGAGGCCACTCTAGAAGCGTCCACCACGATCCGCGGCCTCCCGAGGTGCCGTCCACGGCTTCTGGCCAGCGCCAGCCCCGATCGCACCCGGTCCCGAATTAGCTCTCGTTCAAACTCTGCAAAACTTGCGA
>JAIQFL010000692.1 GCA_020073365.1 Terriglobia bacterium | reverse complement strand
GCGCGGGGTGGATGTGGTGTTCGAGCACGTGGGCCAAGCGACCTGGGAACAGAGTGTGAAGAGCCTGGCTACCGGCGGGCGCCTGGTGACCTGCGGCGCGACGACGGGCGGCGCGGGGCAGACGGACTTGCGGCTGCTGTTCGCGCGGCAGCTTTCGCTGCTGGGGTCGTACATGGGCAGCCGGGGAGAGCTGTTTCACGTGCTGAAGCTGGTGGCTGAGAAGAAATTGCGGCCGGTGGTGGATCGTGTGATGCCGCTGGGAGAGGCTCGTGCGGCGCATGATGTGATGGAGAGGCGGGAGCAGTTTGGGAAGGTCGTTTTGAGTGTCTAGCGCTGCACCCGGCGGTCCGTGGGGAAAAATCGGGAGATGCGAGGCGTCCGTGCGCATGGGCATACCCGAGGTTGCAAAACCGCCCAATTTGGCAAAACGTGGCGGCTGCTGGTTTGTTCGAGACGCACTCAAAATTCACCTGGGCTTGGAGAATGAGTTCCGAGCTGCCCGCAAGGCACACCCGGCGCTTCTGGTAGAGGATCTTCCTGCCCTCAAGACACGCATTGAGGCCGCTGGTTACAGCGTCCACGCCGATGAGCCGCTAGAGGGCTATGACCGAATTTATGTAGACGATCCTTTCGGAAATCGAATCGAGCTCATGGAGCCACTCCCAGACTGATTCACTGATCCGGTCAGCGCGGCTGCGTCGAAGGGTGGGGTGCATCTTCTCACGCGGCCTGTTTCCATTCGCCTCGTTCCGGCAGGACACAGACGTTTGCATGCCGCTGTTCCATGTGCAAATCGAGCAAGCGCTCAAATGGAATGAACTCTAGTCCCGTGTGTCGTCCTCCGTTTGTGGTTGTAATTACATCGCCACAAAGCTCACATTGAGCGCGTTCGCTCGATCTCATCTTGGGAACCTCCACGGCCGTTCCTATGCGCTTTGCGCCGGCTATTTCCATGACTCTATCCTGCTCCGCATCTATTTGATGCGGTAGCCGGGCCGAAGCTTCGCCAGTTTCCGATGCCCGCTCCCGACTCGGTGGGTGGGGGAAGCAGGCGCGCAGATACAGACACGCATCCACGCTTGATGGGCGCTGAACGTTCCGGATTGGTTACATTCCTATACAGGAACGACACTGGCCGGCCGCAAGATAGACGCTAAGTGGCTGAAAATACGCCCCTAAGCCTTGGGCCGATAAGTTGCTCCTCATAGTTCTATCGAGGGAGGAGAGCCATGGCCCGTTCCATGAGAAATGCCGCGAAAACCGCGCTCCTTGCAGGCATGCTCTTGTTGGGAGTGCGAATCCTCCATGCTCAAGGCTCCGCCGAAATCAAGATCGGCCCGCCACCTTTTCCCCGTGTCGTCAGTACGGCTGGGCAGGTAAGCCCGGGCCCAGGATTCGTATGGATTGCAGGCTATTGGTATCCGGTGGAGGGGCATTACCTGTGGCGCGACGGTCGTTGGGTTCGGCCTCCGTACGCCGGAGCCGCTTGGGTGCCGCCTCACCACGACGGCCAGCGATATTTTCCTGGTTACTGGGAAGGGAAGCGCGCCCGCGCGGAGCGTGACCACAGTTCGGATCGCGACCGCGACTCCCGAGAGCGAATCAAGCCCGTCAATAACAACGCCAAGTAATCGAGCCGGTCGTGCGTGACCGTTTGAACATTCCCGGCGCTCCTCCAGGCTAGAACCCCATTTCTCGTTTGTGAGTTTTGTCACCGGCCTGAAGGCTGGCACCCCCACCTTGAGGAGCTGGCAACCTGAGGATCGTGGGAGGGACTACAGGCTGTTGTCGTTGACGGGCGTTGATACCGGCTTGAGACTGGCGCGCCAGCAGCGCTCGCAAACGTCATCGGGATAGACAAAATAATTGGAGGCCTTGCGGCACTTGCGGCATTCGAGCGACACAGGCCGGGCAACGCCGCGCACGCTGAGCCCGCGAGCACGGGCCTGATGTTCGACCCATCTCACGAATTCCCAGCCGATGTTTGGCTGGGAAGGCTGCACGTTCGGGGCGGGCGATTCGTCGGACGCCATGAACAGCGGCCACGGGCGCAGCAAAATGACCAGGCCCACAACAGTCAGGATCATCAAGGGCACGAAAACCATGTGTCCCTCACTTCCGGTGTAAAGGTGCGTGCAAACACCGCGAAGATACGCGCTCCCGCGGAGGGAGTCATGTCCGTTATGACGGGTTGGATACCAAGTTGATGCTAGGAGAATGCCAGGGCTTCCGCTCTCGGCCAGGGCAAACCCCTGGATTTAGTTGAAGGCCGGTGCTCCGACCGGCAGGTCAGGCGGCCATGGCGAGGCAACGCCACTTGCCGTCGATGGACTTGAGTTGATGGACGATGCCCTCGTCGGTGTAGAGGAAATAGGTTCCGTCGGGAAGTCGCCCGGCATTGGAGCAGTGCACGGAGCAGTTGGTCCATTCCATCGGACGCCCCGGCTTGGCGGATTGAAAAGGGTCACCTACGACGGGGATTCCGTAGCGCACCTGGTACGCAATACCTGTCATTCGGGTCGGCACTAACCGCCCGCGTCCCTTTAGTCTTTTCATGGCACTAGATTAGATGCGGATTACGGCGACGGGTTGCAGGCGTTCTGCCGCTGGCCCTTACTTTTTGAAGACCTTATGGCGGATATCGGGCCAGAATTCCTTCAGTTGATTGGCGATGAAATC
>JAIQFL010000327.1 GCA_020073365.1 Terriglobia bacterium | reverse complement strand
GCACGGCAAACCGAGCAGATGGCGATGCAGTATAACCTGCGTCAGCAGGTGCGTCCGGATATCGCCCGGGCACGTTTGCGATACAGCCTCAACGGGAAACCGGTGGAGGAGTGGGTAGTCGCGACCACCGTGATTACCGGTACCCTGGGCCCCCGCTACGATGTCCGATCCGGGCGCATGGGACAGGCGTACTCTTACAGTTGCACCGCGACCATGAATGCCGCGCGCGCGCCGCAAGGGCAACTGGAGTCCTCCGAACAGTTCTTCAGACTGATCATCTCCACCATCCGCGTGGATGCGAACTGGCAGGCCCGCATCAACCAGCACTCCAGCGCGATGGTGGCGATCCAGCAAAAAGGAGTGGCCGACCGCGCAGCTATTAATCGGAAATCCGCTGAAGATCTCGCTAACATCCGCAGAGAGGTTAGGGAGAACCAGCAGAAGAGCGAGGATCACATCTTCGGGCAATATAGCGACTACATGCGGGAAGTGGAGAACTATCGCAATCCCAACACCGGTGAGACCTTCGCGCTGAGCAACCAGTACGGGCACGCCTGGGTGAACGAACGCAATGAGTATATACTGTCGGACCAGGCGGGTTGGGACCCGAACACGGTGCTCAAGACGGGGAACTGGACGGCGCTGGAGCACGTCAAACGCTAACCGCGTCGGGGATGAGGCATGTGGAAAGCCAGGGCGTGGTCGATTGGCCTGGCCGTGTTGCTCACGGTCTGCGGGACGGCCTGCAACAAGAACAAGAAGGCCGAGCATTTGGCGGCGCTGGACAGTGGTTACCAGTCCGGGCTTCTGACGAAGGAGGAGTACGAGGCCAGGCGAGCGGCGGTGCTGGCCAACGCCGCACCTCCGGCGGCCGCATCCGGACCGGCTGCGCCGGCTAGTCCCGCATCGACTGGGCCAGCACCGGTGGTGTCCGAACCAGCTACAGTCGCGCCGGCGACTCCCGCGCCCGCGACTCCCTCACCGGTCGCCCCCGCGCCAGTCACACCCGTGCCACTGGCGCCTGCCGGGGCGACGAACCCATCGGTGGAACCGGCGCCAACGCCTGCATCCTTGCCAGGCAGGCCGGGCGCCCGCGCCCGCTCCGCGCCGGCTACCTCCGCAAGAAACGCGACGGATCCGGGCACGCCCAAACCTCGCCCCGTGCAACCCGGCGCTGCCCAGGGAAGGTCCGCCGATGAGGACACCCCGGAGCCGGCTCCTCTGGCGGGCTGCCAGGACGCGGGAACGAAACCCGGCAAGGAAAAGGGCAAGCAGGAGCGTTTTTTCCCGATGCCCGTGGCTGTGGTGAAAGATGCGGCCATTCGCGCATTGACGGCCCTCGAGTTCAAAGTCAACCAGGATTCAGGCCGCGAGATTGAAGCCAGTAGAAAGCACCATGTCGGCGTTCTCATAGGGTCCGGCGGCGAGCGAATGTTGCTGCGATTTGAGGAAGCCGAAGAGGGCCACCAAAGGGGCACGCGCGTGATTGGCGAAACCAAGAAGGGGTTCTTGATGCGCGCCAGCCAGAAATCCTGGACCAATGCGGTTCTGGCACAGACGGGATGCATGCTCCGGAAGGGTGGTGCGTCGGCCGGAGGAAAGGCCAAGAGGCCGTCCGGCCGTTAGGCGTTCCCTGCATCTCCCGAGGAGCCGCCTGGCAGCCTGGGGGGCCCTGGGCCATCCGGATTTCCGGTTTGCGGACCCGTTCCGATTAGTGCACAGAGACGACGCCGTGGTCCACCAGGACGGAATCGTTCGTCTGGAGGTGGCCGTACGATTGGCCGTTCACGACCAGCTCGTCGCCGCGAATGAGCACGTCGGCGTCGCGGCAGGGCGTGAAGCGGTACACGCCGTCCTGCACTTTCTCCGGTGCCGGAACGCTGGTCCGGTAGCAGTCGGTCACCACCACCTGGTGTGTCCCGACGGTGGCTTCCACGCGGCCCAGCACCAGGTTATTGGATCGGCTGCACGCCGCGAGCAGACACGCCGCCGCCAGGCAGACAAAGCGAATCGTGCGGAGCGGGTTCACGGTACTTGTCAGTGGTAGTGTACTTTATATCTAAAAGTCAAGTAAACTTTTAAAGCTTTAAAGCTTGAAAGCCATAAGCGATAAAAGGTATTAATAGGTAGTTCTAGAACTGCCATTACTCTCAGTGCGTGCCGCTCTGGTTACGCGCTTTAGGATGAACCACTTAGGTTGGTTGCTGCGAGCGATTTCAGTAGGCATTTACTAACATTGGTCAGCCTTGTACTTCACTGTCCGAATTGCAAACATCCCAAATGGATGTGGACTTCGTCTGCAATTCGACGATTCCGCCCGCCGTGGCTGACCGGGCTTCTGGTGGGCGCCCTGGCGGTAGGCGATAGCATTGGCGGCACCGGTTCCGTCAATCAAACCCTCAACGCCACTCTTCAACCGATTGGCAAGCTGTCCGTCCCCGCATCACTAAACCTCACTGCCAGCGTGACTCAGTTCGCGCCCTTCTCGGGGACCCTCGCCGTCAGCTACCGCGCCCGCACGACCCCCACCGGCAGCGGCACCATTACCGTCCGGGTCACATCCGATTTCTTGCCGGCCGGCGGTCCTTCCGCTGCGGCTGCCGCCTTGAGCTATACCTGTGGCAGCGCATCCCTGGGAACGCCGTGCTCGGGGACGCAAACGGCTTCCACCACAGTTCAAACCCCCGTGCTGACGCTGCCGGCTTCGGCATGCACGGGCGGGGGAGGGACCTGTAGCGCCGCAAATCCAGCTTCCCTCAACTTGAGCCTCACGTTGACGGACAATCCCGGCTACGCCACAGGCTCTTATTCGGCGCAACTTACGTTCACGATCAGCGCCACTTAGGATGCATATGCGCATGTCACGATATCTAAACGTTTTCCTTCCGGGCTTTTTGGTGCTGGCGTTGGCCGGCGCCGCCCACGCGCAGTTCGCGGCTACTGGAACCACCACCGTGTCGGTTGCCATTGGCCCGGAAGCAGCCCTCCAAATCAACACTGGCACCAGCACGTTGACGGCAGCCGGCACCACCTTCAATTCGAACTACACCGGGACCACCAGCCTGACCTACAAAGTCCGCACCACGAAGGTCGGCGGCAGCGGGAGCATCACGTTGAAGGTAACTACCGACTTCGGCCCCGCCGGCGGCCCGTCCGTCTTGACCCCTCCAACCGCGGGCGATACTCTGGCCTACACGTGCACTCTGACTGCCCCGGGGTCCGCCTGCTCCGGATCGCAGACCTCCAGCACCGGCGCCAGCACTCCAGTGGGCACGTTTGGCACGGATGCCAAGTCGGCCAGCGCAGGCAACGGCGGCTCGGTAGCCTGGACTCTGACCAACGACCCGCAGTACTCCACAGGCACTTACACGGCTACCGTGACCTTTACCATTAGCGCCACGTGATTCTCATGAATCCGGTAGAACTGATTTTCACTATTAACGCCACTTAGGAGCAAAAACGAGCATGTCACGATCCTTAACCACTTTCCTTCTCGCCTGTGTGCTGCTGGTATGGTCCGGCACCGCCCAAGCGCAATCCGCCACGGCAACCGGCAACGTCGCTGTTACAGTTGGCGCCGAGGCCTCCATCCAAGTCGCCGATGTCTCGTTGATAGAACCCGGCACCAACTTCGGTGCATATGCCGGGGACACCACCTTCACCTATAAGATCCGCACCGGCGCAACCGGCGCCAGCATCGTGTTGAAGGTCACCACCGACTTCGCTGGCAGCGGCGGCCCGTCCGTGGGAACGCCTCCAACCGCGGGCGATACTCTCACCTACACTTGCGCCGTCTCCTCCCCCGCGAACGCCTGCTCGCCACAGACCGCCAGCACTAGCGGCACCACTCCGGTGAGCACGTTTTCCGCCAATGCCCATTCGGCCATAGCGGGTAACACCGGCACCGTGCACTGGACTCTGGTCAACGATCCGGTGTACGCCGTAGGCACCTACACCGCCGTCGTCACCTACACTATTAGCGCAACTTAATCTTATGGGCGGATGGCTCACCATCGTCGTGTTGTTAGCCGCACCAACGGGGCGGCCGGCACTGAAACTGCCTGCCCCCCGCGCAGTCCTGGACGCACCTGCGCCGGACGCCCCCAACTTCGTCGTGAACATATCCACGCCGACCGTTTCCTTCTCGGCCACCGATCCAGACTTGCCGCCGGTTTCCGGCAGCCCTGGCAGCACCGTCACCTGGAGGGTCGCAGGCAACAGCGGGAGAACCTGGAACCTGGGGTTGTCCTCCGCCGCCACTGCCTTTACCAATTGCCCCACGGTGCCCATCTCCGCCGTCACCGTCACCTGTACCGGCGCCTCCGCCGGCGGAGGAACTAGCACCGCCGCGTGCAGTGGCGCCTCCACCCTCTCCACTTCGCGCACGGTGGTGGCCTCCGGCACGGAAGGCTCGGGAAACCGCAGTTATTCGATCACCCTGACTTACACACTGACCGACCAGTGGAAGTACATCGCACTCATGAGTCCCCAATGCACACTGACTATCACTTACAATGCCCTCGTCAACTAACCGTCATCGGCGCTCTCGCGGTTTTGGCCGTAACCGGAACCGCTTCGGCCCAGGTCGGACTGGGTCTCATTCCCATGCGCGAGGAACTCACTCTCGCCCCCGGCGCCCCGCATTCCGGCATCCTGACCCTGAACAACGATTCCCCCGGCAAAGTGCGCGTTGCCGCCGAGCTCCTGGATTTCTATATCGATGCCACGGGCACCCCCCAGTTCGGCCGCCAGTGGGCCCAGGAAGCCGAGTACTCGTGCCGCCAATGGCTGGCGGTCAACCCCATGGAGATGGAGTTGGAAGGCAATTCGCAGATCGCGGTGCGTTACACCGTGCGCACGCCGGCGGCCGCCACCGACCGCAGCTATCATTGCGCCATCGGGTTTTCCACGCAGCCTACCGCCAGCCAGGTGAAAGGCACTGGACTGCGCACAGCCGTGCAAATCGTCGCCGCCATCTACGTAGTGGTCGGCAAACCGGCCGCCGAAGGCTCGCTCAAGGACCTGAAGCTGGAGTATGTCCCCGACCCCAAACAGCCGGGCTGGAGGGCCGTGGTGGTGCTGGCCAATCCCAGCCTCATGCACTACCGCCCCATCGGGGATCTGGACGTGCTCGATGAAGGCGGCAAAGTGGTGGAGTCCGCTAAGTTCGTGCCCATGCCCGTGCTGCCCAAGCGCGACCAGAGGTTCGTCTTCCCGCTGAAGCTTGCGGCCGGACCTGGGACGTATACTCTGCGCGCGCGCGTGGATCTGGGCGGCAGCGAGATCCAGGAGGCTACAGCCCTTGTGGTCGCCACAAAGCCCAACCAGTAGCAGGTCAGTGAACGGGGGCTCGGCAGGAGCGCTCCCTCCGAACGTGAGAGAGGACCGCCCGCAAGCGGGCGAGGCAGGCGGAACCGTGTGCCCCACCGCTGTGCCCGAGGCAGGCGGAACCGCCTGCCCCACCTCTGTGTCCGGCCGAACCGGGGCCGCGGGCCTGGCGCGGCTGTGCGTGGTGCTGCTGGCCGGCGCCACGCTCCATGCTCAAAACCGCGGCCAGGCCGAAGTTGCCCTCCAAGGTTACTATCTGGGCGGCGACTCCCAAAGCCTCAACACCACCACCGGCGCCGCCTTCAAGTTCCAGGACTTCTTCCCGAGACTCGGTTTCCTGAGCGGCAGCTTCGAGGGCTACGGCGCGCAAAACCGCCTCCAAACCGGCGAGAACTTCCTGGAGTTGCGCGGCGCCCCGTGGATGGGCCATCGCTGGACCGTCACCGGGGGCGATTTCCGCACCCCCGCCTCGCTCGTCGAGTTCCCCTTCTACAACATCTTCACCCCCGAGATCGCGGCCCGCGGCGTCCGGATTCAAGCCACCCACCAGGATACGCAGTACACCTTCTTCGCCGGCCAAGAGACCCTCTCCGCCGGGCCGCGCGTCCCCTACCGCATTCTGGCGCCGCAGACGGTCATGGGCGCTTCGGCCGTGCGCCGCATCGGCAAACACCTTCGCATCGGCGGCCGCTTCATGCAATTTTCATCCAGCCCGCGGGACATGGCGGACAACCCCAACCTGTTTCCGGCCGGACGCGATATCGGCCTGGCGCGCACTCTCTCCGTCCAGTCCCTCTACACTCCTGTCGACCGGCTCAAACTGTATGCCGAGGTTTCCCGCCCCACGGCGCAGGGGCGGTCTACGGTGTTATCCTCCATCACGGGCGTCTCCTGGGAATCCAAGGCGCTCACGCTCCGCGTCAACTATGCGCTCCAGGGCGCGCTCTACCTCCCCCTGATCGGTTACTTCACCGGCGACCGCCGCGGCCCATTTGCCGAGATGCGCTTGCGCCCCTGGAAGCGTCTCGAACTCTACGGGTCCGCCAGCCAATACCGCAACAACCTGGAAAACGACCCCAACGTCACCGCCCTGCGCAGCAGCAGCGGCTCCGCCGGCCTCACCGCCACGCTGCCGTGGAAGTTCTACGCCAACGGGCAGATCTCCACCATCGGCCTCTCCTCGCAAGAGCCGGCCAGTGCGGCCATCGTCTCCCGCAACCGGCAGTTCAGCGCCTCGCTCTCACGCCCCATCGGCCACCACTCCCTGCAGATCAACTGGCGTGACCTCAATCTGGCGATGTCCCCCGTTTCCCAACGGCAGCGCGCCACGGAAATCCAGGATATGTATCAGTTCTCCCACTTTTTCGTCGGTGGGGCGGCGCGCTGGCAACAGGCTTCCGGATCCGAACAGCGCAATTCCATCTACGGGCGCGGCTCGCTTCAGGGAAATGCCGGCCGGTTTAGCGCCTACGCCAACGTGGAATACGGCAACGACCTGGTGAACCGCACCGTGTTCGCCACCAACACCTACAGCACCACCGTCATCGGCGTCGCACTGCGGCTGTTTCGGGATTGGAACTTGCAGGCCGAGACCTTCCGCAATCGCCTGGCGATGGACCTCAATCCCGAGAGCATCTTCGTCCTCGGAGGAGGCGGCGCGGCCATCTCGCAAAACCTGGCCGCCCTCAACCAGTGGAGCCTGTACTTCCGGCTGACTAAACAGATTCGCTGGGGCGGTGGACTCCCCAGCGAAAGCCTGGACCAGTTCGCTGCCAGCGCCGTCCCGCTGGTCGGAACGGTGGAAGGCGTGGTCAAGGCGCGGACCCTCGCGGGCGCGGCGTATGCCGCCGGAATCCCCATCTCGCTCGATGGGCACCACACCGTCACCACCGACTCCGAGGGCCACTATCTCTTCACCGCGGTGCCCGAAGGCCCGCACGACGTGTCACTCTCCGCGACCGAGCTCCCGGCGGAATTCGACCCGGGCGTTCCCGACAAAGCCCGTCTCCTGGTGCAGCCACGCCGCGGCGCCCGCGCCGATTTCGAGGTGCTCCCGCTCTCCGCCATCGAAGGCACGGTAACCGGTCCGGAGGGCGCAACCCTGGAAGGCATCCTGATCCGCCTGATTCCCGGCGCCCGCTATACCAGCACCGCGTCCGACGGCCATTTCGCCTTCTATAACGTGCGTGAAGGCGATTTCAACCTGGTGCTCGACACCAGCACGCTGCCCGAAAACAGTAAGCTTCTCTCCGAACCGTCCGTCCCGGCCGGCGTGCGGGCCGGAGCCCCAGTCCCACCCGCCGTATTCTCCTGCGGCATCGTCTCCAGCCAAAAAACCGTCCGGAAAGTACTGGACAAAAAGTAGTAAAAGTAATAGCAGCCCGCAGTACACTTCCGGCAGTTCCGCTCTTGTGCTCCTCTCATCCGGCAACTTACACTTCGATTGAGTCGAAGATTTCGAGACTTCGGCCGAAGAGATTCCAAGTGAGGAACACGCGCCCAATCATCGCCGGGCTGGCGACGCTGTGCCTGGCCGCTACAGTGGCGGCGCAACGGACCGCGACCACCACGCTGGTGGTGCGGGTGGCGCCTGAGCAGCGCTTGAACGTATCGCGAGTCTCGCTACAGTTCCGGGTTTCGGCCGATGGCGCAGGGGATGTCACGAGCCAGACCGCCACCGTCGCGGCGTGGGTGCGAGCGCTTCCAGGCCAGCGGATCCGCTTGACCGCGACCACCGGGAGCCTCTCCGGACCCCCAGGCGCAGTCCCGTCTTCGGCCATCCGCTGGAGCGGTTCCCCCGCGAGCGCGACTGGGGGAGGGCAGGGAGCCTCTTGTACCAGCGGATCGTTCGAGAGCCATGGCCCGCAAGACCTGGTCGCCGGCTGGACCCGATCCGGAACTCTGAGCTGCGCTGTCGTCTTTTCGCTCGCGGATCCGCGCAGTTTGCCTCCCGGACAATACACCGGCACGGTAGACCTGGCTCTACGAGCGGAGTAGCAGCCGAACGGGGCTAATCGGGCGGGGACAACTCACCTCGGATGGTTGCATTCCAGGCGCGATTGGAGTTCTGACGCATTGACCGTTCCAAAGCGGCTCGCAGTTAACTGCGGCAAGACGCCCGAGCGCACAGCATGGCTTAAGCGGCTGCCCAACGCCCTCCGCGACCTGGAGTGCCGATGGTCGCTCACCCTCGGCGCGCCTTTCGAGGGGGAGGCGACTTGCTCGTGGGTCGCGCCGGTGACGCGCTTGGACGGGACGGCCGCCGTGCTCAAGCTCGGCATGCCGCACATGGAGGGCGAGCAGGAGCTCCATGGCCTGCGCTTCTGGGACGGAAACCCAACCGTACGGCTCCTGGAGGCCGACGATGACCTGGGCGCCATGCTCCTTGAGCGCTGCCAACCAGGCACGGTACTGCGCGAGCTGCCGGAACCGGAACAGGACCTCGTGATCGCGCGGCTGCTTCCCCGGCTCTGGCGCTCGCCATCGGCCCCGCACCCCTTCCGCCCCCCTTCCGCCCCCTGTCGGCCATGTTGGCGGATTGGAGCGGCCAGACGCTGGCGCTCGCCGCGCGATGGCCCGATAAGCATCTTGTCCGTGAAGGCCTGAGCCTCCTCCACGAACTACCGGGCAGTTCGCCCATAGAAGTGCTGCTGGCGACCGACCTGCACGCAGGGAACGTCCTACGGGCCGAGCGCGAGCCGTGGCTCGTCATAGACCCGAAGCCATTCGTGGGCGACCCGGCTTACGACGCGACGCAGCACCTGTTCAACTGCGAGTCGAGATTGCGCGCGGACCCGCATGGGACGATCCGCCGTTTCGCGGACCTGCTCGGCGTGGATCGCGAGCGCGTCCGCCTTTGGACGTTCGCCCGCGCTGCCGCGGGGCCGCGCGACAATTGGGAGGACAGTGATTGGATGGCATTGGCGCGCGCCATAGCGCCGTAACCGGATGCTACCTCCCCAGCTCCTTCCACCGTTGCGGTCGCCTCACGAAATAGTAGATCGCCGCACCGATCAAATTCGTGAAGACGATGATGATCACCCAGACCACTTTGGAGTTCCCCGTGTCCGGCTCCTTGGTGGCGCACTCCACCAGCATCCAGATCCAGAACGCCGTACCGAGGATGACAATGACAAAAACGAAAATGAGCAAGACTTCGGGGAAGCCGACGCCGTCCATGGGAACTCCGTAACCCATCTCATCGCGTTTCAATCCGGTGCGCAAGCCGGCCCGCGAGGCGGATGCGAATGGCGCCACACTCCTGCTATATTTCTATAACCCCATGCCGGACTCCAAAAACCCCCTCGCCAGGCTCGATCGCCAGGAACTCTTGTGGCTGGCCAGCATTCTGAAGGACGCCTGTCGCGAGCGCCTGGAGAAAAACCTGGTGAGTCAGGAGTTCGAAGACCGCCTGTACCAGCGCGGTCCTGTGGAAGGCCGGCTGGACCCGCGGCCCTTCTTGAGAATCTGGGAGCCGCGTTACCGCAAGTTCCTCGAAGTGGCGGCGGAGATCGAAGCCATGATGCAAGCCGAAGACGCCAGAACCGTGGCCGAATCGCTGCGCGCGCAGTTTGAGCAGGCGGTTCCGATATCGCGGCAGGGACCAGATGCGGCGAAGATCATGTCCGGGAAAACCGCAGGCGACGCCGGGCGCAGATCGCGTTCGCGTTGAACTGGACAGGCGGAACCGCCAGTCCCACCTGAATCTTGTTAAATCACGATTCATATCCACCGGCCGCGTAGGTGGCTGCCACGGCATTCAGGTCTTTGTATCAGGACCTCATAATGAATTCCTATGTCTTTCGCCTGGCCTACGCGGCTTTACTTGCGGGCGGCTTGTGGGCACAAGACGGCGCGGCGCGGCACAACCTGGAAATCGGGGGCGGCGGCGTCATTCCCCTGAGTGGATACATATCCGAGGAGTACTCGGCCGGGCCGGCCGGGCGCGCGGGCTATGAACTGCGTTTGATTAAAACCCTCGGAGCCGAAGTGGGGTTCACCGAAGCCGGGCCGCGGGGTACGGAGTGCGACCGATTTGGGTGCACGCACCTGCGGGAGACGCTGAAACTCCTGGATTACGGCCTGCGGGGCCACCTCGTGCTCAATGATGGCCGGATCGACCTTTCAGCCGGGCTGGGCGGCGGCTACGTCTGGCATGAGTACGGAGACTCTTTCATCAATGTCGCCCTCTTCCAGTATTCCGCGAAAGCGCAGTCGCTCTGGACAGCCGAAAGCGCTTCCGGATCGCATTCACCGTGCGCACTTGGCGCGATCTCGGCCGCCCCACCCAGCAGTGGCTCTCCACCACCGCGAGCTTCATTGTTGGGCTTGGTGGACGGCCATAGCCGCCTTAGCCGGCAGCCCGTCCTCCTGCGTTCCGGCAAAACGTATCGGTAGGGACTGGATTCGCCACCGGGCGAGGCCCGTGGCGCCGAGGGCCGGATCGGCAAGTGACATCCCGACCATGTCGCGAACTGCCCGGCGTTGTCGAAAACCCCTATATTTACCATTGGTTTGGATGCACCCGATAACCAAAGTGAATGAAGACAGGACGGCAGATTCGCGTCAACATGGGGCTTAAAAGCTCGGTGGTCTTAAAACGCGAGTTCCCCAATGCCCATTGCCGTGTTCCTGCTCCAAGCCGCCCCGGCTGCCAGTGTTTCGGCGGTAATCGCCGCCATGATTCCCTTCGCGCTGGCGGCTCTGGCCATACTCTTCGCTATCTCCCTCTACAACACGCTGGTGCGTTCGCGAGTCCGTACGCGTGAGGCCTGGTCGGGCATCGACGTGCAGCTCAAGCGCCGCGCCAGCCTGATTCCCAATCTGGTCGAAACCGTGCGCGGGTATGCCACGCATGAGCACGAGGTTTTTGCCGAAGTGGCGGAGGCCCGAGGAGCGCTGGCCAAGGCTGCCGGACCGGCGGCCTCGGCGGTTGCCGACGGCTTCCTTACGCAAGCGCTGGGCCGCCTGATGGCCGTAGCGGAGAACTATCCGGCCCTCCAGGCTGCCGGCAACTTTGCGCAATTGCAGGAGGACTTGACGGACACGGAAGAGAAGATCGCTTACGCCCGCCAGTTCTACAACCAGAACGCGCTGGATTACAACGCGCGCATCCAAAGCTTCCCGGGGAACGTGTTCGCCAGTTGGTTTCGGTTTGAGCCGGTCACGTTCTTCGCCGCGGAACCCGGCGTGAGCGAGGATGTTGCAGTGAAATTCGCGAAGGTCTGACATGGCAACCACTACTACCCAACCGGTGCTGGTCTACAATCGCATCTCGCAGAATCGCCGCAAGACATGGCTCCTGGTGGTGTTTGCGGTTCTGTCCATCATTCCGTTCATAGGGGGGATCAGCTTCAGCGCGGCGGCCTATACGGTTTCGCGATTTGGTCACCACTCCATCAGCCAGTCCGACGAGGAGCGCCTGCGACAGGAGTACTGGAAGGAAGCCGGACCGGGGTACCAGGCGGAGATGGAGCGCCAGTGGGAGGGCATCGAAAGGCTTCGTCAGGCGCGGGCGGAAGATGTCAGGCTGCTCTGGCGGGTTATGCCGGTCTATGCCCTCGCCATTACCGCGGTGTTGGGGCTGCTGTTCTGGAGCCTGGCCTCTTCTCCGACCTCCCAGGTGCTGGCTATGTGCGGCGCGCGTCCTGCCAGCCCGGCGGAGAGCGAGGCAAAACGGTTGCTCGAGAATCTGGCGATCGGGGCGGGACTGCCCCCACCCAAACTCTACGTGATCGATACGCCCGTCCCCAACGCGTTCGCGGCGGGCATGGACCCGTTGCACTCGGTAGTGGCGGTTACGCAAGGCCTGCTGGCGCTGCTCGATCAACGCGAACTGGAAGGCGTGCTGGCACACGAACTCTCCCATATCGGTAACCGCGACACGCGCCTCAACACCATAGTCACTACCATCGTCCTGTTTCTGCGGATGCCGTACCTGGTGCGCCGGCGCGGCATCAACGAACGCAGGGAAGCCCTTTCCCAGGGGCGCGCCGTCAACAGCCGCTTCCGCTTCTCCAGGTTGCTGATGCTCCCGGTGTACGTGTACGTGTTTTTCATCGCGCCGTTCCTGGCCGCGGTCATGCGCGCGGCGATCTCCCGCACACGCGAGTTCCTGGCCGATGCCGATGCAGCGCTGCTGACGCGGAACCCCGAGGGCCTGCTGCGCGCGCTGGCCAAGATTCGCGGCGCCGGCTCGGCCGGGTCGGAATCCAGCGTGGCGATTGCGCACCTCTATTTCTCCGATCCGTCGAAGCCAAGCCCCTTGATGCGCATGCTCGGCAGCAATCTTCTGGCTACCCATCCGCCCATCGAAGTGCGCATGAACCGGCTGATTGCCGGCATTCCGGCCAAGGTGAATTTGATCCCGTTCAATCCGTGGCCCGGCAGTTCGTTCGAGACCAGCAGCGGCGGGGCGATCGACCGGTTCGCGCATATCGTGATGGACGCGGGGTTTGCTTCGCCGGTACGCTCGCCGCG
>JAIQFL010000691.1 GCA_020073365.1 Terriglobia bacterium | reverse complement strand
TCACCAAGACGTACGGCCGCGTGCTCGCACCGGGCATAAGCGCCCTCGATCCCGGCCTACCTGAAGACGTCGCGGCACGCAGCGGGGTCAGCAGCGCTTGGCGCTGCTTCGAGCGGAACCTTGATGATTTCATTCAGGCCCAATTGACCGCTCCGTGAAACTTGACCGGTTTGTGAACTTTTTGGCCCCCAAGTGGATCTAGCGAGGGACAAAGATAAATCCGGAAGTGCGGTGACCGCACTTCCGGGCGATCGAAAAGTCGCTTCACCTAATAGTAGAACTTGGCGGCCACTTGCAGCGTCCGATTGCCGCCGGCGCTGGTGATCTGGCCGAAGGTGGAGCCGCCGAAGCTCGTATTGGGGCTGCCCCACTGCGGTGTATTGGAGACGGCGTAGGCCTCCAGCCTCAGTTGGACGTACTTCCTCTCCCTGATGTTGAAGTTCTTGGAGAGCGTCGCGTCCTCGTTCACGAGGGCCGGTCCGCGGTAAGTGGACAGGTACCGCGGCGCCGAGCCGAAGGTGAAATCGTCTGGCGTGGTAAATGCATTCACGTTGAAGTAGTTGTTCAGCTTGCCGGAGACGGGTCCCGGCATGCTTGGGTTGCCCACCAGGTTGGGACGCTGCACCGAGCCGTCCCACATATTGCCGTTCGCCAGCGTGATCTGCAACGGCGCGCCGGATTGGGCCGAAATAATGGAGCTCAATTCCCATCCGCCGATCACCCCGTCCAGGATCCGGTTCATGCTCTTTCCGAAGGCCCGACCGCGGCCGACCGGCAACTGGTAATCGAAGCTCACCACCACCCGCTGTGGCCGGTTGAAGCCCGAGACGGACCGCTCCTGCCTGAGATTGAACAGATTCTGGATGCTGCCCGCCACCGCGAACCCTTCCACATCGCTGCCGGCCTCGTCGGAGTCGCTGATCATTTTCGAGAAGGTGTAGTGCGCCACCACGCTAAGGCCTTGTGAGAACCGTTTCTCGTACTTGATCTGCACCGATTGGTAACTGGAGTCGCCGATATTCGGCTCTGCCCGGTAGCCGCCCACTCCGCCGTATTCCGGAAAGCGCCGCAACAGAAGATTCAACTGAATGGTGCGCCCATTGTAGTCCGTTGCCGTGGGATTCGTGATGACCCCGTAGAATGGGTTCGGCACCAGGGCACTGAGGTCGTCCACGCCGATGCCCCAGTACATCGGAGCGAGGTTGTTGAGCTGTGCCACCGCATCGTTGGCGTCGCCGAGATACAGACGCGTGCCCTTGCTGGCCGAGTAGTTTACCTCCACTACGCCGTGACCGGGCACCTCGCGCTGGATCGAGAAATTCCACTGCTGATACTGCGGGTTCCTGTCATACGGCAGGGGCGTACCGGCATCCTGGCCCAGGAAGGCGGACGCATCCCGGCCGGGCGGAAAAGTCAGACCCGCCGGCCACGGATTGGCGAATGTGGCATATTGCGTGAAGCCGCCATCCAGACTCCACGGGACGGAGGAATCGGTAAAGCCGAAGGCGGTTCCCACCTCGCCTTTGACGGTATGCCGTGAGACCGAATAGAAGATCCCGTAAGCCGCCCGGATGGATGTCTTGTTGTTCAGGGCATACGCGAAGCCGATCCGCGGCTGGAAGTTCTTCCAGTCGCCATTATAGGGAGTGCGGTTGCCGGGGGTGGCGAACCGCATCAGGCCCAGAAGGTTGGGAAATACCGCCTTCACTTGAGGAACGTTGGCGATGGGAGCGGGCGCACTCAGATCCATCCAGTTGATGCGGTCGAAGCGGTCCACCCGGGGAATGTCGGCATCCCAGCGGAGACCGGCATTGATGGTCAGTTTGTGGCTGACGCGCCAGTCGTCGTTGATGTAGGCTCCCGCATACCCGGCCGACTGGGCGGTTGGATAGTCGATCGTGTCCGTCCCGCTGCTGCCAAAGCCGAGCAGGGCCGAGGCCAGCCCGTCCCCCTGGCTCGAACTCGACGACAGCGGATTCAGCCCGGTCTGCTTGCGGGCGAACGTGAAACCGCCGCCCGGCAGATTCGGCTGATAATAATTCTCCTGGATCTTGCGAAATTCGGCGCCCGCCTTGATCGTGTGCGGGCCCACGATCTTAGTCACCGAGCCCACGTACTGGTACAGGTCCTCGAAGCGGTGGATGATGGCGTATCCGCCCACCCCCATCGACCGGTATTGGGCCGAAAACTGGGGAAAGTCCTTGGTACCCGTGTTGGCGGTCATGTACGCGGGAAGGCCCAGCGTGGTGGCGTCGAAACCGGTGCTCAGCGGGTCGCGTATCGACCTGACGCGCAATACGCCCGCTCGCGCGGTAATGACCGTGGTGGGGCTCTGGGTCCGGGTGTAGTCCATGAGAAAATTCTGGGAACGGGCGGTCCCGGGGTTTCCGTTGAACGACGGATTCCCTACCAGGTTGGCCACCCCGTTAAAGGACCAGTCCACGCTGTACCGCGAGCTGAAGCGCTGCTTGTCCGAAATGTTCTGGTCGATCTTGGCGTCGATCTTGTGGTCGTTGCTGGGCGTGCTGCCCTGGGCGAACCAGTTGCGCGCTTACCTGGCCGGGCGCTCCTTCGATATAGGTCCAGCTTGTGTGGTAGAGCTGGTCGAGGCTGCGATCACGATCGATCCCGTAAAGGTGGCCGCAGAGACATAGGAGCCAAGAGCAGAGCCAGAAGCCAAATC
>JAIQFL010000690.1 GCA_020073365.1 Terriglobia bacterium | reverse complement strand
CGGCTGATTGCCGCCGCGGTCCTGTTCTATGTTCCATTGGGCGCCTGGCTGGTTAGAAACTATGCGGTCACAGGCGCGTTCCCGGTAGTTTTGACCAAAGCGGGCGAGAACATTTATGGCACCTACAATGTTCTTACAGCCAACCCGCGAGATAGCCATTTTGCCCGCTGGATACCGGCCGACATTATCCCCGGCCAGGAAAGCCAACTCAGCCTGGTCGCCAGAATGTCGGAACTTGAGTTGAGCCGCTACTACGAAGCAAAGGGCCGCCGGTTCATCGCCGAGCACTGGAAGGATATGCCGGTGCTGCTGGTTGGCCGAGTGCTCTACGCGGCGGCGCCGCAATGGCCTCCGTTTGGAGATACTCCGACCGGCGCCAGGTACGCCACCTTGTACAGAACCGCGGAATGGATTTGCAGATTGGCACTGTATGCGACGGCCGCCATCCTGCTCTGGCGGGGGGCGCTCCGGCTCGACTCCTGGTACGGCCAGATCTTGACGGCCACTCTCCTGATGACGGCGACGACCGTGCTTCTCTACTACGGATGGGAACGTTTCCTGTATCAATTGACGGTGTTGTGGGTGCCGCTGGTCTGTTCGGCCGGTGCAAGGCCGCGGGTGCGGATGCCGTGACGGGCCCACGTTTAGGACTCCGGGAGAGTACGGTATAATCATCTGAGTCAGCTTCGCAATGAGAGCGATTCTCTGAGGAAGAACTACTGGCTGAACAACAAAGGCTTCTGGCCCAGTGCGGCGCGGATCGCCGCGACGCTGGCAGGCCTGGCTTCCCTCGCCTGGGCCGCACCGGCCATGTTCCGCACCCTGCCGGGCCATTACCCCGCGACGCTCGTCGCGCTGATGCGCAGCCGCGCTGTCCTCTACAATCCGGGGGTGACCGGATACTACGAGCGCTTGCTGGGAGGCCCCACGTTTCTGTCCGCGAGAGACCTCAAAGAGCGATCCATGGGGACGCTGGGCGCTGTTTATGTCTACGACCGCAGCTTTCGCATGCGCCGCTTCCGGCCAAATCTGAAGGGACTTCGGAATGTATCGGAGCCGCAGGGACTGACCACCAACAGCTTCGGGATCGTCGGTCCCGAGTGTTCGATGCGCAAGCCGCCTAATACGCGACGGGTGGCGCTGCTGGGGGACTCGGTGGCAATGGGCTGGGGGGCCGACCAGAACCGTTCCTTTGTCAGATTGCTGGAAGACAGCCTGAATGCAACGCGCCCTAACGGCGATTCACGACGATTCGAGATTTTGAATTTCTCAACCGGCGGATACGAGCTCACCCAGATGCTCGACGTGGCCGAAGAAGACATCCCCGGCTTCGAGCCCGATGTCTACGTTTTGTCGCTGACCGAATTGGCTGTTTTCAGAAACTGGGACGAGCACCTCGCCGGGTTAGTCAAGTCGGGAATCGACCCCAAGTACGATTTCCTGCGAGACACCATCCGCCAGTCGGGAGCATCCAGTAGTGACAGCGCCCGGGCCCTCTTCGGCAAGCTGGCGCCATTTCGGATTGCGGTGCTACGGCGCATCCTCACCGAAATCCAATCCCGCGCGGCGCGGAGCCACGCCCCGTTTATTGTGGTGCTTGTGCCCACGCTGGAGGATGGAGACATGAACCGAAGGCGGTTCAGCGGAATCCCGGAATTGCTGGCGTCCCTGGCCATTCCCACCGTCGATTTGCGGGACACATTCGATGGAATCCTGGACGTGGAGCCGCTCCGCAGCAGCGTCTTGGACGTCCACCCCAACATACAGGGCCACGCCATGATTTCGGCCAATCTCTACGCCAAGCTGCGAGCGCAGCCGGAACTATGGGCAGCTTTGGTGGGTTCCGATTCACGGGGCGCCAAAGATGCCCCGGCCTCCCCTGCCTTCTGAGAACGATGGGCCGGATTATCCCAACCGAGCGTCATATCCCCTCTGCTGCGTTCTTTCTCGCGGTTCTTGCTATTGCCTTCACCTACTGGATCGCGAGCCTGATGATCAGCCCGGGGACCAGCCTGGACGAAGCGATCCTATTTCGGCCGCATGGCGACAGCGATTATCTGCCCATCGTATCGGCATTGTCGCGTCTGGAGTTCGGGGAAACTTCCGTGTGGGAAACAGCACACCAGGGGCTACGCTCCTTTCCGATGGCCCCGCTGATCATGCATGGGATCATGGTGCGGTTCGCGGGAGATATCGGATTCGTAGTGGCCGACGTGCTGGTGTTTCTGTTTTATGGGTTGGCGCTTGTATATTTCCTGCGGAGCGCGGAGATTTCCGCCCGTCTGGCCGAAGTTCTCGCAGTGATGGTGCTTGGCGGAGTGGCGAACCAGTTCGTCCTCACGTCCGCCCGTATGGGTGCCGACATTCCCCTGACGTTTTGGCAGTCGCGATTCCCTCGCCCGGGCGTGACGGAGGTGTTCGTCCTGGCGTTCTTCATTCTCGCGATCCGTCTGATCGGCCGGCGAGGTGCGGCAACCGGCGTCCGGGACTGGCTTCTCGTGGGCGTGGTATGGGCGTGCCTGCTCCAGGCTGACATCTATCAGGCTGCCAACCTGACGCTCGTAGCGCTTCTGTTTGCCGGTTACCTCCTCATCGTCGACACGAGGCGCGCGCTCCGCGGCATCGGCGCGGCTGCCTGTGCGGCCGTGATTTGCGCTCTGCCCTTTGTCTACCAGCGCCTTCACGAGCT
>JAIQFL010000326.1 GCA_020073365.1 Terriglobia bacterium | reverse complement strand
GTGGACGCCTATGCCGGCTACGACGCCTTTTTCAAGGACCCGGGGCGCGGACTGACTGAGGTAGGGTGCTGGGGTCATGCCAGACGGTACTATCACAAAGCGTTGGAGTCCGATGTGGGGCGGATGGGACCGGCGTTATGGTTCATCGCGGAACTGTACAAAGTGGAAGATCGCGCGGCGGCGATGACCGCGGCCGAGCGGTTGTGCCTGCGCCAGATCGAGTCCAAGCCGGTTCTCGATCAATTGCATGGCTACCTGCAGAAGATCCAGACGGAAGTATTGCCGAAGAGTCCGGAGGGACGCGCAGTGCGCTATACCCTGAAGAACTGGACGGCGCTGACGCGCTACTGCGAAGACGGAGACTTGAGCATCGATAACAACGCCACCGAACGCGATATCCGTGGCGTGGCGGTAGGACGCAACAACTGGATGTTCTTCGGCAGTGACCGGGGCGGCAAAACAGCGGCCATCCTGCGAAGCTTCACGGCTTCTTGCCAGCGCGCGGGTGTCGAGCCCTTCGCCTGGTTCAAAGACGTGCTTTCCCGTATTGCCACCCATCCCATCAATCGCATCGCGGAGCTTCTGCCACACAACTGGAAACCCGCCCTTGCCTGACGGCAGGTCACTCATGAGGCAGCAAAACCCTCAACTCCCGGTGAGCCGGCGCTCCGCTCCGGCTCACTGGGGAATCTTCATTTCCTAATCGTCTCCGTTTGATCCGAATGATCGGAATCTCCGTTCTCACCAAATCATTTGACTGATGCCGGCGAGTTCTCGCTTTGATCCATACCCGATATTCCATTCCACTGTCCGCAATAAATCCCGAGGCTGTTTCGTGAAGAATAGATGCTACCCCATACGATGAAGGCCACGGCAGAGCTCTGGATCTGGGTGCCAACGCTACTCTGAGCCGGTCCAGCCGTATGGTGCGGTGATTCTCGGACGTTTACGGAGATACGCATAGACGCACCGGATCGAAGCCGCGTTCTGAACCTTCAGGGGGATCGCGACGTTGTCCTGCGCCGCGAGCGATCCGGGGACCTGGAACGTGTAGGCGCCGCCGGAACAGTTGCGGTCGCCGGGCATGAAAGGCTCGTTGTGATGGCTTTGCGGAAAGACCGTGAACGGCCCATACCCAAAGTGGTTCGCCACGCCGACTAGTGCCGCCACGATGCACACGGAGGGGATCGCTGCCTCGACGCGCGGCGGCAGGCTGGGCGTGCGGAAGAAGCCCTTTTTGACGGCGTACGTGAACGTCTTCGAATCCAGCCTGTAGAACTTAGTCCCAGGAAGGTGGGAGCAGATGAGCGTTCCGAAGGTCGCAAACCCCGGAGAGACGCCCGGATACGCTCGCTGCAACCGAAATGACCCGGTCGGGACCACATCGCCGGAATTGCCGGGGCCGACAATCTGTGCGCACTCATAAGACCGGCGGCCGGCATGGTTCGCGTCCGCAGCCTCGTCGTTGAACACCACGAAGTCGCCCACCCGGAACACGCGTGCGGTGTCCGCATTGACGGTGCAGTCCACCGTGGCCGGATCGGTGGTCGCGTCCATCGCGGAGTCGATGCTGGCCCACAGGTCGGTCGCCAGTTCATCGACGTAGTAGAGCCCCAGCGCGATCTCGGTTGCGCCCACCACATTCGTGTTGCCGGAGTCGTCGGGCAGGATAACAATGTTGTTCACAGCGTAACTTCCGTAATCGGTGAGCGTGGGGACGCCCGTGACGATGCCAGGAACTCCAGTGTCTTGCAGGTTCTCGTCCGGAACAGGCGTGGCCACGACGTCGGCGGGCTTCGGGCCGGCGACCAGATCGTACATGGAGTCCGTGGTGGTGCGGCCCTGGTTGTCGATGGAGTAGTCCTTATTGAGCTTCCAGGACGATACACGGAACTCGCCAGGGCCACCCGGCATGTCCGGGTGCGTCATCGAGCAGACTATTCCCGGCTCGGTGTTGAGCGCCATGACCGTGGTCCGGAAGACCAACTGGCGCGCCGCCTTCCATTCCGCGATGCTGGTGCCGCCCAACTCCTCGCGCAGCCGGATACTGATGATCCGCGCCGCCTGCGACTTGGTGCAGGTGCCGGAGAGGTTGACGTTGGATTTCAGGAACAGCGGACCGGCCGCGCCGCCCAGGAGCGTGGCGCGGTCGATATCGTAGACGGTGACCGAGTTGTTGACGAACTTGTAGTCCTGGTCCGCGAAGTTGGCGGTAAGGTGGTCGAACGAGGGCTTCAGCGGGGCCAACTGGAGCGAGTTGAAAACGACACTCCCGATGGTGAAGGCCTCGACCGTCGAGGAATTCTCACGGATGCCGATCTTGAGCTTGCCGAACGAGAACGTGTAATAGCCCAGGCAGTTCATCAGCACTTCCTGGAGCCAGTCGCGGAGGGGCTTCTCCTCCTGCAATACGCCCCGGAACTTGAACTGCGTCTCGCTGCCGGCGCCAACGAGCGCGGTCACCTGCTGGTTACAGACCGCCGCCGCGTCGATGGCTGCTTGTACGTCGAAGAACGTCTCCGCGAGGTTCAACTGCGCGGTGGTGGCGTTCGCGCCCAACCGGAGCCCGCGCGCCCGCAGCAGCATGTTGATGGCGATCCAGACCGGATTCACCAGGGGCGGACCGAAGACCGCGCTGCCGCCGGGCGAGGTCCACACCCACCCGCTCATGCCCATCTGGACGTAGGCAATCATGGCGTGATCGCCGGGCTTCGTGAGTTGCAAGCCCTTGGTGTCGCTGCGCCGGATAACCAGGAACGCGGTTCCAGCCACGTAATTATCCTTGTACGTCGAGTTGCCGGAGAAGACTTTGCGCCAGTCGCCGCCGGTCGTGTTCCCGGATTGGTCGAGAGAGAACCAGTCGCTATCGGCCGCAGGGTCCGCACCCAGGACCTGGCGGATACCGTAGGTGGGCTGGTTGGGCCAGCCATGCTGCGCCTGGCCATCGAGCGTGCTGCCGACGAAGAGGGCGCCGGTACTACCCATGGCGACTGGATTCCCGTTCAGGTCTTCGTAGTGGGCGGCGGTGTAAGAGATGAGCGGTCCTTCGCCCACAATCCCCAACGCCTCGTAGAAGTCGCTTTCGTCGCGGCCCGCCGCCACCTTGCAGTTCACCGGCATTTCGCTGTCGGTGTAGATCTCCGGAATGACTTGGTCGTAAACCGAATCCGAGACCAGCGACACGCTGGTGATGCTGGACCGCCCGAACCCGAAGACGCCGGTGGAGTTGTCCTTGATGGTCACTCCCTGTGGCTCGGCGATCACCGCACCGTAGTAGCGCTTCATGCCATGCGCAAGACATCCATTGGGAGTGTCGTACCCTTTGTCGCACTTGCTGGCGTCGGCAGAGGGGAAGTGGACCAGGTCCATGGCGCCGGCAGTGGAGAATGGGCACGCCCCGATGTTGAACGCCTTCCAGCACGAGCGCGACACCTTCCGGGTCGGGTAGGGCAGGTTCAGTTCGTACAGGCCATCGGCGGCGGTGACCTTGAACTCCGCGCCAGAGTCGAACTGCCAGTTGATGATGTCGCCCTTCCACAAGTCGAGCTTGATCTGCTGCCCTACGTGGTAGAGCGAGAACTCGATTGTCGCGCGGAACAGGTCCACATCGTTCGCGAGGTCGCGCATCACGCGGTCGGCGTTGCCGAAGGTGAACGTGGCGTCGTCGGCCTCGTTGCCCATGCCCTGCGAGATGCCGTCGAAGTCCACCAGGCGCGGCAAGTACAACTGCGTACCGATGGTGCAGCGCCTGTCGGAGAGATAGATGGCGGGGTAGCCGCTCTGGAGAGGTTGGATCTTGATCAGCGGAAGCATCTGCTGCACCTGCGACAGCAGAGCGTCCTTAAGGGCCTGCGGCGGGAAGCGGGTCACCGTCGAGGAGAGCGGGTAGGTGGGGTTCGAGGCCGGGATCTCGATCAGCGTAACGCCCAGGCTGCAGGCGTGGTCCGCGAGCATCTCCCAGGACAGCGGTTCGTTGGCGAAGCGGCAGGTGTAGGCGGTGGTGCCGTTGCCATCGTCGTTGGGCGCGTTGTAGGTGAACGCGCCGTAGGGACCGTATTTCGACTCCCAGAAGTCGCGGAGCGCGCGCCGGTCGATGTCGCGCAGGAACGCGCGCCGCACGGTGAAGCGCTTTGCGCCCGCGCCCAGTAGGAAACGCTGCTCGATCTTGGCATTGCCGCTCCCGAACTGGTGGATCGCCACGTCCGGATGGCTGGAACGTCCGAACGGGTAGTCCGGAACTACCGGAAAAACTCCAGACGCGGCAATGTCCGGAACGGTGATGTTGCCGAGGGTGGAAGATCATCCGTCCGCCGACCTGCGGGTGGCCGGGGTTCAGGTTGCCATCCGAGAAGTTGAAGTCGAACTCCGTGAACAGGGCCCAGACGTTCGAGAGCGGGTTCGCGAGCTTCTTGCCGGTCTCGGAGACATCGCCAGCTTCGGGTGTTGTCACGCCGCCGCCGGGCGGGACGTGAGCTTCCTGTCCACGGCCCGCCGTTGCGAAAAAGACGAGGGCAAGCAGCAGCGCCGGCACCACAACTGGCTGGCGCCCGACTCTTGCGCTTCGAATAGTCGTGTGCTCTTTTGTTTTCATCTCAACCACCTCTCCCGTCCTCGCGAATCGCCTTGCCGATGCCGGATGCGGCGCCACTCATCGTCCCGCGTGTACATACGCAGTCGACTCTCCAGAGCTCCGCCGCCTCGAACTCCCCTGTTTTCTTGCTCTTCTTGCAATGTGCCCAAGAACTTGCGAGGGCAACTGCCGATTCTCGGCAGTCAGCAGCCGATCTCGGCAGATTGTGAACAGCCAGGGCAACTTAAGGGATCTATCTCATCGAAAAGAAGACAGTTGGCAGAAACGCGAACGCATTCAAATGACTTACTGCGGGAACGGAGTTCCTTAATTTCCGGAGACAGAACACGTCGGAAATTAGCTGGCAATCGCGGCTCGCCACGAAGAATAGGCGCCGCGCGTAGGCTCCAATCGGCGGATGCCGAACCGCCCAGTTTGCATAAGGAATCCGAGAGTAAACGGAAGACTCGCGGTCTTCCCGCTCTCTCTTGTGGGAGGCGGTGTCCAAGTCACTCAGGGAAACAGTGATGCAAGGCTCTGCGTTGCATCCTGGGATCCCGTTGTTGTGAACAGGCAGAGTGTGGGTCTACGCTCGCCGCTTTCGGCTGCCAGACACGTTGTCACGGCGTCGCTTCCGGGCGACAGCAGGGCGACGAGCGCGCGCGGCTGCGGCTTGGCGCGGCCGCGATTTAGCTCGAGGTGCCACTTCCAAATTTCCCTTTTGGCTTTTGACTACACGCCCTGGACAATTACCAATTCCGAGTCCGTCGTGGCTTGGCGCAGTGCCTTCGGCTCGGCATATTCTGGCGAAGCCCACCACTCTCGCGCCCGCTCCATGCTGGGAAACTCGCCGATGATCAGCCGTTCGCGCGGCCACTCTCCCTCGAGAACGTGAATCGGGCCGCCGCGGGCAACGAATCGCCCACCGTATTTCTCCATCGATGGCAGCACCGTCCGTTTGTAATCCTCGAACCGAACCGCATCTTTGATCGTAAGACTTGCAATGACATAGACTGACATGTATTCCTCCTTTTCCAACTGATCGATAATTTTGCCGTCGAACTGCTAAAGAGCAGGGTGTCGCTTAACGGCACCCGCGCCAGTTTCAGGCCACCTCCCCCCGCGCACCGAGCTTTTGCCCCAGGAAGTTCACCAGCTCCGGATTGACCTGTTCCGCATGTGTCCAAGTGATGCAGTATGGCCATCCGGAACTATCACGAGCCGGGCGCTCTTGATCCGGTTCGCGGTCCGCAGTCCCGAGGCTGCGGTAGGCACGTCGCCGTGAATCACCAGTGCGGGAACGCCTATGCGGGCCAGGTTCTGGCGAAAGTAATCCTGAATGGCTGGTGCGCAAGTGACGCTGGCAATGGCCCGCCCATGGCCTCTTCGTGAAGAGCCTTGTATGTGCCCTCTCAGGCTGCGGCCTCCTCGGGCGACGGCAGGGAGGCGGGATGTGGTTCGGCGTAGCCGTGCTTCAGCTCGAAGTGCCACTTCCAGATTTCGTAGATCGCCGGGTAGACGACGAGTTCCAGGACGAACGACGTGAAGATGCCGCCAACCATTGGCGCGGCGATGCGCTTCCAAACGTCGGACCCGGTGCCGGTGGCCCACATGATCGGGATCAGCCCGACGAACATTGTCGCCACAGTCATGAACTTCGGGCGCAGCCGCTTCGCGGCGCCTTCCACGATCGCCGCCTGGAGATCGGCGAGCGTTCGCAGGCGTCCTTCGCGCGACGCCTTCTCGTACGCGAGGTCGAGATACAGCAGCATGAAGACGCCGGTCTCGGCGTCAACGCCGAGCAGCGCAATGAGCCCGACCCAAACGGCGATGCTCATGTTGTAGCCGAGCAGGTACAGGAACCAGACGGCTCCGACGGCCGAGAACGGCACCGCCAGCAGCACGATCGCCGTCTTCGCGAACGACCGCGTATTGAGGTAGAGGAGCACGAACACGAGGAACACCGTGAACAGGATGATGTACGTGAGCCGCGCGCGCACGCGAGCCATCGCTTCGTACTGGCCGCTCCAGAGCACCGCGTAGCCGGGCGGCAGCTTCACCTGGTCGCGCACCACGCGGCTCGCCTCCTCCACATAGCTGCTGACGTCGCGGCCCGCGACGTCCACGAAGACGTAGCCGGTGAGCAGGCCGTCCTCGTCGCGGATCATCGCAGGTCCGGTCGCGATTTTCACGCGCGCCAACTCGCCGAGCGGGATCTGCCGCTGCCCTTCCCACGCCGGTACGAGCACGCGGGCGAGCGCGTCGGCGTCGGACCGGAAATCGCGCATGTAGCGGACGTTCACCGGATACCGCTCGCGCCCTTCGATCGTGTTGGTCACGTTCTCGCCCCCGATCGCGTTCTGCACCACGCTCTGCGCCGCCTCGATGCTCAACCCGTAGCGTGCGAGCGCGTCGCGGTTCCAATCAATGTCGAGGAAGAACCCCCCGCCGGTGCGCTCGGCGAACACGTTGCGGGTGCCGCTCACTTTGGGAAGCGCCGCTTCGATCGCACTGCCGATCTTGTCGATCTCCGCGAAATCGGCGCCGGAGATCTTCAGCCCGACCGGCGTGCGGATCCCGGTCGTCAGCATGTCGATCCGCCCCTTAATCGGCATCGTCCAGGCGTTCGAAACGCCGGGATACGTCAGCGCCGCATTCATCTCCTCGACCAGTTGCTCCTCTGAGATATGGTCGGGCGTGACGTGCCGGAGCACGCGCTTCATCCATTCGGACGCCCACCGCGAGTACCACGTGGCGACACGGCGCCATTCGGACGTCGGCTTGAGCGTGATCACCGTCTCGACCATCGAGAGCGGCGCGGGATCGGTGCTAGTCTCAGCGCGCCCCGCCTTGCCGAGCACGTGATCGACCTCGGGGAACTGCCTGATCCTGCGGTCGCTCACCTGCAGCAGCTTCTGCGCCTCGCCTATCGAAATTCCGGGCATCGTCGTCGGCATGTAGAACAGCGATCCCTCGCGCAGCGGTGGCATGAACTCGGATCCGAGATGCGTGAACACCGGCACGGTGATGATGGTGAGCGCTGCGGCGGCGCCGATCACCCACCACTTCCAGCGCAGCGACCAGTGGACCACCGGCTCATAGATCCGCATGAGGAGGCGGCTGATGGGATGCGACTCCTCGGGGCGGATGTGCCCGACGAGCACCGCGTTTGCTGCCCGGCACAGCCAAGCGGGCCGGAACTCGAAGCGCCGCACACGCGTGAGGAGCACGCGGAGCGCCGGGTCGAGCGTGATCACGAGGGCCGCCGCGACCAGCATCGCGAGCGTCTTGGTGTAGGCGAGCGGCTTGAACATCCGCCCTTCCTGAGCCTCGAGCGTCAGGACCGGTAGGAACGAAACCGCGATCACGAGCAGCGCGAAGAAGCTCGCCGGCGCCACCTCCTTCACCGCCTCAACGATGACGTCGCGAGCGTCGCGCGTCGATCCGTCACGCTGCGCCTGCTCGAGCTTCTTGTGCGTCTGCTCCACGACGACGATGGCCGCGTCCACCAGCTCGCCGATCGCGATGGCAATGCCGCCGAGCGACATAATGTTCGCCGTGATCCCCATCGCGCGGAACGGAATGAACGCCACGAGCACGGCAACCGGAATCGTGATGATCGGGATGATCGCCCTCGGCACGTGCCACAGGAACAGCAGCACGATGAAGGAAACCGTGAGCACCACCGCAATCAGCGTTTCGCTAACGTTGTCCATCGCGCCGCGGATCAGCGCCGAGCGGTCGTAGATCGGGACGATCTCCATCCTGGGTGGCAAGCCCGGTTCGATCTGGCGGATGCGCTCCTTGACGCGATCGATCACGTCGACCGCGTTTTCTCCCTGGCGCATGACGACGATCCCCGACACTACTTCGCCGGCGCCATCCAGGTCCGCCAAGCCGCGCCGCATATCCGGACCGACCGTCACCTGGCCGATGTCGCGAATCCGGACCGGCGTGCCGCGGCCGCGCACCATGTACTCCGTGCCGCCGAACTCGATCAGCCGACCGGCAGCCTCGGCGTTGCCGCCACGCACCGCCTCGACGACGCGCTGGATCGAGAGGCTGTAGTTGCGTAGCCGGTTCGGGTCCACGTTCACCTGGTACTGCCGGCCGAAGCCGCCGAGCGAGGCCACCTCGGACACGCCGGGCACCGCCTTCAGGTGGTAGCGGAGATTCCAATCCTGGTATGACCGCAGATCCGCGAGGCTCCGTCGGCCCGAGCGGTCGACGAGCGCGTACTGGAACACCCAGCCGAGACCGCTCGCATCGGGCCCGAGTTCCGTGCGCGCATCGGGCGGCAGCCGCGACAGCACACCCGAGAGGTACTCCAGCGTCCGCGTCCGGGCCCAGTAGGTGTCGGTTCCGTCCTCGAAGATCACGTAGACGAACGAGTAGCCGAAGTCGGAGAAGCCGCGGACCGCCCGCACGCGCGGCGCGCCAAGCATTGCCGTCACGATCGGATACGTGACCTGCGCCTCGACGATGTCGGGGCTGCGATCCCAACGCGAGTAGACGATGACCTGCGTGTCGCCGAGGTCCGGGATCGCGTCCAGCGGAACGCTGCGCAACGCGCGCGCTCCGGCGAGCGCGGCGGCGCCCACGAGCAGCAGCACGAGGAACTTGTTCCTGACCGAGAAATCGATGATGCGGTTGATCATTGGTTTGTAGCCGCCTTCATGCGGCTCTCCGAATCGACGAGGAAGGTGCCCGAGATCACGATCCGCTCGCCGGCGGTGAGGCCTTTGCTCACCTGGACGTCGCCGCCGATGCGCCACCCCGTCTCGACCACCCGCGGCACAAAGTTTCCTTCGCCGCATTCCACGAACACCATCTTGCGCAGCCCCGAGTCCACGATGGCATCGGCGGGCACGACAAGCGTCGGCGGGAGATCAACCGGGAACTCCACGTCGAGGAACATGCCGGGCTTAAGCGCCAACTTCGGGTTCGCTGCCTCGATCCGCACCTTCAGCGTCAGCGTCGCCTCGTCGAAGATCGGCTCCGACGGGCTTACCGTCGCCGGCAGCGCGCGGCTCGCTTCCGCAGTGGTGATCCGCGCCGAGGCGCCGCGGCGGATGAACGGCAGTTGGTCGCGGTACACGTCGGCCAGAATCCACACGCGGTTCAGATCGGCGATCCGGTAGAACTCGAACCCGCGATCGAACCGGAGACCAGGCGAGACGTTCCTCTTCAGGACAAACCCGTCCACCGGGGACTCCACGCGGATGTCCTGTACGAGCTCGCGCCGCTTGGCCATCTCCCTGAGCTGCGAGGTGGACACGCCCAGGTTCCGCAGTCCGTCGGCCATCCGTTCGATCCCCGCGTCTGCCCGCGCGGAGTCGTGCGGCTGCGATCGCGGCTGCGACCCCGGCAGCGCGCTCGCATCGCGGTAGAGGATCTCTAGGGCGGTGTAGTAGGACTGCTGCGCGCTATCGAATTCGGGTTGGGGCGCCAAGAACGACGCGAGCACCTGGTCCGCCTTCACGACGTCGCCCGTCGTGACGCTGTCTACGTGCCGGATCCAGCCGCTCACGGCGGCAACGATCGGATACGTGCGGTTCTCGTCAGGAGCCACGCGCCCGGTGGTCCGCAGCACCCGGGTGCCGGCCAACCGGCCGACGACGCCAAGCCGGACGCCGATCGCCTGCTGCCGCTCGGGACTCACCTGGACCGCGCCGTCCGGGAGCGTGCGGGAGGCGGCGCCCCCAGCCGCGCCGCCCCCACGTTGCGCCTCAAGGTGCATGCCGCAGATCGGGCAGTCGCCGGGCTGGTCGCGGCGGTAGTCCGGGTGCATCGGGCAGGTGTAGACGGTTCCGGCTTGCGCGCTCGCGCGCGCAGCGCCGGCCCGGTGGGTCCACCACTTGCCGCCGGCGAACGAGCCGGCGGCGAGCGAAACAGCAACAGCCGTGACTGCGATGATATGTTTCATCGGTTTGACCTGCGCATTCATCGACTCTTCTCCTGTACGTCATGCCACCCTTGACAGGTACGACTGCACCAACACCCCCTGCGACTGCCGGTCGATGACGACCCGTCCGGCTGGGTATGGCAGAACCAGCAGCGACTTACGATCTCAGTCCAGTCGGAAACCCGCTGGCCGGCATTCGTCAATCGGGCGCGCGATGAGTTCGGGATCAGCACCACGATTCTCGTTCCCCTCACCGCGGGCAACAACCGGATGGGCGCGTTCGGCTTCAGCTCGGTCGCACCATGCAATCCCAGCCCGGCCGAACTGGCATTCCTGGAGCGAGTAGCCAGCGAGTTCGCCGTCGCGGTGGAGTCCTTCCTCGCCAGGCAGGAGTTAGTCCGGCAACGGGATCGCCTGCAAACACTGTTCGACGTTACTAACGCGCTGGTTTCGACACTCTCGCCCGAAAAATTGTTCTCTACGGTTTCGGCGCAGCTCAGCAAAGTGGTCCCACACGATTTCTCATCTCTAATCCTGCGTGATGACAGCGGCGCCCTGAATCTGGTCGCGCTCCATTTCACCGGGGCTCCGCTTTTCGCGAAGGAGCATGGTCGGATCAACCCCGAGGGAATGCCGACGGCCGAGGCGCTAACAACCGGCAAACCAGTTCTGATCCACAACACTGAGCTCCAGCGCTATACCTCTCCGCAATACCGCCGGTTTGTCGAGCTAGGGTGCAAGTCCGCGTGTTCCGTTCCGCTGATTACAAGCAAAGGAACGCTGGGCACCCTTGAAATTGCCAGAACCTCGCCCCACGTTTGGACGGATGCCGATGTCAATTTCCTGGTGCAGGTTGCGACACAGATTGCCATCGCTGTCGAAAACGCGCTTTCGTATCGCAAACTCGAGGACATGAAGGAACGGCTCGCTACCGAGAAGCTCTACCTCGAAGATGAGATCCGGGTTGACCACAACAACGGCAACATGATTGGTGAAAGCGCGGCCTTCCAGTCCATTTTGAAGGGGGTTCACATCGTTGCGCCAACCGACGCGACCGTTCTCATACTGGGAGAGACCGGAACCGGAAAGGAACTGGTAGCCCGCGCCATTCACGAGTTCAGCGGTCGCTCCAAAGGCACCTTCGTCAAGGTAAATTGCGCAGCCATTCCGGCCAGCCTCCTGGAAAGCGAATTGTTCGGCCACGAAAAGGGCTCGTTCACCGGAGCGGTGGCGCAGAAGATCGGACGCTTCGAACTGGCGCATCAGGGAACGCTCTTCCTCGACGAAATCGGCGAAATGCCGCTCGAACTCCAACCCAAGCTGTTGCGCGCCGTCCAGGACCAGGAGTTCGAGCGCGTCGGCGGCACTCGCACCATTCGGACGAATGCCCGACTCGTGGCCGCGACCAATCGCGACCTGAAGGCGATGGTCAATGAGAACAACTTCCGGGCGGACCTTTACTTCAGGCTTCACGTCTTTCCGCTGAATGTTCCTTCCTTGCGGGAGCGCCGGGAAGACATTCCGCTGCTCACCCGTTACTTCGTTCAAAAATACGCGCAGCGCCTGGCCCGGAAAATCGAGAGAATTCCTTCACAAGCGTTAGAGGCGCTCACCAGGTATGACTGGCCAGGCAATATTCGAGAACTCCAAAACGTGATCGAGCGGTCGGTTATTTTAAGCAATGGCTCAGAGCTGCGTGTTAATATGCCGGAGCTTACCGAGATGTCGTCTCCCATACGACTGTCCGGGCGTACACCAGGTACTCCAGGCGCCGGCGAGCGCGAGCGGATACTGGCGGCATTGAAGGAAGCCGACGGCCAAGTCGGGGGACCGAATGGGGCAGCCGCCAGGCTCGGCCTGAAGCGCACTACGTTGCAATCCAGAATGCGAAAATACAACATCGCCCGATTGTACGGGTGAGAAACGGTCGGCGGGCCCACTGACGTAGAATGTGGCAACTGGCTCAAGCAAAGGTGACACCTCATGAGCAGTCGTAAATGTATGCCGGTTGCCCTCTTGGCCGCGCTCGCGGCCTGTGCGATTTGTGCATCCGGTGAAGCGGCGGACATCCAGGTTGTTCAGGTTCCAGTCGTCAGAGCAAGCATCCAGTTCTTTCGCTTACCTTGGCCATCCATGCGATTCGTGGTCAGGAAGATGATTCAGGATTACCGGGAAGGCAGTCGAAGACGTGAATAGCGCTGAACGTCCGATTCGGCTTCTGGGCGGCATCGCGATTGGGGCGATTCTGCTGGCCGGTCTCTGCGCCCGCGCCCTTTGTGCGCAGTCGCAACCGTCGCCGTATGTTGCCACCAATTGGCAAACGGAGCAGGGCCTCCCGCAGAACTCGGTCGGGTGTGGCTCTCAAACTGGACAAATCGCCATGAATGTGCTAAAACAGACTGCCAGATTGTGACTTAATGCAGGAGGTGTGATGCCCAAGATGGTGATTGAGGTTCCGGAGGAGTTTACGGAAGTGGGAAAGGC
>JAIQFL010000325.1 GCA_020073365.1 Terriglobia bacterium | reverse complement strand
CTTCCGATCCGGCGCATACATGCTGTGGAGCTATCGGGTTCGTACCCCGTATCCCGATGGCGGCGCAGCCTGCTGTCGTGTACGCTGATTACCCCACTCCCGCAGTCCCCCCTCTTCAGCCCTCGATCTCGGCAAAATACCCGCCGGCCATTAGTGCACCACCATCCTGCCTACCGATCGGCCGCCGGCCGACTCCCCCACTGTCTGAATCGCAGATTCTGCATGACACCGGGGCGCGGCGGCAGGCGCTACACTGTATAATGTGGTCTGAACAGAATGTGCCCAAAATGTTTGGGAGCACATTACGCCGCCGTAGACGCGGTTTGAACTCGGTCGCAGTGACAAGCTGGGAGGAGGCAACGCCATCGCTACCGCTTTGCTGACGCCAAGCTCGATCAAGGGTCCGCTCCGTGTCTGCGGATACCTCCCCCATTTGCTCCAAACCGATTTCCGCTTTGGAGATGGCCAAATTGTACCATTGGTGGGATTCGCCCAACCTTCGGTGGACTCTCGATCGGCGTGTGTGGCCGTACTTGCAGCAACGAAGGATCCCCGGTTGGCGGTCGCGGCCTGCAGGCCCCTTGGAGCACCCGTGGTCTTTGTCTGTCTACAGGACACCCTGCAATGGTGGAAGCAAGGCGCCAAGTCGGCGGAATTTCTGGAGAGCGTCCCGGCCGACAATGTGGAGCGTTTCTTTCAGATGCATGCGGACAAGTTCTCGCCTAGCGCAGTCTACCGAGCCAAGAACTGGGGGCGTGTCCGGCAGGAGTACCAGCTCAACTTCGTGGACCTCGGTCTCATGCCGCTCGTTGAGGAAGAAGTTGGCAGATCCCTCAGTGCGCTGGTCGAACGAAGTGTTGACGAGCTCAAGAATTGTCTGGACTGGGGAGAGATCACCGAGGAACAGGGACATTGGTTGTTGCAGACTGTCTTCTGGCTTGTATCGGGGAAGATCCTTCGCGACAAGCAGGTCGAAAGGTTTGAAGATCTTGACTTGAACGACGTGGAACAGGTCTTCCAGAGGGTAGCGAAGCACTACGGCACCGCACCCCTGGCAGCCGGGTCGGCAAGGCAAACAGAAGGTCTCCGCGAATCGGCTCGCATTATCGAGCGGTTCAGTAGCCTGACTCTCACGACCACCGAGTCCCTAGCGTACGTTTACGAGAACGCCCTCATTTCGGAAAAGACACGGTCATCCCTAGGGACGCACCGCACGCCATCGTATCTCGTTGACTACGTCGTGGGCAACCTGGCGGACTGGATAGTGGATATTCCAGTCAATGAAAGAAGCGTGTTTGAACCAGCATGCGGTCATGCCGCTTTTCTCGTGTCCGCGATGCGATTGCTGACTGAGATGCTGCCTCCCGAGAAGGCAATACCGAGCCAGCGTGGGCCATACCTTCGAAGTCGATTGCACGGCACCGACAAGGATGCATTCGCAATTGAGTTGGCTCGCCTGTCGCTCACGCTCACGGACATCCCGAATCCTGACGGGTGGGATCTAGAGCCCCAAAACATGTTTCTTGGCGACATCCTCGCCCAGCAGGCGAAGAGAAACACAATACTGCTTGCCAATCCGCCTTTTAGCGACTTCACGCCAGAGGAACAAAGGGACTGCCGGGAACAGGGATCGAATGTGCGCTTCTTAAGCAAACCCGCCGAGATGCTATGGCGGATGCTGCCACAACTGGCAGAAGGTGGAGTGTTCGGGGTCGTGCTTCCCCAAACTTTTCTGCACAGCGACAAAGCCCGCGACATTCGTGAGTTTTTGGCCAGCGAGTACGAGCTAAGAGAAATCTGTGTGTTTCCTGACAAGGTCTTCTCGTTCTCGGACGCCGAGTCGGTAGTCATTGTCGGCCGCCGCAAGAGAGTTAGCGGCCAGAACCAAGTCCGTTATCGCCATGTTCGCGAACGTGAGCTCCCAGGCTTCCGAGCGAACTACACCGTCACGAGCACGCAAAGTATTTGCCAAGCGCGATTCTCTCATGACGCCGCATTTTCCTTCAGGGTTCCAGATTTAGAAGACGTCTGGGATGCGTGTGCGGGGAATCCGAAACTCGGCGACGTCGCCGAGCTCGGAAAAGGCCTCGAATATCGCGCACAGCCACCGCCCGGCAGCACGACATACTCCGAGGAAGAGTTTCCCGGGAGCCAGCCTGGCTTTGTACGCTTCGATCGCGGCCTGCACTTGTATGAGTTGCCCAAACGCTACTGGATGAACCTGGACCCGTCGGTGATTCGTCGGCCCATGAGGGGGGGCGACGGTGGGTACTCCGCAAGTGCTTCTTAACTATGCTCCCGCGAGCCGTGGCCCCTGGCGCCTGAAAGCACTTATTGATACACGAGGGCACCCGGTCACAAGCCGTTTCGTTCCAGTCCGTCCAAGGGCTTCCGAGTGTTCACTCGAGACGCTTTGGGCGGTGCTCAACTCGCCTATTGCCAACGGTTACGCGTACTCGCATCTGGGTAAGCGCGACAACATAGTCGGCGACCTCCGGAAGATACCATTGCCGACAACGAGATCGTTTGAAGGCGTTGATAGCGCAGCGAAGGCCTATCTTGCCGCGGCATCATCCAAAGCGGATTCGGCGACGCTAAAGAAGCTCCTACTCCAGGTCGACTCCGAGGTTCTCAAGGTGTATTCGTTACCAGTCGCACTAGAACAAGCGCTCCTTGCGCTCTTTACCAGTTGGGAGCGCGTCGGTGTGCCTTTCAAACAAACTAGATACCTTCCAGTGGAAGTCGAGGGCAGCATATGCTTCTCTGACTTCCTTGAACTCGAAAAAGATTGGTCCGTCACAAACCGCGAGCGTGGCATGCTCATCGACAAGAGCATTTCAGGGATGTTGAACACGGAGGAACGAAGACGTCTCGACGCACTACAGATTTACGCCGACTACCACCTTGACCAAGTATCGCCACGCCCCACCGATGTGCTGGATGAGCTTGAGAAGAGGCTGTTTTCCGGGATGCCGAAGAAAAACGGCGACGTTTCATGATCGGATTTGAGTATCCAAACTTGCCGCACGTCAGGCGTCATGGCCCCGTGGGCTACAAGGAGTATGGCAGTTTTCGAGATTGGCTTCGCGATGAGTTCACCTTCCGTTGCGTTTACTGTCTTCATCGCGAGCAGTGGTGCAGCCGCGGGGCGACGTTCCATATCGATCACTTCATTCCTGTTACGGCGGATCCGAATCGTTAATGCGAATACGCTAATCTGCTGTACGCGTGTGGAACCTGCAATCAAGCGAAGCAAGCCATTCTTGGTCTTCCAAATCCCTGCGAGGTGACGTTTCACGATTGCCTCCGCGTCATGGCCGATGGTCGTGTGGACCCGCTAAACTCAGAGGGTGCTAGACTCGAACAATTCCTGCGACTGAACAGTAACAGCAATGTACGGCACCGCTCACGTTGGATACGGGCCCTCGAAGCACTCAGGAGGACGGATCCAACGCTTTATCAAGAATACATGGGGTTCCCTGAAGATCTGCCCGATTTGCGGACCAAGCGGGTACATAACACTAAACCCGACGGGGCCGTGAACTGCTATTTCGCTCTCCGAGAGCGCGGTGAGTTGCCAGCGACGTATTAGAAAAGCCGGGCGTCATACATCGGAAACTGAACCGCTGCCGCCCCCTTCGTAGTGATTCATTGTCACGTGCCGAAGGCTCCTGCGGCCCTTTCATGCCGGCGGTAAACGACCCATGCGGAGGCGATCACGGCCGCCGTGCCCGCCGCCAGCTTTCCGTCGAAGAGCCAGACGTTGGTGATTTCCGCCGTGGGCGCCACCGAGCAGACAATCGCCAGCGCCGTGATGGCCCACCCCGAGATCGCACTCAACCGCTTGCCGGCCTTCCAGGCGCTGCCGAAGATGTAAATGTACGGCAGGAATCCGGTGATCACCATCAGCGAAACCAGCTCGTCGTAGGCCGCGCGCATGGTGTCGCCAAGCTGGTACGCGGCGAGCAGGAATGTCGCCACCACTCCCAGCGCCACGATGGAGACGTGAGGAGTGCCCCAGCGGGGATGCACTCTGCCAAAAGCTTTCGGCAGCAGGTGATCCACACCGGCCGCGAACGGCAGACGCGAGATGGCGGTGCCGATGCCGCCAATCTGTCCCACACCGCTAGCCAGCACCAGCAGTGCAATTAGCGGTGTGAGCCACTTCATGCCCAGTAACAGTCCGGCGGTTTCGCCCGCTTCTCCAAAGCCGTTCATCTCGCTGATCTGCTCGGGACGGAGCAGGGCCAGCATGGCCGCCGTGCCGCCGGCGTAGAACAGAGTGGCGAAGCCTGAGGCGATCCAGCCCGCGCGCGGCAGGGTGCGTTCCGGATCGCGGATCTCGCCGGCCATCAAGCCGGCCATTTCCAGGCCCGACATGGCATACGCGATGGTGGCCCAAAAGCTCACCGTTCCCCAGTCCCATCGGGGCAGGATCCGGAGCGGTGTCGCCGCGCCGCGCCGCATCCATACGAGGGCGGCGAGCACTACCAGCAGCCCGCCCAGAATCCATGTAGCCGAGCCGCCGATGTTTTCGGTCCACTTGCCGACCTTGAGTCCAATCAAGTTGGAGCCGAGCGCGATCCAGATGGCCAGCAGCGCGGCCAGCAGCAGGTACAGACGATTGTCGCCTACGTGCGCATAGGAGGGGCCGAGGACGTAGAACCCCACCTTCATGTAAAAGATGGCGGCGGTGGGGAACCAGCATGCCATCCCCATCCAGTAGACCCAGAAGCAGAGAAATCCGCTCCACGGCCCAAAATCTCCGCGCGTCCACAGATACAGGCCGCCCGCCGCCGGGTACTTGACGGAGAGAGCAGCCACTGCCACGGCAAGCGGCACGACGAAGAAGACTGCGGCGAGCAGCCACAGCGTGATGGAACCCGCGCCGGCATGCGCGGCGGCTGGAATCCAACGCGCGCCCACAATGCACGTGACGGCGAAGAGGGTGAGGTCGCGGAGGCCCAGTTCGCGCTGGAGGGCGGGGGAGGACTCAGAAGTCACAGGCTGCAAGTATAGCGTATGCCGGCCGGCTCTCAGGCCCTCCGTCATACAATGATCAGGTGATGCGCTCCGCCGGTTGTCTGCTCCTCGTTTCGATTCCTCTGCTGGCCCAAAGGCCCGCTCCCTTCGAAGTGGAGGAAGCCACCATTTCCCAGGTCCACGACGCCATGAAGGCCGGCCGGCTCACCTGCCGCGCCCTGGTTGGACAGTATCTCAAGCGCATCGAGGCCTACGACAAGAACGGCCCCGCCATCAACTCCATCGTCGTGCTCAACCCCGATGTCGAAAAGCAGGCCGAGGAACTGGACCGCCGATTTTCCCAATCCGGCCTCACCGGCCCGCTGCATTGCGTGCCCATGATCGTCAAAGACAACTTCGAGACCAAGGGCCTCCAGACCACCGACGGCGCGCTCGCCCTGGCCGGCTACATCCCGGACCAGGACGCCTTCCAGGTCAAACGAGTCAAGGAGGCAGGCGCGCTCGTCCTCGCCAAATCCAATATGGCTGAGTGGGCGTTCAGTCCCTATGAGACCGTAAATTCAATTCTGCCCGGCTATACCAGGAACCCCTATGCGCTCGACCGCGTAACCGCCGGTTCCAGCGGCGGCACCGCCGCCGCCGTCGCCGCCAGCCTCGGCCTGGTGGGACTGGGCAGTGACACGGGTAACTCGATCCGCGGCCCCTCGTCCCACCAGTCGCTGGCCGGCATTCGCTCGACCATGGGTCTTACCAGCCGCGCCGGCGTCCTGCCGCTCTCTCTGCTCGCCGATATCGCCGGCCCCATGGCGCGCACCGTTGAAGATGCGGTCAAAGTCTTCCAGGCGATCGTAGGCGAGGATCCCAACGACCCCGTCACCGCCGCCGCGCACGCCCATCTTCCCCAGGACTACGCCGCCTCGCTCGACCGCAACGGCCTCCGTGGCGCGGTGATCGGCGTCCTCCGCCAGGCTTATGAGCGCGAGACCACCGACCCCGAAATCGTACGGATCTTCCTGGCCGCGGTGGAAGATCTCCGCCGCGCCGGAGCGACCATCGTCGACCCCGCGACAGTCGAAGGGCTCGATGCGATCCGGCGCACCCAGGACGCCGGCCCTTGCATGGGCTTCAAGTACGACATCAATCGCTACCTTGCCGCACAAGGCGACCGCGTCCCGATGAAGAACCTCACCGACATTATCCGATCCAGACGTTTCCACCCCTCGGTCCAGAGTCGCCTCGAAGCCGCCGAGAAAGGGCCCGAGAACGGACCGGATTCGTCCGCCTGCCAGGCCGACACGGCCTATCGCGACAAGGTGCGCGAGGCCGTCTTGAAGACCATGGACAAGCTGAAGCTCGATGCCTTCGTGTACCCCACGTGGAGCAATCCCCCGCGCCTGATCGGCGACCTGAACACGCCTCACGGAGATAACAGCCAGTTCTTCTCGCCCACCACGGGCTTCCCGGCCATCAACGTCCCCATGGGCTTCACGCGCGGCGGCACGCTACCCGCCGGCATGACCATCTACGGCCGTGCCTGGTCGGAGGCAGTTCTCATCAAGTTCGCCTACGAGCAGGCCACGCACCATCGCCGGCCGCCAACATCGACGCCTCCGCTGCGGTGAGTACCGCAGCGGGCCGGCGCCGCTGTGAAATAGAGCATGCCTGGGGCCAGGCAAATCACGGCCGGGCTTCGTAAACCAGGTTGAAGGGCGTTTCCGCTGCTCGGCGGAAACGATGGAACCCGGCCGAGGTCACAACCTCCCGAATACGCGTCTCGCCGGCTTGAGCGCCTAAGCACAGCCCGACTTCCTGCGATCGTGAGCAAGGCGTGCACAACAGCGTTGAAAAAGAATAGTAGACTCGCCCCACAGGATTCAAATTGTCCTTCAACTGGTCATTGGCAAAGGGCTCGACGATCATCCACGTGCCGTCCTTGGCCAAGGACTGCCGGACGTGCGCGGCCGCCCCGATCGGGTCGCCCATGTCATGCAGGCAATCGAAGACGGCCACGAAGTCGTAGTCTTTGCCGGGAAAATCCTTTGCCTTTGCCACGTCGAAGGTGACGCGGTCGGCGACACCGCTACGTTTAGCGGACTCGCGTGCTGCGTCAATCGACTTGTCGTGGTAGTCGAATCCGAAAAACCGGGATTTGGGGAATGCTTGTGCCATCAATAGAGTGGAAGCCCCTTTCCCGCAGCCGACGTCGGCCACTCGCGCTCCCGACTCCAGTTTCTCTTGGACATCGCTCAAGGCGGGAATCCATGAGCTTACAAGGTTCGTGGCATAGCCTGGACGGAAGAACTTTTCGCATCCATGAAAGACGCCGTCAACATGTTCATGCCAACCCATGCCGGCGCCAGTGCGGAAGGATTCCGCGATCCGTGGAACCGCCGCCAGCGAGCCCAAAGCCATTTCAAATGCTCCGGGCAGATATGCGGGACTGTCTTCCGTTGCCAGAGTGAACGCTTGTTCTTCATTCAGGCTGAACTGATCGGTCTCCGGATCGTAGGTGATGTAGCCTCCCGCGGCTTGTGAAGCCAGCCACTCACGCAGATAGCGCTCATCCATCTTCGTCTTGGCAGCAAGTTGTGCGGAACTCATGGGATCCCCGGCAAGGGCTTTGTAGAGCCCCAACTTCTCCCCGATGACGACCATGCCGGTATGAACCGCGGCGCCGAGATCGGTCACGAATTGACCGATAAAAGCGTTCAGTTTGTCCATGTCAAGAGTGGGAACCTGTGCTGTGCTCATTAGATTTGTCTCCTTTTTCTTTCAGATCAGTGTTCATTTTCTTTTGCTGTTCAGCCGTCATTCTCGTCCGGCTATCGCCCCGGCTCAGGGCTTTTCGCCGGCGAAGGACTGGCACGAAACATTGGGGTGCCAGTTCACAAACGCGCCCTTGGGATTCTCCTTCCACGCCCAGACATGCAGCGTGTAGAACGCCGGAAGCCCGAAGCGATTGGGGCTGGTGAACAAATGAAAAAGCTGTCCCATGAGCTCCGGCGGACCTGAATGCGCGGCATTCCATGCGTCGGCGAGAACCAGAAAGTCGGCGCCGATCAGTCGCAGGCCTCCGCCTGGCGTGGGCTCGTAGATCACGATCTGGGGACGAGTGGGGTCCAGGACGCCGCTGTTCACTAAGGTACCGTTGATATAGTGGAGCCCCATGGCCCCCGCGTCGTCGCCGGTCACGCAGCCGAATTGAAGCGCATACCCCGCCGCCTCAGCCACCGCCACATCCTTGAATCGCTCGGTCGAGTCCCGGACAATTTTGAGAAGGGTGTCCGCGCCGCTCTGCTGGTCCGGCGTCATTTCGTTTTGTTGTGGTGTTGGCGTGTGCGAGTGGCCATCTTGCGCCAGGGCGCGCGAAGGGCAAACGCTCGTGAGAACGAGAGCGCTGAGCAGCGCCAGACGGAGGATGCTCGTATTTGATTTGTGGATGAGAGTCTTGATTCGTGTTGTCATAGCTTGGCCTCTGAAAACTTACTTGTCTCTGTTTCCTTTCGTAAAGAGTCGCTTCTGAAGCTCATTGGGCGGGCTAATCTAAGAAAGCATGCCCACAAGCTCCTCAATTAATACATGCGAAATTTTGTCCGAAAAGTGAATGGCTCGGGATTGAAAAGATCGCATCAACTGAGATTTCGTCGCGTGACCTCGGCTGCACTCTGTGCAGTTCCGGTCACGTAGGATGCGATGGCTCTGCGGAAGTCTCCGGAAAGGAGTTTTGATCAAACCTCGCGAGCGGAGCTACTTCACCGCTTGAGTGCTTTTCAACTCCCTGAGGATTTCCGACTGCATCAACCGCTCCCTGTCGGGGCCGACGATCACGACACGCCACGGACACGTCAGAGGCGTCTTGCCCTCGAACACCACGCTTGGATCGCCCGGACGCGAGGCCAGTCGCGTGATCATGATGGTTCCATCGGAATGGGCCAGGTAGGCTCGTGGATAGCCACCCTGGGCCAATTCGGTAATCGCGACCCAGCCCACGCCGGACTGCTGTGCCGCAAACGGGAGAGCCGCCCGGGACTGCGAATCGATTCGGCTGAGACCGATGCCGCTGCGCCCCTCCCCCGGATACGCCTCGCCGTCCTGGGCGAAGGCAAACTCCGTGGTCTCGTCTTCGATGAGGATCTCATCGAGCGGAGTGGATCTGGGGATCACATATCGGAACGCAATGCCATCGTCCGCCGCGCGGACCTCCACGTTGATGCGGCGGCCTAGCGAACCGTTCTGCATGTACTCGGCAATCAACGAATTGTAGCGGCGCGCGTTACTCGACGCCGCGTTCGAAACCCGCGACGCCGTCAACCCGACATTCTCGCCGAGCAAGGGCTCCTGGTACCGTATGTTCAGACCCAGGAAGGAGGTGTCGATGACGCGCTTCCCGCGAAAGAAGACCTGGTATGCCAGGCGGAAGAGCGCCCCGTTTTCCGGCTGCGCCGTAAAGAGCCGGCATTCCAGTTGCCCGTTGGGTGACGCTACACTGCGTTCATCCTGAGCAAACGCTCGCGTGACGATCGATGGCAAAAGGAACAGAAGCAGCAAACGTCTGCGCATGAAAGAGGGTGGCGCCGGCGGTCCTGCCGCCGGCCTCGTCAAAAGTACCGGGATCGGCCCGCGGCAGGACCGCCGGCGCTGCTTGCTACGCCCAGCTAAAGCCGGATTTGGAAAAAGGCAGCGATCGGACCCGCTTCCCCGTCGCAGTGAAGATGGCGTTGGCGACCGCCGGAAGAATCGGCGGCAGCGCCGGCTCGCCCAAGCCCGTCGGCGGGTTGTTGGATTTGAGGTAATGCACCTCGATCTCCGGCGGTGACTGGGCCAGGCGCACCATGGTGTGCTGATGGTAGTTGCTCTGCACCACACGGCCCTTCTCGAGGGTGATCTCCTGCGCCATGAGCTCGCTCAAGCCGTCGATTACTCCGCCCTGGACGATATTGTCCGCGGCGCCAGGATTGATGATCTGGCTTCCGACATCCGCGGCCACCCAGATCTTGTTGACCTTCACCTTGTTCGCCGCATCCACTTTAACCTCGGCTACTTCTGCGAAATGTCCCAGATGGCTGTAGTGGAAGGCCACTCCCATGGCGGTTCCCTTCGGCAACTGGCGCTTGCCCCACCCGCACTTCTCCGCCACCAACTGAACCACGCCTTTCATCCGTTCCGGGTTCACCCCCTGAGGTCCGAAACCGCCGCGGCCCCCGGGCTGCGGTGGCGGAGTGGCTGCCACCGGCTGCGCGGAGTTGAGCAGTTCCAGCCGGAACTCCACCGGATCCTTGCCCGCGGCATGCGCCAGCTCATCGATGAAGGACTGAATCACGAATGCGAAGGCGTTGCTGCTCGGCGCGCGCAGCGCTCCGGTGCGGATGCCCAGCGGCTGTACCGAGGCGTGCAGCTCATAGTTCGGTATGAACCGCTGCGGAAACTCCGTTGGCCCCATGGCGCCGGACGCCACAAAGCGTTCTCCCTCCCCGTAACTGATGAAGTGATTGCGCCAGGCGACCAACTTCCCCGATGTATCCAGTCCGGCCTTAAGATACTGGAAGCCGCCGGGGCGATAGTAGTCGTGGGTCATGTCGTCCTCACGCGACCACAGCAGCTTGACCGGGACACCGGCTTCCTTGGCGATATAGGCCGCTTCCAGCATGTAGTCGTTGGTCAGGCGCCGGCCGAAACCGCCGCCCCCTCGGACCATGTGCAGAGTGACGTCTTTCTCGGTGATGCCCAGCGTCTGCGCGACCATGCGCCGGCCGGCGCCGGGCTGCTGGCTGTTGGTCCAGATTTCGACCTTGCCGTCCTTCCAATGAGCCGTCGCGCCCTGCGGCTCGAGCGGCGCATGTGCGATGAATGGATAGGAATACGCGGATTCGACCACTTTGGCAGCACCCTTCAGTGCCGCTTCAGCGTCGCCATCGGCGCGGATGGTGCGCTGGGGAGCCTGCTTGCTCATCTCATCCGCGCGCTGCGCAAAGGCGACGCTGCCCTGATCCGCCCTGAGGCCTTCGTTCCAGGTGACCCGCAATTTCTTGCGCGCGGACTGTGCGTGCCACCAGGTCTCAGCGACGATCGCGAGCCCGCTCTCAAGGCCGGGATCGCCGACCACGGCCCCGGTGATGTCCGGCCGTTCCACCACAAACGCGTGCTTGACACCCGGCATCTTCTTGATCTCTTCCAGATTCGAGCTGGCCACCTTGCCGCCAAGGACGCCACACTTCTCGTACACCGCGCAAAGCATGCCGGGAACTTTTACGTCGATGGCGAAAATCGGCTTGCCCGTAACGATGGCGTGTACGTCGTTGCCGGGCTGGGTGTGGCCCATGATCTTGTAGTCCTTCGGATCTTTGAGCTTGAGGCCGGCCATGGCGGGCGCCGTCAGCGTGGCCACCTTGGCCGCCAGTTCTCCATAGCCCAGTGAGCGGTTCGACGCCTGATGACTGACACGTCCGGACGAAGTGGAGCACTCGGCTTCCGACACATTCCAGGTCTGCGCCGCGGCCGTGACAAACAGGGCGCGCCCGGCCGCACCCACCTGGCGCATGGGAGTCCAGTTGATGGGCGTGGCCGTGCTGCCGCCGGCGCTTTGCGCCGAATACTTGGTATCGTCGAAATCGGCCTGTTCGATTTTCACGGACTTCCAGTCGACGTCCAGTTCCTCCGCGATGAGCATCGGAAGCATGTTCTTGACGCCCTGGCCGACCTCGGGGTTCTTAGCCACGATCGTGACTGTGCCGTCCGCGGCCACGCGGATGAAGTTGTGCGGATCGGGCGGCGCAGCGGGAGGGCCACCGCGGCCCTGTGCCAACACTTCGGGTTCCGTGTGGAGACCGAGCAGCACGCCACCCCCGGCGAGTGCGCTGATTTTCAGAAAAGAACGGCGTTCCATTGGCTTGCTCTCCGGGCGCTTCATTTCCAGCCTCCTCACTGTTGCCTCTCGGCCGTCCTCACCGTTTTGGCGGACGCGGTGGTTGCCAGTTCGGCGGCCTTGTGAACGGCCTGCCGGACGCGAATGTACGTGCCACACCGGCACAGATTGCCATTCATCGCGGCGTCGATGTCTTTATCCGCCGGCTTCGGGTTCCTGGCCAGCAAAGCCGCAGCCGACATGATCTGTCCCGCCTGGCAATAGCCGCACTGCGGCACATCGATATCCTGCCAGGCCAGTTGCACGGGGTGGGTGCCATCGGCCGAAAGCCCTTCCAGCGTGGTGACCGGCTGGTTCCCCACGGCAGAAACCGGCGTCAGGCAGGAACGTACCGCCTGGCCGCCGAGGTGCACCGTGCAGGCGCCGCACTGGCCGATGCCGCAGCCGTATTTCGTGCCGGCAAGATTCAGGATGTCTCGAATTACCCACAACAGGGGCATATCGGGGGGCGCGTCTACCGTCGTGGAGCGCCCGTTCACGTTGAGTTTGAAGGCCATGCAGTTTCCCTCCGGGATTAACTTGAGCATAAACCATCGGGAGCACCCCGGTATTCACCTTCGTGTAGGCTGTCGCACGTGTTAATCGTTACGTTCCGTTTGACAAAATATGGTATGATGTAGCACATGTTGGGCCGGATTTTTCCGGGGCTGTCAGGCTCCCTTTCCCTTCTGGTTGTGACCATTGGTCTCGTTGGCAGTTCGTCTGCACAACAAGTTGCAAATCAACAAGTTGCAAATCAACCTTCCGCGCACGAACGCAGGCTGCTGGCGGAGAATTACACCAACGAGCGGCTGGCGGTATGGCAACAACGGCTGAATCTGCAGGATTGGCACGTTTCCGTTGTCATGTCACGCGCCACCGAGCTGAAGCCAAAGACGCTGGGGAACATCCATTGGGACATTGAGAAAAAGACCGCCGTCATCCGTGTCCTCGATCCTGCCGACTACCGCCTGCCCTATCGCGAAATGCTGCAGGACATGGAGTTCACCGTGGTGCACGAGCTGATCCACCTGGAACTCTCGTCCTTGCCGCGCAGCGAAGCCAGCCGCCGGGTCGAAGAGCACGC
>JAIQFL010000324.1 GCA_020073365.1 Terriglobia bacterium | reverse complement strand
GCGAACCCGGCGATGTGGCCGGCTACCCAGGGGAGAATCGTGCCGCCGGTTAATGCCGCCGTAAAGAGAATGCCGAACACGGTTCCCGAATAGTCGCGAAAGGCTGCCCCGGCGATACCGAGGGTGGTGGGAAAGATGCCCGAAAGAGTGAGGCCCATGAGGCAGATTCCGATGGCCGCGATGGGCGGCGCGGGAGCGATGGCCGTAATGCAGGCGGCGGCCGAAGCCGCCAGCGCGCACGCCACCACGACCTTAGGTGGGTCGAACCCTTTCAGCACACGGCTCCACACCAGGCGAGCTATCATGATCGCGGCCCAATAGCCAGCCAGGACCCACGATGCCGCGGAAACGCTCATGCTGAAGCCGTGCGTCAGATAGGTGGAGATGTAGCCGCCCACGGTGAACTCGATACCCGACTGAAAGAACAGCAGACCAGCCAACGTGAGGATCAACGGCGAACGCAGGAACCGCGGCATGTCCGCGATGGGCAACCGGTGCTGCTGCTTGGGGACTGGATAGTGAAGCGACCCCGCAAACAGGGCCGTGAAGAGGCAGATGGCTGCCGTGGCCAGCAGCAGGCGATGGATGCCGAAAGTCTCGAGAAGGGCGCCCACCGAGAAGGGCAGAAACAGCGCGCCGATTCCGAAGTACACGCCCAGGATATTCAACGCCCCGCCCTTTTGTTTGGGATCGTCGTGCAGATCGGCCACCAGGGTGTTGGTTGCCGCATTCAGAGCGCCGCCGCCAAGACCGACCAGGACCACGGCGGGGATGAGTCCGTCAAACCGCGCCGCGCGCGCGATCAGCGCCAGAGCGGAGGCGACCAGTAACGGCCCGATCGCCAGCGGCGGCTTCATTCCGTACCGGTCCATGGCAACACCGATGAACGAGCTGCACGCGAGCATGGCAAGATTCATGGCCAGGAACAGCGTGCCGATATCGGCGACCTGGAACTCGAGACGCGTGGAGAGCGCCGGCAGCACGGCGCCGAGCAAGGCCATCACGATGCCGAAGACAAACATTCCGGCATAGGCGGCCCCGCTCAGCCTTGCACGGTTGGCGACTGCGGCCGGTGGGCGCACTTCCACGGCTACTCGACACCCGCGGGCGAGGGCACGGGGGACCGCTCGTACCACTTCTCGGTGTATGCCCGGAAGACTTGCTGGTTGTGATCCTTGGCCACGCCTTCCACGTTCGGCGACACAAACGTGGGCGGCTTGAATCCGCGAGCCGCCAGGCGCGCGCCAGTCTCCGCTACCAGCGACATGGCGATGAAGACGGCAGCCATGGTGGAGCCAGCGGCAACCTTCTCCGCGCGTCCGATATCGACCTGCGAGTCCTCCGGAGCGACGCAGTTATCGATGGCGATATCGGCCACATCGGGAAGTTGTTTGCCACTCGAGTGGGTGGCCGCGGAGACCTCCCGATTGGCATGCGATGAGACGGTGACTACCTTGAGGCCCCGCTCCTTCGCGTATAGAGCGGTCTCGATTCCAGCCGCGTTCAGGCCGCCATGCGAGAACACCATCATGCAGTCGCCGGGCTCAAACGAATAGCTCTGCAGGAACTGTTCCACGTAACCTTCGCGGCGCTCGAGCCACAGCAACTCACGCGCTCCGCCCCCGCCGATCACGTTGTGCCACATCAAGCGCGGATCGTAGAGCGGATAGAAGCCCACGAAGCTGCCGTAGCGCGGGAACACATCCATGACAGGAATGACGGAATGGCCGCTGCCGAAGAGGTAAACGCGCTTTCCGGCGGCGATGGCGGCGGCGAACAGTTCGCCCGCCTTTCCGATGTTCACACCCTGGCGCTGGTGGATGGCGTCCAGCACTTTGCTGATCGACTCGTAGTATTTGCTTGCCGACATAGTTATTCCTTGTGAGTTCCAGTATGAAGAAAGGCGAGCCGCGCGGCTCCCAGGAGCCCGGCATCCTCGCCCAGCGTGGTTAGTTCTATGGCCGCTTTTCCCGCGGCGATCGGCTGCGCCCAGCGCGCAACGCCCGTGCGGATCCGCTCGAGCAGAAGGTCTCCGGCCTGCGCCAATCCTTGCATCAGGCCCCCGCCGAGCACCACCATTTCCGGGTTGAGCAGGCTGATCACGTTGGCGATGCCCATGCCGAGGTAGTCCGCGGCGCTGTCGAGGGCCGCCTGGGCGCGTGGATCTCCACCGCGCGCCGCTCCAACCACGGCTTCCGCGCTGGGCATCCCGGCGTGGCGCGCCAGCGCTGGTCCCGCGGATTCGGCCTCCCAACAGCCAACCTGCGCGTACTCGTCCTTCCATCGCGGGTCGAGCGCGAACCAACCGGCGGCGCCCGAAATCCCGTGAGCGCCGGTGATGAGCCGGCCTCCTGACAGAATTCCGACCCCGATGCCGGTTCCCACCGCCAAGAACACCACGTCGCCGAGGCCTCGCGCCGCGCCCAGCCATTGCTCACCCAGCACGTAGCCGGAGCGGTCGCTCTCGATCACCGCGGGAATGGACAGCCGCGATGCCAGCAGGTCGCGCAACGGCACTTCGTCCCGGCCCCACAGATTCGGCGCCCATGCCACGCCCGTCTGCCGGGTGTAGATCCCGGGCAGTATAATTCCGATCACGCTGGCATTCGTCCGTTCGACCGCCTGGGCGATCTGGTTGACCGTCGACTCGAGCGAATGCGCCGCGGGCTCTTTGACCTTTGACGCGATCCCGCCCCATTCGTCGATGGCAGCCGAGGCCGTCTTGGTTCCACCGAGATCGACCGCGAGAACGGTGTCCATATGGCTCGATGACTCACCGGGAAACGCGCGTGTCTTTTACCAGAGCGGGCTTCACCAGATCGAGCTTCACCAGATCGAGGATGATGCGGTAGCGATCCCCGCGCATGATGGAATTCACCAACTCCATGGGGCGGCCATTTTGGAGGAAGGTCACGCGCTCGGCCGCCAGCGCCGGGCCTCCCGCCGGTACACCGAGTAGCTCCGCGTCATCCCCCTCGACCAGCACCGCGGAATGGGTCTCACGGGCGTATACCGGCTCCTGACCATACTTAGATCGAAGAAGTCCGTAGAGCGACGCGCCTTCCATCGGATCGTGCGGGAGATCGGGCGCCAGTTCGAGCGGAACGTACGCGGTCTGGATTCCCATGGGTTCGCTATCGGCAAGCCGCAGGCGCTTCAGCACAAACACCTCGCTCCCGGACCGTATCGCCAGCTTCTCCGCGAGCCAACCTTCGGCGGCAACCACTCCCGACTCGAGCACGCGCGATGCGGCGCGGAGTCCGTGCCGCCGCATCTCCTCGGTGAAGCTGGTTAGTTCCCGCGGCCCTTGCTCCAGACGGGTGCGGGCGACGAAGGTTCCTCGTCCCTGCTCACGCCGCACATAGCCGGAGTCAGCCAGCTCCCGGAGAGCCTGGCGGACCGTGATCTTACTCACTTCGTAAGTCTGCGCGAGATCGGATTCGGTGGGTAGTTGATCGTCGGGCTTCCACTGACCCGCCTGGATGCCATCCAGCAGGATCGTTTTGAGCTGATGATACAGCGGGACGGGCAGTTGCTTATCGAGCGAAGTGCGTATCAAAAAGACTCCAAGATCATTCGAGCGTCCGCAGCTTGGTAATCCGCTCGGAGGGCTCCGACATCAGTGCGACCGCGTATTTGAAGCCGGAGAGGCAGCCGCGCATGACCGCGAGGCTGGAGTAATAGTCGTTGTAGCGGAAGAACCCTGTCTGACCGCGCCACATGGGATAGGCATCGCTCGCCTGCATCCACTTGTCAAACGCGCCCGTGATATCGAGGTAAGTATCCGGCTTGAAATTCTCTGCGTCCTCCCAGTTATCGGCATAGAAGAGCTTGCGGACAGCGTGGGGCGCGTCCTGGCGGTTCATGGTCTTCAGACCGGCGTAGAAGATCGCATCGCGCACCAGCAGGTGGCAGTTCTGGTGGTCCTTGTGCCAACTGCCGCTCCAATGCGTGATCACGATATCGGCCTGGTGCTTGCGGATAACGTCACACACCGATTGCGCGGCTTGGTCCTTGAGCGGGATCTCGGCATCGGGATAGGTCAGAAGCTCAAACTCCGCTCCCAGCAGCTTGGCCGCTTTCAGGCTGGCGGCACGCTGCATTTCGCCGTACCGTTCCACCGGAACATCGGCAGGAGCGCCCCTCTCGCCAAGCGTCAGGCTCAAGAACACGCCCTTGCCGCCGTTCTGTATGTGCTGTGCGACCGCTCCGCCCATGGTAAAGACGGCATCGCCTGGATGGGCCGCGATTGCCATCAGAGTCGTCGCCATTCGGGAACCTCCCGCTCTCTCTCTCCGGAAACCTCGCCCCGGGCCGATTCCTGCGACGCCGAGGCCCGAAGTTTCCATGTGCTCTCCACCGCGGGTTGCCCCGCGGCTAGCACCTCGAGCCTTCCGTGGGGGCCGGGGATTGACAAGAAAGCAGAGTGATTATAACGTTATGTCAATATGATGGTCAAGCTGAGAGCTCTCCCCCTCTGTGTGGCGCCCTGCTCTGCCTGTTCGCGCCGCCCGCAGGCGCCCGTGTGAAGACCGGGATTGAGGCCCTGATCGAGCAGAACTTCGCCCCGCTGAAAGGGAAACGGGTCGGTGTGATCACCGCCCAGACCGGTGTAACGGAGGACGGGCGCCGGATCATCGACGTTCTGGCCCAAGCCCCCGAAGTCAAGCTGACTGCCATCTTCGCGCCGGAGCACGGCGTGGACGGCACGCGTGACGACCGCAACGTCGCCGACAGCGTGGACCGGACCACCGGCGTTCCAATCTTCAGCCTCTATAACGAAGGCCGATACCGGCCTACCGCCGAGATGCTGAAGGACGTCGATGCGCTGGTCTTCGATATCCAGCAGAACGGCGCCCGTTTCCTCACGCGGTTTCTTCGGGTCCTACCAGGACGCGCTGATCCTGCGGGTTGCCGAGAGCTACCATGCCGGATTCCAGCGGCGGTACCCGCGTTGGTCCCGCTACCGCCCCACCTCGGATTCGTATCTTAGCGATCCCATGATTGGCGTTCCCACGATCGCCGCCAGTGGCAGCAGCGGCGCGGCCAACGTGCATCACAACAACGCCGACACCGTGGACCGCGTGGACCCGCGTTCGCTGCGCGACCTCAGCTCGATCGTCGCGACGTTCCTCTATTCGCTCGCAGCGGCCGGCGACCGGGAGATTCCCTGGCTCGGTGAAATCACCGTGGTCCGCGCCGATGAGAATGCGATTCGAGCGGCCGCTCCGTATCTGAGTCGCGCCGCGGGCCGCGCCGAACGCGGACGCTTTGGGGCGCGAGTTATACAGTGGACTGGCTACGATCCAGTACAATGCCGGCCGCGATCGCGATGCCTTTCTTTCCGTGCTCCGTCTGGCCTCGCCGGAAAACCGCGAGAAGATCCGCGTGTCGCTGGAGCCGTTGTTGCAGAGCATGGGGCGGTTCTCCGGTGAGCAGTCCGCGAGGTTGCAGCAGGCAGTCGATCGCCGCGCCGCCGAGCTAGGCGCTTCATTGCCGGTCAAGGCCGTCGCACCAGCCGTTGATCCGCGCCGCAGTGAGGCGTCCCGGATCGTCGTCAGGCGCAAGAGGCTCGGTCCAGTAACGCTGGACGACCTCCCACTCGACGAGCGGGAAGGTTTCCCCGGCTTCGCGGGAAGCCCGTCTCCACTGCCCCTGCTCACCTGGTGCGACGGCAAGCGGACCCTTGCTGAAGTGGTCCGCCTGATCGAGATCGAGCAGGGCCCGATGGATTTCGATTTTGTCGGCTACTTCCGTTTCCTGGCCAGGCACGGATACGCCGACCTGGTTACGCCGCCCGCTCAGTAGTCAGGAGTGAGGTGGGGCAGGCGGTTCCGCCCAATGCCGCGCTCCGGAGCTAGGTGGGGCATACTTTAGCTTGCCAGAGCAGGCGCTCCCGCCTGCTTCGCCCACATGTCGCAGTATGGGCCGAGTGCGTTCGCGAGCCTTTGCGAGAGCGCAGAGCCGGCGAGTGGCGTCAAGAATACGACGCGCATGAGCACCGGATTTCAACGGGTCTATGGCAGCATCAGTTTTGGTTGGCGGAAATGGCTTGAACTTGGCAGCATTTCTCCCAAGTGCACGATGCGCTCAGGTGATCCGTAACCGAGGAACTCAGCGGCCTGAGCCAGATAGTTCACGCGCAGCGGGTTGAGACCCATCAAACGGGTGCATACGAAATCGGCGGCGACGGGATCATCAGCCAACACGATCCGTCCGAGATTACGCGGAGAGCCATGCAGCGGCCCATTGCCCTCCCTGCCGATGATTCCGTGGGCAATGACGAGGTGAGCCGGAACAGCCGCGTTGATATCAAGGATGCTTCGATCGATGCCCTTCCAATGCAGCAGGTTTTTCGGCCAGCCATAGGCAACGCCCGGCACAACACCGAACAGGTTCTTCATGCTCAGAGTTACGCCCAATGATGCGCTTTCACCTTCGGCATCGAGACGAGGATGTCGCTCGTCAATACGGTCCGCGGGAGCCACAGGTCGTCGAGTCCTGTGAACGAGGTTTGCTACGTCACTTTCCGGATCTCATCGCGGTTCAGGTCCACGAACCGGATCCTCCTCATCTGTAGTTCCGTTTCCAAGCCACTCTCAGCGAGAACCAGGAACGTGTCCCGCTGGTGACCTGGCCCTTCAACCACCAGGACCGATTTCGCTCCCGGCGCGAGGAAAGCGTTCGCTGCGGCTCGCACCAGTCGAGGGCCGGTGTTCACTTCAGTGCCTGGAATGTACTCGACCAGATTCGGCTTCAGAAGGATGGTCTTGCCGCGAAGGCTCAGATCGAACAGCAGGAGGCCTTCAATCAGGGTGCGGTCCAGATGGCCGGCGTAAGAGCCTTCATGGAGAATCGCAACGCGGGACCGGCTTCTGCGGCGATCCCGCAGGCAACCAGTCGAACACAGTCGCCGCACAGCCAAGGCGCCGGTACCGGCGAGGAGGTTACCACCAAACATCTGGCGATTGATGAGGCGGGTAGCAGCGGAACAGAAAACTCACTTAAGCGGGGAATCCTTTCGGACAGTCCGATGAGTCTCTGCAAGCACAGCCGGGGGCATGGGCAACCGTACTGGAGGGAATTCCCCTGTGTCCTTTACCGCTTGAACCCACTCCAGCCAGCGTTCATGTATAGTTCGAGTGACAAGCACCGCCGCGACTTCAAACTGGAATCCGACGTCTTCTGGACCGCCGTAGTTGACTTGGACAGTCCAAAAATCACCGGCAACGGGCAGTGACCCATCTCCTTGGGGCCACCAGCCATCCACGTCCTTGCGATGCACCAAGACCCAGAGATATGCACCGGAAGAGATGGTTGCCCGGCCCTCGACAATACCGGTTTCAGCGACGCGCTGTGCCGGGTGGGGCGAGAGAATCTCGACTGAACATCCACTTTGGGCGTGAGTCGGGCGATGCCGGTGAACAGCGAGACGCCTGAGGACCGATCGAGGCAAAACACCCATCAGTTTTGACCTCCAATCATAGCGAAGCAGCGTATGCTCGTTGTATCTCTGGTGACGCCAACCGTCGCCCAAGGGATCGAATGTCGGAGCGGCGGTACGCGTGAAAAACGCCGTGGTCCTAACGACCTCGTCTAGTCGGAACATTGCGTCGTCACGCAAAAACTCGAATAGATTGTGAATGCTGCGAATTTGGATGTCATCCAGAATCAGCAGTGCCCCACGGTCGAGATGGGGATACAGAAAGTAGTACTCCAGGTCCGGGAACGGATAAGCGTGCGGACCATCAATCAGTGCAAGTTGCAGCATTTCGGCAAAATGGTGTTGTGGCAGAGTGCGTTGGGACGGGCCTTCAACAAACGAGACAGCGCCCTTACGCAGCAATGGAGAGCGACGCACATTAGCAACGCTTCCGCCGATGTCGAGTGCAAAAACCGTATGATGCTTGCTCAGGTGAGAAAGCATCAGAGTGGTCGCGCCACAACCCGTTTCTGCCGAGTGCCGGATGGTGCGGTTACTGGCGTGCTTAACTATCGCGTCGAGAGCATCCGCGGAGACGGTGCCCGCTTCGTGCAGGTTCGGCTGCACTTCCAGGATCTTTGCTCGAATCTCATCGATAGACGAACTCATGGTTCCGTGCCTACAAATCGACCGCCGCGACGTCGGATTGCTATTTCATCGGGCTGGCGCCGCGTGGACGTGAAGCGCAGGTAAGGTCGACGACTTAAGGTGGGACAGGTGAGCCGGGAAGAAGCGCGACCAGGGGGTCGCGTGCGGACGAGGGCGTCTGCCCCACCGGTCACTTTTGGACTTCGGCCTCAATCGCCTCCAGTTCCTTGCCGGCTTCCGACCACTTGCCTTGCGCCGCCAGTTCGCGATAGCGGCGCAGGTGCTGGCGAATCCGCTCCAGACGCGGGTCGGCGTTAGCCGCGGGCGCGGCGGCCTGCCCCGCGGCCGGCGGCGCCGTGGGTGCGGCGGCCTGCTGCACCAACTGCTGCGCGCCAGAAGAAAGCTGCGCCAAGGCCTGGTCGTAGGTATCGGTGTAAATCAGCCGGTTGCCCACCGCCAGCACGATCTTCTTCAGTTGCGGCATGCTGGCTTCGTTAGCCTGAATGTAGATCGGGTCCACATACAGGAAAGTGTTGCCCACCGGCAGCACCAGCGTCTGGCCGCGCAGCACGTGCGATCCCTGTTGGTTCCACAGTGTCAGATCCTTCGAGATAGTCTGTTCCTGGTTGATGCGCGCGGTGATCTGCATGGGGCCGAAAATCAGCTCTTGCTTGGAGAGTAGCAGCACCATGATGTCACCCAGGTTCTGGCCGTCGCAGCGCGCCACCATCAGGCCAATCAAGTTGTCCTTGTTGCGCGGCGTGAAAGGCACCAGCAGCAGGAACTCGGCCTTGACCTGGCCGGGCAGGGTGGCCATGACGTAGGTGGGGGTCACGGAAGCGGTCCCCTCGCTCTGGCCGGTGGCTCGGCGCGCGAGGTCCCACAGATCCTCCTTGTTGTAGAACGACTGCGGGTCGAGCATGTGGTACGTGCGGTAGATCTCCGCCTGGATACGGAACAGCGTTTCGGGATACCGCGCATGCGCTCGCACATCGGGCGGCATCAGGGAAGCCGAGAGGAACAGGTCGGGGAAGAGCCGCTGGTAGGAGGCAATGATGGGATCGTCCGGGGCGAACACGTACATGTGCGTTTCGCCGTCGTAGGCGTCTACGGTCGCTTTCACGGCATTGCGGATGTAGTTAAGGTGTCCGATATTGTCCACGTCCAGGGGGTGCGAGTAGGGATGCGCGTCCGAGGTGGTGTAGCCATCGACCATCCACACCAGGCGCCCGGCATCCGTAATCACCAGGTACGGGTCCGTGTCCCACTCCAGGAACCCGGCCAGCTCCTGCAAACGTTCCCGAACCTTGCGATGAATCATCATGCGGCTGTTGGGAGTCAGATAGTCGGTCAGCAGGATGTTGGGCTCAGCCTCCCGGACGGCGGCGGCGACGCGCATCATGAACGATGAGATCGGAAAGCCGCCCTTGCCTTCGTAGCGAGACCGCACGTTCTGTTCGCCGGAGGGATAGTTGAATTCCTCCTGCGCCGTGTTGACGAACACGGGCTCGTGGGCCAACTCGCCGAAGTAGAGTTCGGGACGATTCAGTTTAAGACTGCTGGTCTTGACTTCGGGCGGAGCGTTCTCAACCAGGAGGACGGGGAGACCATCCGGTGTGATCTGGCTGACTTCCGCCAGCACCAGGCCGTAGCCGTGGGTGTAGATGAAGGCGGGGTTGATCCAGTTGGCGCGAGCCGCGGGAAGCTTGCTGAGGTCGAGCTCGCGCGGGGAAAGCAGCACCTGGCGATACTCGCCATCTATGGTATAACGGTCCACGTCGCTGTCGGCGAAGACGTAATACGGGCGCAGCGCCTGGATCTGCGTGATGGTGTCGCGGAAGGCGTTCCAGTCCCACAGCCTCACATTGTCAAGGGTGGGCTTGTTGTGGACCACATCGATGGGCGCCTCCGGCTGCGCCTTGAATTCAACCTCCTGTACCCGCTCTTCGAGGCCATAAGCGCTGCGCGTGGCATGGATGTGAGTCTGAATGTAGGGCCGCTGCAGCGATATTTCGTTGGGGCCGACGTACAGTGCGCTCACGGCGCGCGGCGTTACGAAGGAGACCACCAGCGCCAGCGCCATGCCCGCAGCCAGCCGCCAGCGCCCCATCCAGACGAACCCGGCGGCGGCGATTGCAGCCACGATCAGGAGCCATTGGAGCGGCAGGCCGATGTGCTGGTCCACATAATCCACGCCGACCAGGAACGTGCCGTGCTCGTTGTAGACCATTTCGTAACGCGCCAGGAAGAAGCGCACAGCCATGGCCAGCAGCAGCACCACGCCCGCTCCCCGCAGGAAGCGCGATTCCAGCCCGCCCTCGAGCCGGAAAACGGTGGGATCGAGTTGGCCCGCGTCCTTCATCTCCGGGAACCGGTAGCGCAGTTGCCACCCGCGCGCCGCGATCCAGTAGAGCAGAATACAGAAAATCACGATGGCCAGCACGTAACTGCGCAACAGCAGGTAGAACGGAAGGTCGAAGAGGTAAAAGGAGAGAGGCTTCAGAAACACCGAATCGTGCCATGCGGTTGCCGCGGCAGGAAGGCCGCGCGATCCCGCAAAGCGAACCACCGTCCAGGTGTCGATGGACGAGGCTGCGATCAGGTAGCCCAGGATCAGCAGAACGAGCAAGCTGATCCGCGCATACAGGCGATGATCGCTGAGCGACGTGCCCGCGAACTTGAGGGCGCGCGCATGCGTCACCCACAAGACCGAGAAGGCCAGCAGCGTAGCGGCGGCGACGGGCGCCAGCGCATAGTAGAGCATGCTGAGCCAGGTTCTGAACTGGCCGAGTTCCTTCCACCATGCCACTTCAATAGCGTAGGAGGCCAGCGAACGCGCTCCCAGAAGGAGCACGACCAGGACGACGAGAAGCGTGATGCGGGTTGCGCGTGAGCCTGGTGCTCGACGCCCAGATTGGATTTCATACCGGGCCATGCCCAAGCGTAGCACCGTGGAGCGGGTCGGGCTCACGCAAAAAGCCTGCAGTGGGGAGGACCCCCTGGTCCGCGCGTCCGCTACGGACGCTTCTGCCGTACCCGATCAAGCTGTCAAACCCGGGAAAGCCGGCCAGGGGCCCGGCCGCGGACCAGGTGTCCGCCCCACAGCCAGACCCCGCCGATCCCGCTCACGAGACTTTCTTGGCCTGCCACTCGATGGTATTGCCGCCGGCCGGGTTCTCCACGGTGAAGTGGATTTCGTTGCCGGTCACCTTGCCCTTGTAATTCAGCTTCATCTCCTGGTCCTGGAATTTCACGGTGATCGTGAATGTCACGTTGTCGCCATCCACTTTCCCGTCCGTGAGCGTGGACTTGCCCATCATCGAACTGGTGGTCTCGCCGGTGAGCTTGTTGCCGTCCACTTTAAAGACAAAAGTCCGCTCCATGTTTCCATTGGGCCCTTCCGCCGTCGCCTTCCAGTTGCCGCTGATATCGGCCGCCGAAGCGGTAATCGCGAATGCCGCCATCAAAATTAATAACCACTTCATGTCAATCGCTCCCTTTCTGTTCTTGATCTTAGTTCTCCGAATTCTCGAAGTTGAATGTTCCGAGCCCTATTTGATGAGTTTTAGACGCCTCAGATCTTCCTCCGTCCAGCGAGCCTGGTTCTCGACGATCTGCTGAAGCGTCTTTAGGGAAAACGTGTCGCCGCCGGCATGCGGAGCAACCGTAACGCGCCGGCCATCGGCATGCCGATAGCGCTGGTGGGATCCCCTTTGGCGAACAAAGAAAAAACCGTCGCGCGCCAGAGCGGCGATGAGCTCTCGTGCCGTGAGCGAACGAAGGACCCGATAATCGATCCCCATGCCCTCTAAACGGTAACCGCGATCCGCGGTTCTTCCTTGGATATCTCGACGACCTCAACATAGTCGGCTGGCCCTTCCGGAAGCGGCCTCCCCTCCTCCCTGAACTCTTCAACAATCATGCGCACCACTTCGTTGATGTTGCTCAGCGCTTCCTCTTCTGTGCGTCCAGAGGTTGCGCCACCAATGTCGACCAGTGCCGGGCAGTACGCATGCCACGCCGGATTGCCCTGAGCGTCCTCATCTGGTTCGATAACCACTTTAAAGCTGTACGTCTTCATGGGGATAGAGTTTCACCTGTAGTGTATGAGGATTGTGATGGCCCGTCAATAGTGGGGCACGCGATGAACCGAAGCCAACACCGCAAGAATGCCTCGCGGTCGCGGCTGGCGCTAGAGTGATCTCAGTCTACGACATCCTCCGGCCGCGTTTGGAAATGCTCGGAAGATCCTTAAAGCTCCCCAACTGAAGCTCTTCGGGCATATCCTCCAAGTACGGCGGTGTCGCCAGCCCATAGGGCACGAAGAAGTCATCCAGTGGCCGAATGGAGTCGTCCGGCATCATGACATCGCCTCTTACTATGACTTGAAGGCCCCACTTTAGCGGTGGCTCTCTTTTCTCCGGATGCTGAGCGAGGTCAATGAGGAGTTCGCGGTCCGCTTTCGTGGATTTTCGGACGAGGTGACGCGCGAGAGCGGTCCAGAGCGGGTCCCCGGTGTAGGACCGGAGGGCGCGGCGGAGTTCGTCGCTGTATTTGCCCGGGTTCAGAGATTCGCGGCATGCGGCCGAAATCAGATTGACGGTCGCGTCCGGCGATGGGGAAAGAAACGCAAGTCGCGCGCGCCGCGCCGCGGCCCAGGGAGGCGCCTTCGACAAGGGCCAAATCTGCTGCGCCTCGGTTGTTTCCGTCAAGGCCGAGTGATTTCAACTCTAGATTCAGAACTCCTATAGTAGTCGCCTGCGGGGCGAGTGCTCGTGTTAACGACGCCCAAATGGAAACAGTGAGTATCTGTATGTTTCCGAGCGCCCACCGCTCCGGCGCTTAAGTCCCAGAACTCGTCAATGACCCAATTCGCGTGAGCTTGTAAGAGGATGCGAGTTGTTCAGACGGCCGCGCAAATCGGC
>JAIQFL010000323.1 GCA_020073365.1 Terriglobia bacterium | reverse complement strand
TGGAGCCGGAGCGCCTGCCGCGCGCCGCTGCTCCTGGGACGATCCTTGGCTGCGTGACTGACGACGCCGCGGCCGCCACGTCGCTGCTGATAGGGACTCCGGTGGTGGCGGGCGGCGGGGATGGCCAGGCGGCGGGGTGGGGCGTCAACGCGCTCTCACCCGGCCGGTCGTATCTGAATTTGGGCACCGCGGTGGTGGCGGGAATCCATTCCAGCGAATATCGTACCGGCCAGGCATGGCGCACGATGGGCAGTTGCACGTCTGACGGCTACTACTACGAGACCAGCCTCCGTAGCGGCACCTTCCTGATCGATTGGTTTCTCAATACCTGGGCCGGCGGAAACCCGGACGCCGAGGTCCGCCGCCGGCTGGAATCGGACGCCGCCGCCGTCCCTGTGGGCAGCGGCGGCATCCTGGCGCTGCCCTATTGGGGCGCGGTGATGACGCCCTACTGGGACCAGGAGGCGCGCGGCTGCCTGGTGGGGCTCACTGGCGCCCATCGCACCCCGCACCTCTACCGTGCCCTGCTCGAAGGCATCGCGCTCGAGCAAGCCATGGTCACCGGAATGATCGAACAGGAGAGCGGAATCGAAGTGCGCGAATTTGTCGGCATCGGCGGCGGCGCTGCGAGCGGCCTTTGGCGCCAGATCATCGCGGACACATCCGGCAAGGTGGTCAAGCGCCCGCGAACGGTCGAAGCCTCCAGCCTCGGCGCCGCGATGTGTGCCGCCGTGGGGGCTGGCTGGTTCTCCGACGTGCCCACGGCTGCGGAGGCGATGAGCGGCACCACCGAGCAGGAGACGGAACCGTGCCCGGAGCGCCGCGAGCGGTACGCCCAACTGCTCGAGATCTATCGCGAGGTCTACCCGCAGTTGCGGCAGACTTACCACAAGCTGGCCGCCTTCCAAAAGAGCATCGAGTTATAATCGATGCCGTTGACCGTGGAATCGGACGTTCCCCTCCTTTCCGTGCGAGGTATCCGGAAGGCATTTTCCGGCGCGCCGGCGCTCTCGGATGGCAGCCTGGAACTCCACCGCGGTGAAGTTCACGCCCTCTGCGGCGGCAATGGCGCCGGCAAATCCACCCTCCTCAACATTCTCATGGGAGTTCTGCAGCCGGACGCCGGCGAGATCCGGGTGAAAGGTGCGCCGGCGAGGTTCGCGAACACCCGGCAACCGCTGGACGCCGGCCTGGCAATGGTACAGCAGGAGATCAGCCTGGTCCCGGATCTGACTGTCGCCGAGAACATCTTCCTGGGAGCGGAGCCTCGCCGCTTCGGCTTCGTGGATTATCGCCGGATGAACCGGAACGCCGCCGAGGTGCTTCGCTCGATTGGCTGCGATCTGGATCCTGGCGAAACGGTGCGGCGTCTGAGCATCGCGTCGCGGCAACTCGTGGAGATTGCCAAAGCCCTCTCGCACCGCAATGCCGAGATCCTGATCTTCGACGAGCCCACCTCGGCCATCGGGGAGAAGGACGCGGCCCGCCTGTTTCAAGTTTTTCGCGACTTGGCCGCGGCGGGCAAAGGCATCATTTTCGTCACCCATCGCATCGCCGAGGTCTTCGAAATCGCCACAAGCTATACGGTGCTGCGGGATGGCGCCCGCGTGTCCTCCGGCGCGGTCGCCGCCATTACCCCGGAAACTCTCATCGAGACCATGGTGGGCACGCCGGTGAGCCGCGAATTCGTGGCCAGGAACCGGCCAGGCCCGACGCCCGTCCTCGAGGTGGAGGACCTCAGCGCGAACCCGCGATGCGCGGGGATCGGCTTCACCCTGCACGAGGGCGAACTGCTGGGCATCTACGGGCGCGTGGGATCCGGACGGACGGAGACCCTGGAAGCGATCTACGGCCTGCGGCATGCCGACAGCGGCAGCGTCGCGGTACTGGGCCGCCGCCTGCGCGGAGGCAATCCCGCCGAGTCGCTGGATGCCGGCTTGGCGTACGTGCCGGAGGATCGCAAGCGCAATGGCCTGGTCCTGGGCGCGTCGGTGCGGGACAACCTTTCGCTCAGCGTGCTGGGAAGAATCGAGCGCGCGGGATTCGTGAACGCCGCCGAAGAGACGCGCCGTACCCAGGCCGTGATGGGCAGGCTGCGAATCCGTTCCGCAGGCGCGGCGCAGGAAGTTCGATCGCTCAGCGGAGGCAACCAGCAGAAGGTGGTACTCGGCCGCTCGATCCTGTGCGAGCCCAAAGTCCTGCTGCTCGACGAGCCCACACGCGGAGTGGACGTCGCCGCCAAGCACGAGATTTATCGCTTCGTCGCCGAGTTCACGTCCGCGGGAGGTGCGGCGGTGATCGTCTCGTCGGAAATGGAGGAGATCCTCGGAATGAGTGACCGGATCCTGGTTCTTCGGAATGGCCGCATCTCGGCTTGCCTGTCGAAGGAAGAGGCCACCCAGAACCGGTTGGTGATGGAGGCGGATTAGAATGAACGTGGCGCGGCGATACGGAATCGTCCTGGTCTTCCTGGCCCTTTGCCTGGCGATCGCCGCAGTCTGCCAGTACAAGGTCATGAGCGGCCAGTGGCCGGAGAATGCCTTCACCACCGGCGCCAACTTTCTTTTGATTGTTTACCAGGTATCGGTGAACGGCATCCTTGCCATGGGGATGACGATGGTGATCCTGTCCGGCGGTATCGACCTTTCCGTCGGGTCGGTGATGGCGTTCGCGGGCATGCTGGCCGCGTCGTTCGCCACCGGCTCGCAGGATGTGACGCGCTGGAGCGGCACCTGGCCGGTGGTGGTCCCGCTAGCGGCGGCGCTCATCTCAGGCGCATCTTGCGGCGCTGTGAACGGATGGGTGCTCTCGCGATTCAGGATCCAGCCCTTCATCGCCACCCTCGGGATGCTGCTGGCGGCCCGCGGCTTCACCATGGCGCTGACCGGAGGGAACCCGATCTCCAACTTGAGTCCCCCGCTACGCTGGTTCGGCACCGGCCAGGTGCTTGGCATTCCGGTGCCGGTGGTGCTGCTGGCAGTGGTATTCGCCATTTCCTGGGTGGTCCTGCGCAAGACGGTGTTCGGACGCAGGGTCTATGCGGTGGGCGGGAACGAAGCCTGCGCCCACACGTCGGGCATCAAGACGGGCCGCGTGAAGATTCTGGTGTACGCGATTTCCGGTGTCCTCGCAGGCCTGGCGGGTGTCATTCTCACAGCCAAGACCGGGTCCGCCCAGACCAATGCCGGTAACTCGTACGAGTTGGATGCCATCGCCGCCGCGGTGATCGGGGGCAGCAGCATGTCGGGAGGCGCGGGCAGCGTTCTCGGGACGTTGTTCGGCGCGCTGATCATGGGGGTGATCAACAACGGGCTGGATATCCTGGGCGTGGAGAGCTTCTATCAACTGATCGTAAAGGGTGTTCTGATAGTGGGAGCGGTGGCCTTGGATGCCTCCCGCCGGCGAGCGATCGAATGATTTCTTCTCAGCTCAGCTTATGAATAAAATGTCGCGTCTCACGGCTGTGCTTTTGACGGCGGCGGTGTTGGCCAGTGCGGCCCCACCCCCCAAGAAGCCGCGCATCGCCGTCCTCATGTATGGCAACAAAGCCGAGTTCGTGCAGTTGATGCAGCGCTACGGCAGGCAGCACCCGGCCGTCACCGGTGGACTGGTGGACATCACGTTCTACGACGGCCGCTACGACGCCGCCGTGCAGAACGACCAGGCGCAGTTGGCCATCAACTCCAAGGCCGACGCCATCATCGTCAACCCCATGGACTTCGAAGCCAACGTCGAGGTGGTGAAGAAGGCCAAGGCGCGCATCCCGGTGATCGTCACCAACGCCCGCCTGCACACCGACGAGATGACTTCGGAAATCGCTTCCGACGACGTGCTGGGCGGCTACCTGGAGGCCAGGAACGTGCTCCAGAAACTGGGATGCAAGGGGAACGTCGTCATCATCGAAGGCCCGAAAGGGGGCTCCGGCGAGATCCAGCGCGGACTGGGAAACATGAAGGCCATCGGTGAATGCCCGGCCGGCGCCGTCAAGATCCTGGAGCGGCGCACGGCCAACTGGTCGCGCGCCGAGGCCCTCGACCTCATGCAGAACTGGCTGTCCCGCCACCGCGGCACCATCCAGGGCGTGATCGGGCAGAATGACGAAATGGCGCTGGGGGCGATCGAGGCCATCAAGTCCGCCGGACTGCAGGTGAACAAATTCGCCATCGCGGGCATCGACGGCGTCACCGACGCGATCGAAGCGGTGAAGCGCGGCGAAATGACATCCATCCTGCAAGACGCGAGAGCCCAGATGCACGCCAGCATTGACGTGGCGATGCGCGCGGTGCTGGGCCCGAACTACAAGCCCCTCTCGCCCATCTGGAAACAATACGCGGGCAATCTCGAATGGGCCGACGGGCAAAGCAAACGCTACGCCATCCCGTGGACCGTGGTGACGCCCGCGAACGCCGACAGCCTGCTGCAGGGCCGGAAGTAGGCCTTCTACTGCCGGGTCAGCAGGCCTTCGAAGAACGCCTGCTTCTCCGCACTGCCGGCAAGTGGAATGGTTCGTACTTGTCTCCCAACTCCATGACCTGCGCCTTATCGCCGTAGGCCGGCCACACCGCCAGTCCCTTTCCATTGGGATCTCCGTTGGCGGCGAAGTTGGCCCAGTATGAGGACATCGTCTCGGCGATCTTCCGGTCGGCATCGACGAACGGGCGCGGCGACACGTACAAAGTGTTCAACACGTAGGCAAGTTCGCTACTGTGGAAAGCGCCAAATCGCGGCGCGTCAGGTCCGGGCAGCGGGTGGTCCCACAGATACTCGAATACCTTTGTCTTCGATGTCCGGGCGCGCTGCTTCGCCCAGAGGTACATCGAGACCAGTGTCTGATCCCGGTTGGCGTGCGCCTGCGCGGCAGCGGCTTCCTGGTCGTTGGATGCGGGATACAGCGCGAGGAACTTGTCGGCATCCGCTCCGTAGCGCTGGCGCGCCTGGTTGCGAAAACTCTCCAGCGTGACCTGCGGTTGCGAAGCCCCGATTCCCCCGAGTTCCCCGGTATTCATCCCGGTGAGCACCGGGACGTCATTGTGCTTGCCCTGCGCGATGACCTCGTTCGCCGGGGTGGGCAGGACGTAACCGTCCACGACCGGCGAAGTGGTGGCGGCAGGACCTCGGCCGCCGCGCCGTCCGCCCGGCGCCGGGGCAGCGGGAGCGTCCTGGCTGACCGGCACTGGCTCCATCAGCTTCTGCCAGCTCATGGCGCGCAAGTCTGCAATCGACTTCGCGCCTTTGGCTTCCGCGAAGCGCTGACCAGCCGCTTCGGCATTCGCCAGGGTGGCACTATTCATCGAAATTCCGGCGCGCCCGACGGTGGAGCCACCGCTCTCCGCGATGGCCCTCTGAAACAGCCCCTTCGCGAGCGGCGACGCAACCAGATCATGCACCGACATCGCACCCGCCGACTGCCCGGCGATGGCGACCCGCTGAGGATCGCCGCCGAATGCCGCGATATTCTCCTTCACCCATTTCAGCGCGGCAATCTGGTCCAGCAGCCCGTAGTTCCCGGAAGCGTTGTAGCCGGACTCCTTCGTTAACTGAAACTGGTAAGCCACTGGTTCGACCAGTGAGACTTGAAAAGGCTTGGCCGTTCCGGGAGTAGAATCCCCCTCAAGTGGCTTGATGACCATCAATGAGGAGGATTCAATGTCAGAGCTTTACCAGAGCCTATCCCATTCGAAATGGGACTGCAAGTATCACGTGGTATTCGTGCCCAAACGGCGGCGGAAGGTCATCTTCGGCCAGACCCGTCAGCAATTGGGGCCGATCTTCCACTCGCTGGCGCGGCAGAAGGAATGCCAGATTCTCGAAGGGCATCTGATGCCAGACCATGTACACATGTGCATCGCGATTCCCCCCAAGCACCCGGTGGCTTCGGTGATCGGGTTTCTGAAAGGGAAAAGTGCCATTGCAATTGCCCGGCTGCGCGGCAAGGAACGGAATTTCTCGGGCGAACATTTCTGGGCCCGGGGCTATGCCGTCTCCACCGTCGGCTTCGAACTGGAGCAGGTCCGTCAATACATCCGCGAGCAGGATGCGGCGGATGGAGCAGCTGGACAATTCTGAATCAACCAATAAGGCGCGCAACGCGCGACGCCTAGACCCACGGCCCGACCGCCTTTGAGGCGGCCCAACTCATCAAGCCACCCGCTCCGCGGGGGGTGTCTGACTCGGGGTGCACGAAGAACCCCATGATGCCGACCCGATCGTTCATCACCACCACCACGAGGCCTTTCTTCGCCAGGCCCTCACCGTCGTAGAGCGGCACTGCCGCCGAGCCTGAGGTGAATGCGCCGCCGTAAATGTAGACAAACACGGGACGCTTCTCCGACGCGGATTTCGCGCCGGTCCAGACATTGAGATACAGGCAGTCCTCGCTGATTTCGTTGTGGGTCATGAACTCGTAGGTCCAGGGCTGCTGCTCGTTCACGATGTTCTGCATGCAGCTCGCCGAGAACTCCCCGGCACGCCGCACGCCTTGCCAGGGCGCGGGCGGGGCCGGAGCGCGCCAGCGCAAATTGCCCACGGGAGGCGCGGCGAACGGAATTCCTTTGAAGGCAAGAATGGACGGATCCTTGCCGGCCACTCCGGAAACCAGACCACCGCCGGTTTTGACCGGCTGCGTGAGAGCGCACAGCGGCGAGGCCACGGCAACCAGCACCAACACCACCCACCATCGATTTCCGATCATCGCTCTCTTTCTCCTTACTGCGGCGTAACGCGATAAAGTGCCGCTGCGTGCGGCCCAACCTTGAACGACTGGCCGTCGCGAACAGCGCCCACGTCCTTCTTGGCCCACAAGTCCCGCACCATACAGTTCCCCGCCAGGCCCAGGTCGGCCCACTTGATCGCGATCTCCTCGGTGTCAGTGTCGCCGATATTGAACACGGCCAGAACCTTCGCCTTCGACCCCGGCATCGCCACTTGGTTGCTTTTGGTGAAGAGTTCCTTGCTCGCGGAGGCCTTCTGGTTTACCGCCAGCACTTCGTCGTTGGTGATCAGGTTCAAGGTGAACTCGTCGTTATCGGGCAGATGGCCGTCGAACCTCAAAGGCGAGCGCGCGATCGACCACAAGGTCATCTGCGTGGGCTGCTCGTCATGCGTCAGCAGGGACATGCGTGGATCGCCGCGCTCCGCGCGGATTCCGATGTGGCCCAGCAGCAGCATGTCGTCATCCGGCCAGTTACCCGGCTTGACCCACGGATTCCACTTGGTGAAATTGGCGAATTGCCGCTTGCTGTCGATCCAGCGGTCCCAAAGGTCGTTGGAGATGCGCCACATCTGCGCCTGCGAGGCGATGAACGCTGCCTTGGTGGCATCACGCGTTCCCGGCGAGAGGCTGAGCACGATGGGGCGGCCGGTCTTATTCAAAGCCTTTCGCAAGGCCTCGATCTCGGTCGAGTGGTCGCCGTTCGGCCCGCCACCGAACATGTCGTCGGCTTTGATGAAGTCGAGGCCCCAGGAGGCGTACAGTTTGGCGATGGAATCGTAGTAGTCCTGAGCGCCCTCACGCGTGAGGTCCACGCCGTACATATCGCTGTTCCACGGGCAAATGGATTGTTTATTGGCGATATCGGCGGCCTTGGCCTTGCTCTCGAACACTGGCAGGTTGGCATCCACCGCGCGCCGCGGGATGCCGCGCATGATGTGGATGCCGAATTTCAGCCCTTTGCTGTGAACATAGTCGGCCAGCGGTTTGAACCCGCGGCCCTCGGCGGCCGACGGGAACCGGTTGGGCGCGGGAATCAGCCGTCCGTTGGCATCCATGGCCAGTTCGGCGTTCGGCCGGTATCCGTGCGTCTTGGCTCGCCAGTTGCAAGCCGAGGGCGTGGTGGACAGCATCTCGGCACAAAGTGTCCACCGCATCCTGAACAGTCACCGGCTCAAGCCCTGGCGTCATCATCCGTGGTTATCGCCCAAGACCCCGCGAGACGCAGCCTTCGCTGCCGCGGTGCGGAATCTGAGCGATCTCTACAGCCGCCCTCTGACGACACACGAAGCCGTGCTGTGCGTGGATGAGAAGACCAACCTCCAGCCCCGGACCCGCAAGGCCAAGACACTGCCGCCGGGACCGGGGAAGCCCATCCGGGTGGAAGACGAATATGAACGCAAAGGAATATTGCACTTGTTGGCCGCCTTTGACACCCGCACGGGCAAGGTGTATCACATCACCGGAGAACGCAAACGGCAGATCGAACTCCTCCAATTGATGGAGATTCTGGATCGCGAATTCGATCCCTCCTTCACCGCCGTTCATATCGTGCTGGACAACGTGCGCATGCACAAAGGTAAGCTGGTCAAGGCCTGGCTGGCCAAGCATCCCCGCTTCCAGTTCCATCATCCACCGGTGCATTGCTCCTGGATGAATCAGGTCGAGCAGTGGTTCAGTATCCTTCAGCGCAAGCGGTTCGGCATCATCAACTTCGCGGACAAACAAGACTTGGCCGAGCGTCTGGACGCGTTTGTGAAGGAGTGGAACAGCCACGCCCACGCGTTCCGTTGGTCCAGCAAATCCTTCGACAAGGTGCTGGCCGAGTGTGAAAAGAACATCGCCGGAGTCGCTTGATTTATGAACCCTTCTTCAGTTGAGATGTACTAAGGACCGTGTTTCTGCAACTGGGCCATAACATAGTCCATCCTGCGGCGGCGCGCCATGCTGTGTTGTCTCAGCGCCCGCACCAATCTCCGGAGCATCTCTGCCTGGCTCACACGCCGGCCCTCGATCAGACTTGCCACCATCGCCACATAACCCACCATGCCGGCCTGGAATTCCAGGGCTCCGGTCTCCGGTTGAGTCGCGGCGGCCCGTCCTCCACCACCCCGAACTCGCTTGCCGTTTTGCATCTTCTTCTTCGCTTTGCCCTCCAAGGTTGTGTAGTAGGCGACGCTGCGTTCGGTCGAGCGTCGCTTGCGATGCGCCTCCCGACAGCCAAAGGGACAGCCCAAGTCGCTCCGCCGGGCATTCCGGGGGTGAGTCAAGAAGAAGATCCGGCAATGCCGGCAACGCCGCAGACAGCGCCGCAGGTGGGACTGGCTGCGCAGCAGGGACCGCAACACGACGTAATACCGCAGCCCAGAGCGCACACTTCGCCCTGGCGATACCAATCTGGACGGAACTGGAAATGCCGCTGGATTTGGATTACGACAAACCCAGAGTCTCGCTTATGATACGGATGTTTGTCACATCCTTGTCCTACCCCAATCGACGCTCCGGTGTCGAGGGGGTAGTGACAAAGATATTCACCACGGTCTGCTCTCGTCGATTTGGCTCCGACCCGTCCAGACCTTCCTGAAAAGACATCCCGATGAGAACGCTAGCGGCCTTCGTGCCGGCTGTGCTGGATCAATTTACCTGAGCAGAGTAGATCAATTTAGCTGAGCGCTATAGGAAGATCGCTTCTGATCCGGTCTATCGACAAAGTTGCCTGGACAGCCCACAGAAATGGCGTACGGAGCATCCCGGCTATTGGCAGCAGTACCGCTCGGCGCATCCCGAAGCGGTCGAGCGAAACCGGCGCGGCCAGCAACTTCGTGACCAAAAACGGCGGTTGGTGGCTCTTGCAAACAACACCTTAGCTTTGGACCTAAAGCATTCCGCAGCAGAGGTTTGGCTCATCTGACCCCTGGCGGCCGATCTTGCAAACAACACCTTAGCTCATTTTCAAAAACTACCGGCTAAAGCCGGTAGATTCCTTTGCGACTGAAAGTCGGGGGTGCGGCTGAAGCCGCCTGAAGTATCCGCGGCTCAGAGCCGCCTCAAGGCTCGGTGGGCGCGGTGATCTTGAAGCCTTGGTCGTCTTCATCCCACTTTTGATTCTCGATGTACGCTTTGATCATCTGCTCGTCCACCGCGCCCACCGTCGCGCAGAAGTACCCCCGCGCCCACAGGTGCTGTCCCCAGTACCGCTTTCGTAACTCCGGAAACTCTTCCTGCAATTTTCGCGATGATCGACCCTTGATATATTGCACCAGCTTCGCTGGTGCCAGGTGCGGTGGCGCCGACAACAGCATATGGATATGGTCCGGCGATACCGCTCCTCGTACGATTACCACATCTCGTGCCTGGCACACCTGCCGGATCAGATCCCGCGCACGCTCCGCTATCCGTCCTCTCAGGATCTTGTACCGGTATTTCGTGATCCAGATCACGTGGTACTTCAGATCAAATGTCGCGTGAGCGCTGTGCCTATATTCCGCCATTCCTCCATTTTGCAGGACTTGAGCTGAAGCCCACCGCCTGAAAGGCGGTGGGATTAAACCTGGAAGACTGAGCTAAAATACTGATTTTTGAACCGGTTAGCCATCCACCCAACCCACGCTGCGATCTTGCAAACAACACCCCTCTGGCTGCTGCGCCCGATTGACCCTATAACAGAATCACGGTCATGCTGAGTCCTGAACAGATCGACACCATTCACCGTCTCCACTGGGGTGAAAAGTGGTCTCTGCGCAAGTTGGCCAGGCATCTGCACCTGGCGCGCAAGACCATCCGCAAATACCTGGACGCGCCGGCCGCAGCGCCGGTCCGCCGACAACGGATAACGAAGGTGGATCCCTTCAAGGCAGCGATCGGCGAGTTGCTGGCGCAGGATGCCACCGCGAGTGCCGTCGTGATCGCTCAACGCCTGCAGCCGATCGGCTATCACGGTGGCATCACTATCCTGCGCAATTACGTGAAAACGGTTCGTCCCAACGTCGCGGCCCCACGGGCCTTCGTGCGTATGGTATGGAACCCTCACCGGGCGAGCGTTTCGAGATCGACTGGGGGCACTTCGGCGCGCTGGACTACCAAGGTGACCAACGCAAGCTCTATGCCTTCGCCCTGGTGGAGTGCCACAGCCGGAAGCAATATCTGGAGTTCACCCATAGCCAAAGCTTCGAGACTTTCATCCGCTGCCACATCCTGCCTTTCAATCGATGGGCGGCGTGGCACGCGAGTTGTGGTTCGATAATTTGGCGACTGTAGTTGCCGAACACGACGGCAAGCTAGTCCGATTCCATCCCCGCTTTCTCGCCTTTGCCCGCGAGTTTGGCTTTTACCCCAGGGCCTGTAATGTGGCATCCGGCTGGGAAAAGGGCAAAATGGAGCGCGCCGGCATCGGCTATGTCCGGCAGAATTTCTGGCCTCTACGCACCTTCACCGATCTGGCCGATGTGAATCGCCAGGCCCGCCAATGGCTCGGTGAAATCGCCAATCAGCGTCTGCACCGCGAGACCCGCGAACGCCCCGACGAGCGTTTTCGTCCGGAGTGCCTGCGCCCTCTGCCGACCATCATTCCCCACTACCGCGATACCGTCGAGGCCCTGGTGCACAAGGACCTCCGCCTGCAGTTTGATGGCAACCGCTACTGCGTGCCCCAGCGCTACGTCGGCCGACAGTTGACGATCAAGGCCGATTCCTCTTCCGTCACCATTTACGACCGCGTAAACGAAATCGTCAGCTACTCGCGGTCCTGGCGCCGCGGCCAGACCTTCGGCGCCGATCGCTTCGAGCCGGAGATTGCCGAACAGCGCCCCGCGGCACGACGTTCCCAGGCCCAGCAGCGGCTGATCGCACTGCTGGGCAGCGATGGCGAAAACTACTTGCGCCATCTGGCTGATACGGAACGTTCCTTGACGCGCCAGATTGTCGAACTGCTCGAACTCGTCCGCCAGTACGGCCCGGAAGCGGTCACCGCAGCAATTGCCAAGGCACAAACCGCCGGCGCCTTCGGGGCAGACTACGTCGCCAACATCCTGAAACAGCAGCAGGCACGCCGCGATCCTCAACCTCGGCTCCAACTCAAAGATCCCCTCCTCAACGAACTGGCCACCGATCCGCTGTCGCTGCTGGATTACGACAGCTTTATCCTCGACCCGGAGAAGAAGAAATCATGACCCCACTCCACGACAAACTGCAACGCCTGAAACTCCCGGTGATGCACCGGCAGTTGGACCAGGTCCTCAGCGATGCCGCCGCTCAGAACTGGAGCATGCTCCAAACCCTGGAGCGACTCGCCGACCTGGAGCTGGAAGACCATAATCGGCGGGCGGTGGAGCGACGCTTCCGCGCCTCACGCCTCCAAACTCAGTATTCCATCGATGCCTTTCACTTCAACCATCACCAATCGCGCCAGCAGAACAAGGCCGTATCCTGCGTCTGCTCGACCTCGAATTCATCACCCAGGGAACCAGCGTGATCCTCATCGGCAATCCAGGTACGGGCAAGACCTTCTTGGCGAAGATCCTCGGCTGGCGGGCCTGCCAGGCCAACTACCGCGTGCTGTTCACCACCGCCATGGATATGCTCAACCACCTGCTGGCTTCTCAGGCCGATCAGTCCCTGGTGCGCAAGCTGAAGATCTACACCGACCCGGCATTGTTGCTCTGCGACTAATGTGAAGTTGGCAGAAATGTGGAGTTGATGCGCGGACGCGCATAAAATCCGCGGTTTCCCCTGATTTTCAACTCCACATTTAAGCGGTAGCATCGGAACTGCCGCCGTCCCGCGGCTAATCCACTTTTATTGAGGTGCCGATGCTACGTTCCCTTTTACCGAAGGCTCATCAAAAGTCTCTGTCAATTGCCGCTGCTGGGGCCGATCACCGACGGTTTTGACGATTGGCTCGCCGCCAGCGGCTTCACCCCAGGCTCTCGCAAGTTTTCGATCCGCATGTTGCCGAGTGTGGATGCGAACTTGCGCCGCTGCCGCGTCGACAAGGTCTCGAAGCTGAGCCACCCGGTTCTCCACGATTGCTGGAAGGCCCTTATGAAGGTCTATCCATGCGGTGCAGGAACCGTGCACACGCTGGAGCGATATCTGCTCGCCAGTGGTCTGATCGAGGATGACCGGCTGGCAACAGCAACTTCTCAGAGCGTGTCAAATAACCCTCCGTCTTCGTGATCGGCGCTCCCGCCGATGTCGTTTCGGGGGTGCAAGACGGCGGGCCATCAGGTAGATCATCACGACGCGGATTGTGCATTCGCTGGTTTCCGTGAGGTGCTCATAGTCTTTGCTGAGTCGCCGCCAGCGATTGATCCATCCAAATGGG
>JAIQFL010000322.1 GCA_020073365.1 Terriglobia bacterium | reverse complement strand
TGCTGTAGGCCGGAAAAATGAGGAGGCTCCGAAAAACCCCTTCAACTGGAAACAAAAGCGGGATCAGGACAGCCGGCCTAAGACGGCAACAGTCCACCGGCAGCCCGTCAACCGGCGGCGCCCCGCTACAGTACGCCCTGAGGCCGAATCGAGCCGCCGGAGGCTCAAATTACTGTCTGAACCGCAGTTAGGGGAGTTTAGGGGAGATCACGCGAGAGGCAGCGGAAAGCCTGCCTACTTAATCCTTACTCCGACGTCCTTGCCGCGCGGCACCTCCAGGGCCACGATGCCTCCCGGGTCCGCGGCCGTCTCGAACATCTCCTCGTCGTCGATCTCCACCTGGTAGGTGCGGCGAGGCTCTAATCCAACGATGAAAACAGCATCCTCTTCATTCAGCTTGACGCGGAATTTCCGCGCGCTCTGGCCCAGGCAAACCACAGCCTCATCCATCGCGATCGGCGCTCCCGCTTCTTGCGGGCTGACGGTGGAGGCATGCCCGTCTTCGAACAACTGCATGGCGCCGTCGAAATAGCCGAACCATTTCGCCGAATCGTCCCAGCTTGAGCGCACGAACAGCCGGCCGAAATCGGGATTGTAGTAAACCAGGGGGGCGAGGTAGTAGCTGAGACCGGGCTGGTATGGATTGGCCCACAGAAACTCGTAGGGCGCGCCGAAAGTGCCGCGCAGGATGAATTTATCGTGCATCAGCCAGCCCTGCAGCACCTGGGACTCGGACGCATTGGTGTCATATGCCACCATGGCGAGTTCCGACGCCCGGGAGAGAGCGGCAATCCGCAGATCGGGCTCTCCCGGTTGGCGCTCGGCTCCAATATAGTAGTCGCCGTCCGGACCCGGGTAGACCGCCGGATAGTAGCTCAAGAGATGTTCGATGGGGAAGTCCTTGAAGAAACGCGGGACCGACTCGCGCAAATCGAGATTGGTGTTGTCCCGCATAACGTGAAGCAACTCCAGCAAGGCGTAGGCATCGTCTCGCGGAACCACGTGGCGGCCCGCCTTGAGCGCCGGGACCATCTTGCCTTCCCACCAGGTGCGGACCACGCGTTCCAGTTCGCGTTGTGGGGCCTGTGGGATGTGGTCGAACAACGCGACTGCGGCCAGAACCCGCGACCTCACACTCGCGATCGCGTCGTCCGGCGCCGCACCGGCGATTCCCTTTTCCAGGCGCGCCGACAGATCGCGCCGTTGGGCTTCGCTCAGCAGGTCCTGGCACCAGTCGAACACCAAAGCCTGCTGGCGCAGGTCGCTACCCGGCGCCAGCGCGGCGGCGATGGCCTGCTGCCCGGCCGCGGCACTCCCGGAGATCTGGTAGTAAAGCGCATTCGCGAAGGCCCGCTCCGGCATGGGTGCATTGCCGGCGATCAAAGCCTCAAACTGCTGCCACCGCGCCGACTTCCGTTCCCGCTCGCGCTTGAGCAGTCGCAAGCGCCCCGGCCTCAGAAACAAGCGCGGATGGTCGGTCGAAATCGTCACCGGTTCGTCGGATGTCTGTGCTCCCAAAAGGGACGCGCTCAGGGCCAAAAGCAGGCAGAAGAGGGGGCAGACGCATTCTCGCGGGGTTGGGAACCGAGCTTTGGATCGAGTACCGCCGCCAGCATCGGGCCGTCCCGTTTTCTGCCTAATTCGCATCATCAGTCCTGATTGTGTCATAGTGACACAGCCCCTGCCCACCCGTCCACACGGGGCTCCCGAGGCTCAGAGAAAAATATTTGATTCAAAAGGGCTTCGAACGATTGACACTTGGGTATCCGATTGCTAAATATGGTTGTGAATTGGCGAAGTACCTTAAACCTGCCCTCTGCTGCAACAGGCAGGCGGAAGAAGAGTGAGCCGAAGGGACAGCGTGCTTGCGGGAGCCGGTGTTTGTAACAGTTTTAGCTCACTAATCTTCCCTTGTTGGTTGCCGCAGAGGGGTTTTTTTCTCAAACGTTTTCAAACGATCTCTCCGGGGGGTCACAGGTAGCGGTAGTTGTCTGGCACTTTTGGTGAGGAGAATAATTGGACGCGGACCTGGCCAGAAGTGGACCAACATAAGTTTATAACCAGACAGCCCGACGCCGGACCCTAGCCCAAACCTGGGCGAGCCGCATCGGATTCATTCCCGAAAGTCTTGGGAGGGATCCGATGCGGTTTTTCTTTGTGGCACGGGCATTCTTGCCTGTGTGGCACTAATAGCTCAACGTCCCGGTTCGGGGCTCCTCATCCGCATTCGGCAAATACAAGGTCTTGCAGTGTTCGCATCGGTACACTTCGACGTCGGCGCCGAACTTCTTCTTCACTTCGTCGCCAAAGAAGTACCACCGCTTTAGATGGCCCGCACAGAGTTTGCCCTTCTCGTCCTTCTCGTTGCAGGCCCGCATGCGCGGAGTGCGCCTCTTGACCTTGGTGCCGTCGCTGAGCGTAGCTACGAGTTCCGCAACCGGAACCGGCTTGTCGGAAACCGCATATTTCGGGTTCGCCATAGGGAGAATGACGAGTATATCAAGTAGTCGCGATCACTTGATGGGGATCGAGACAGCCGTGGAACTCACGCCGCCAATCGACAACACCACCGGCTGATTGCCCGCGGCCAGGCCCGAGGGGATCTGCACCGTCACGGTGTACTGGAACCAGAGGATCGAATCCGGCAGAGCGTAGCCCAACCCGCTGTAAGACACGGTAGCCGGTTGATTGCCTACGGTCACCGTGGGCGTCGAGCTGGTGGTGGCCTGGTTGGGCGCGGCCGGCAGGTCGTCGCCGCTGGCCGGCTGATTGTTCACGGGCCCCAGGCCGTTCGCGAAAAGCTGCACCATGTCCCCCGCATGGGCCGGGCTGGAGGCCGAAATCTCGGACTGCGTGGTGAGGTTGTACGCGTATACGATGCTGCCGGTGGGGAACAACGCGGGAGCGTACTGCACCAGCGGCACAGACACCACATTGCTGGGCACGAACCCGTCCACCAGCACCTTGACCTGCGCCGAAGGGGCGCCTTGTAATTCCCACGGCACCTGCACGATCACCACGCTGGCGTCCGCGCTGATGAAGGTGACGTGGCCCGGCAGGCCGTTATAATCCTGCGGTCTGCCGTCATGTGCGCCCGGTACATCGAAGCTGACGGTTACGCCATCCAGGCTCAAGTCCAGTGGGGGAAAGTTGGAGTAATCGCCGTTTCCGTCGGATGCGAAAACATTGTTGATGTTGGCCACGTTGGTTCCGTTGATGGCCATGTAGGAGCCAGGCACGATAGAGGCGCCGCCGGAAGCGGCATCGGTAATGGACGTGATGTTTGGCGGAGCGATGACCGCGGGATTGCAGTTGCTGGGCCCGCCAAACGCAAACGTATATCCCGCCCCCCTGGCATTGATCGTCGGATTGCTGCCCACGGAGTTGCTCAGAATGACCTCCGCATAGGCCACTCCGTACTGATCGGTATTGCAAACCGTGGTAGTCGTGCTGCTGGCCGGCGTGCACGCCACCGGCGCATAGCCTACACTGCCCGCGCTAGCGCTTGTCAGCGTCGCGCTGCCCCGAGGCGCAGTCGAAAAAGTCACCGGCGCGCCCACCACGGGTACACCCGCCGCATCCACCACCTTCAGCCCCACATAACCCGCATCCTGGCCCGGCAAACCTTCCAGGCACGCGTTGAAGGTGGCAGTCTGGCCAAACAGGATGGGGAAAACATCAAAACCAACTCCGCTTCCCACCAGGAACAGGTAGGGAAGATGCAGCGTCATCCCGGCGGACTGAAATGTCACGGTCCCGGAATACTCGTTTCCAGCGCTCGGCAGCGCGCCCGTGAGTGTCACCGTCACGGTCGCCGTATTCGACGCCCCGGTGCCCACGGTCACACTCGGCTTGTCCACCGTCACCGAGATCCCCGAAACGGGGGTAATGGCGGCGGCCGACACCGCAAATGTCACCGGGCTGGAGCCGAAATTGGTCAGCAGGACCTGCTTGGACACCGGCAACGACCCGCTCTTCAGGGCGCCGAAGGAAAGTGACACCGGGTTTGACCCGTCGGTCGTGACCACGCTGGCCACCACGGTAGCGTTGGCCGCGGCTCCGGCATCCAGCCGCCCCGCGCCCACCTGAATGACGTCCACTGAATCGCCGATTTCGTCGGTGGTGGTGTCCTGCGCGGCCGAGCTCATCAGCAGCGCCTTGATCTGCGCCGCTGTCAGCGTGGGGTGGAGTTGCAGCAACAGGGCCGCGGCGCCGGCCACCATCGGCGCCGAAAGGCTGGTCCCATCGGCGGTGGCGTAACCCGTCGGGCTGTATACGATACCATTGGGATCGTACTTCTGCGCAGCCACGTAGAGTCCACTCTGGCCGAAGAAATAAAAGTCGTTCGGGTCCGTACCAAGGTTCGGGTCAGACCCGCCGGTGGCGACCAGATCCGGTTTGATGGACAGGTCTCCGGCGTTGGGGCCGGGGGAGGAGAACAGCAGAAACTGGTTGCCCGCAAGCGGGGGCGCGAACCCCCACTGCTGGTTATATGAGGAGAGATCCTGCTCGGTTCCCGCCGGGTCCACCACCACGCGCGGCCTCGGATTGGCGGCTACGTAGCTTTTCAATGCCTGGCCGTCACTCAACGAAATCATCACGACCGGTCCGAACAGCGGCGGTGCGTTGCCCGCGGAATCCTGGAGCTCGATGGCAATGGGCGCCGACGAATCGGCCATGTAGAAAATGATGCCAAAGGCGCCCGCATTGGCGGCGTTGTTGGCCTTCGCCGCAAACGTGCAGGCGTTGCCCACCGGGCCGCGTTGGATCAGCGCAATCGCCCCGTTCAGCGATGCCGACGGCAGGGCCGAGCAGGCATAGCCGTCATTGCCAAGCTGCGACACGTCCACCAACGGACCGTACCACTGAGAGGAAAAACTGGAGAAGGCGTCGCTGGTCTGCGCGGCAATTCCCTGCAGATTCGACGGGCCACCCGGCATGCTCACGCTCGGCTGAAAGACGTGCGAGTTCATCACCGCACCTACCGAGATCACCGAAGGCGCATTCGATGGCGACGAAATCAGGTTGAAGGTCGGAAGCTGCTGGCCAGACTCGCCGTCATTACCCGCGGAGACCGTGATTACCATTCCTCCCCGCGCGACCTTTTCGAAATTGTAGGCCGAAAAATCGCACGGCACGCCGGAGGGAAGCCCGCAGGCCGCGCCGGTATCCAGCGGTGCGCTGATGGCCAGCGCGCCCAGCGAGTAGTTCGCAATGTCCATGCCGTCGTTAAACGCATCGTTCAGCGCCATGACGCCGATATCTTCCGGGCTGCCGAGGACGCCGGGCGAGCCCTGGATCTTGTAGCTGCCGAGGAATGCCTTGGGCGCCATCCCCGTAAACGTGACCGTCCCGGTATTCTGATTGGCTGCCGCAACCGAAGCAACCGCAGTTCCGTGACCATCGCGGTCGCGCGGAGAATAGTCGTCCGGTGTGGAATCCGCGGCGACATTCTTCGGGTCGCTCCCGGCGGCAATCTGCCGCACATAGCTGCGCGCAACGATCACCTTGCTGTTGGTGTAGGAGCAATCTTCGGGATGGTTCGCGGTACACACGGGAAAGCCGGCCGGCGGCTGAAGCGAGGAGTCTTGAAAAGCAGGGTGCGTCTGGTCGATTCCGGAATCCAGTATGGCGATCTTGATCCCAATCCCCGCGTTGGAAGCGCCTCCCAGCAGGCTCCATGCGGCCGGCGCATTCATGAGTTGTGTAGCGCGATTGAGCTTCGCATGAAACATGCGCATTCGAATCACGCCGACGACGCCGGGGAGAGCCCGCAATTCGTCCACGCGATCCGGCGTGGAGACCACGAATACCGCGTTGGACGAGGTCGCCACGGAACCCACGACCTGGAACCGTCGAGACTCCAGCTCGGCTTTCAGACTCTGTTGGCGGGCCTCCAACTCACGCCGGTAATTCTCGGCGGACGCGGATCGCGCAACCTCCCTGGTGGGGAATCGGTCCAGAACCGCGGGACCCTCCAGCACCAGAGCATAGTGGTTGGAGAGCGACGGGGCATGGTTAGAGGACGGCTGAGCAAAAACCGGTAGGCTACACAAAGTGATCAGTAAGATGGCGCGTTGTGACGCTCCGAGGCGACGTGACATGCTCACTCTGACGAATCCCGCCAGTCAGAGGTTTCCTGCAAATCTCGTGGGGAATATCAACAACGGCCCAGTTAGTGTTGGTTTTGTGGGGCAGCTTGGCAAGCTGCGCGGCGGTTGCCAACGCCGCACGGGCCGGTTAGCAACCGGCCCGCAGGTTGACAACCTGCCCCACAGATGGCCCACCGTTCTTCACCGGCAGCTCCATCTCGACCTCCAGCCCCGGCTGCGCATTCCTGGCCCGAATGCTTCCCTTGTGCAGCTCGATGGCGCGGCGCGCGATCGAAAGGCCCAGACCGATGCCCCCGCTACCGCGGTCGCGGTCGCTTTCCACCCGGTAGAACGCATCGAAAAGCCGGGGAAGCGCCTCCTCCGGGACTCCCGGACCGTGGTCGCGCACATCCACCACGGCCCGGCCGTTATTCCGCGCCAGCGATACTTCCACGGCCGATTCACGCGGCGCATACCGGATGGCATTGCGGATTACGTTCTCTACCGCGCGGCGCAGCATTTCGGGATCGCCCTCCACGGTGACAGGCTCGCGCTTCTGGAATTTCAGCTCGCAGCCGTGCGCCGCCGCCTCGATGGTGGACTCCTCCACCAGTTGCTGCACCAGTTCGTCGAGTCGCACCGAATTGTGACGCAGAGAGCTGGGGTCGCCTTCGGCCCGCGTCACTTGCAGTAGCTGCCCCACCAGCGCGTTCAGCCGGTCGGACTCCTTCTGAATGCGGTTCAACGCGGCGTTGAGATCGTCACCCGACCGCGCCAGTTCCACCGCCACGCCCAACCGCGCCAGTGGCGAGCGCAGCTCGTGCGAAATGTCCAGCAGCAGCCTGCGCTCGGCCGTCAACAAGGTTTCGATGCGGTCCGCCATACGGTCGAACGTGCGCGCCAGTTGGCCCAGTTCGTCGCGGCGGTTCGAGCCGGCCCGCGCCGAAAAGTCTCCCCGGCCGAACCGTTCCACCGCCTTCTGGAGCTTGCGCACGGGGCTCGTCAAGTGGAAAGCCAGCCAATAGCACAGCAACACCGCCGCAGCCATCATGAACAGGTGCTCCGGCATCAGGAACCACGACCCCGGTGTCTCGCGCGGCACGATGAAAAAGAACCAGTAGCGGCCGTCATCCGCCACCCGCGCCACCATGCCGTCGCCGGCGCGGATGAAGGGAAAGGCCGGCCGCCCACGTGCCCGGCGCACCAGGTCGGAACGATCTTCATTGGTCAGAAGGTCGCGGCCCGCTTCATCGGTCAAAACCCCCTTGGCGTCATAGATCTTCTGCAGGTTATCGAGGAAAAGCTGCAGGGCCGGCCGGCCGCCGGTTTCGTAGGTTACGCGCGCTTCTTCCAGTTGAAACTTGACCAGCCGCGCTCCCGGAGCCTGCTGGTCGGAAGCATTCTGGTTGACGCTCAGGGCCGAAATAAACGCCGACCCCACCACGAAGATGGCCAGGGTACACCAGAACCACAGCAGGATCTTGGCGAAGAGCGTTCTCATTCGGTGGCGGCGTCCTCCGGCGTGCGGCAGAACTGATAGCCCACGCTGCGAATCGTCTTGATCAAGGTGTCGCCGGCCTCCAGTTTCTTCCGCAGATGGCTGATGTGCATGTCGATGGAGCGGTCGAACGCCGTGGCCTTCCGGTTGTAGAAATTTTCCATGAGGGCGTCACGCGAAACCACGCGGCCGGCCGAACGCATGAGCAGCTCCAGAATGTCGAACTCGAAGGTGGTCAGGTCCGCGCGCTTACCGTGGGCCCACACCTCGCGCGTTCCGGTGTCGAGAACCACGCCGTTCACTTCCAGCCGGCCCGGAGCCGCCGCGGCACGAGGTTCGTACCGCCGCAGGATGGCGCGGATGCGCGCCGCCAGTTCCCGAGGATTGAAGGGCTTCGGCAGGTAGTCGTCGGCGCCCAGCTCCAGTCCGATGATGCGGTCCACATCTTCGCCGCGGGCGGTCAGCATGATCACCGGCACTTTACTCTTGGCACGCAGCCGCCGTAGAATCTCGAAGCCATCGATGCCCGGCAGCATGACATCGAGCACCACCAGGTCCACACCTGGCTGGGACGCCTTCTCCAAGCCGCGGTGGCCTTCATGCTCGCACTCCACGACGAAACCTTCCCGTTTCAGGAACTCGCCCAGCAGCGCGCAGAGTTCCGCATCGTCATCGACCAGTAAGATAGGCACGGCTAAAATTTACCATGCCTGGATTTCCTTGCGCGTAAGCGTTGGTGTAGCGATTGTAAGAGTTCGTAAATGGCGGGATGAACCGCAACCATGGGGTTATATTCGGGTTTAGGGAATCGAGGCACACTTTTACACCGATTTACCGCGCGGACAAATCATATTTACGGTAGGCCTCTACACTCGGAATTGAGAGGTGAAACACCCATGAAAACGTTTTTGACGAAATTTGCAGCAATTGCCACCCTCGCCACTGGCATGGCATTCGCACAGACGCCTGCACCGGCGGCGGCGCCCACGCCCGGGCAGGGCAAAGCCGCGATGAGGCCGCGCGCCGGCCTGCGCCAGCGTCTGCTCCAGGCCTTGAATCTGACGCCCGATCAGAGACAGCAGGCCAAGACGATCTTCCAGCAGACCAAACAGAACGCGCAGCCGATCGCGCAGCAGGCCAGGCAGAATCGCGAGGCGCTGGCCGCCGCAGTGAAGGCCAACGACACTGCCCAGATCCAGCAGCTTGCCGCTCAGCAGGGGAACCTGCAGGGACAGTTGCTGGCTATGCGTTCCCAATCGATGGCGAAATTCTACGCCATCCTGACGCCCGATCAGCGCGCCAAAGCCGACCAGATTCAGCAGAGGGTCGAGCAACGGCTGCAACGGATGAGACAGCGTCAAGGGTAGCGGTCGGGATACCGCTTGTTTGGGTGGGGCAGGCGCTTTCGCCTGCCAACCCATTCCTTCACTGCTTCACGGGGTCAGCTTGTACAAACCCGAAGCACGCGGCGCCAACCTGAACGTATAGCCGTCCTTCACCTTCCCCAAGTCCTTCCGCTCCCAAAGATCGCGTAGCCCGCAGTTCGGCGGCAGCCCGAGCTCTTTCCACTCCACCCGAATCTCCGCCGGCTCCTTGTCCGCCACATTGAATACCGCCAGGTACCTGGCCTTCGACCCGGTGGCATCCGACGTCCAGCCAATCTGATCGCCGCGCGCGAAGAGTTGGCGGCTGTTCGCGGCCTTCTGGTTCACCGCCAGCACGTCGTCGTTGGTCAATAGCCCCAGAGTGAACTCGTCGTTGCCCGGCAGGTCGCCGCCAAACATGAGTGGCGAGCGGGCGATGGCCCACAGGCTCATCAGCGTCTGCTGTTCGTCGTGCGTGAAGCCCGACATGCGATCGAGGCCCCTCTCGGCGCGGATTCCGATATGGCCCAGCGGGAGCATGTCGGCATCCGGCCAGCCGCCCGGATGGACGTGGGGACTCCACCGGTCGAGCAGCGCGAAGGACCTCTTCAGATCCTGCCAGCGGTCCCAAAAGTCGCCCGAAATCCGCCAGAGGTTGGCAACCCCGGCATAGAAATCGGCCTTGGTTACGTCCGCGGGGCCCGGTGAAAGGCTCAACACGATGGCCCTTCCCGAGTTCTGAATGGCGCGGTGGAGGGCCGTCATCTCATCGCCGTGGAAAGGCGACGCCATGTCATCCGCCTTGATGTAATCCACGCCCCAGGCGGCATACAGCTTGAGGATGGAGTCGTAGTAGTCCTGCGCACCGGGCTTGCTCAGGTCCACGCCGTACATATCGGTATTCCAGCGGCAAATCGACTTCGGATCGGCGATTTCCACGGCGTGCACCGTGCTGCCAAACACCGGCAGGTTGGCAGCCACGGCCCTCCGTGGAATCCCGCGCATGATGTGAATCCCCAACTTGAGCCCCTGTCGATGGAGGGCATCCGCCAAGGGGCGAAAGCCCGCGCCATTGGCTGCGGAAGGAAACCGATTGGGCGCCGGAAGAAGCCTGCCGTACTCATCCATCACCAGTTCGGTATTGGGCCGGTAGCCGTGTGTCTGCGGATTGGGCTCCGACCACTGGATGTCCACCACCACGTACTGCCAGCCGTGCCGCTTCAGGTGCGCCGCCATGTAATCGGCATTGGCCCGGACTTCGGCTTCAGTAACGCTGGTGCCGTAGGAGTCCCAACTGTTCCAACCCATCGGCGGGGTCGGGGCCAGCGAGTCTGTGGCGGCCGTTGCCAAAAAGGCCAGCAGGAAAGCGGTACACAGCTTCATGAGTCCTTTTTACCATCCTGGCGGCTTTACCATCCTGGCGACCAGGTCCACCCACCCTCGGCGCGGGCGGCCACGCGGCCGACACTGGGGAACGGGAAATGAAAGGCCATCAGGCGCATCCTCTCCGATACGGCCCGTTCCACCAGCGTGCGCCGCGTGGCAACCGCGGCCGCGGCCGCCAGGTCGAACCCGTTTTCCCAATCGGGCTCCTCCAGGTGCAGCGGATGCACCGCCGCGTCGCCGACATTGATCAGATGCTGGCCTTCCGATGAAAGCAGGATCGCCAGGTGTCCCGGTGTGTGGCCGGGCGCGGGAATGGCGCGGACGCCGGGGGCGATCTCGGTCTCGCGGTCGATCGTTTCGATCTGGAACTTCAGCGCGCCCAGGCAGCGGCGCGCCGTGGCGCCCATCGAATCCTTGAGATCGTCCGGCAGCCGCAACCCGCGCAAATCGCCGCGCCCAGCCATCCAGAACTCCCATTCGAGCTCCGCCAGCACGTGGCGCGCATTGGGGAATGTCGGGCGTCCCGACGAATTCACCGCTCCGCCAATATGGTCGGGATGCGCGTGCGTGAGGACCACGGTTTCGACATCCCTCGGCCGGATGCCCGCCATGTGGAGCCGGGCGACGATGGACCCGCTGGTTGCGGAGGCCGTGCCCCCGCCCGTATCCACCAGCACTACGTGCCTGCCGATCTCGATCAGCAGGCAGGTGTAGGGGCTGAGCACCCGCCCAAGCGGCTGCCCACGCGATGCGAGTGCGCGGGAGAGCCGGTCCTGGTCGGCGTTGGGGAAGAACCAGGGCGTCGGGTAGGAGAAATAGCCATCGCTGAGAACGCTGCAACGAATCGACCCGACCTGAAAACCGTGGGAGCCCGCGGGCACTATCTCATGCTCGCAGAGAACTCAATAAAAGTCAAAAAGGCCTTGTTCGCATAAAGCGGTTTTTCCTGTGCCTTTTCACGATACACTCAGTAGGACAGTCCTCCTGGACTGGCAGGTCGAGGAACTGCGCCGGCCCAGGGCCGACAGACGACGAACGACGATCGTCTGTCCACGGGAGAAGCTCATGAGACGAATCGTTCGTTGGGCTGGTATCGTGGTAGCCCTGCTACTGCTGGTTTTGTTGAGCGCGCCGTTCTGGATCGACGCCAACGACTTTCGGCCGATGCTGGAGACCGATCTCTCCAAAGCCCTGGGCCGGGAAGTGAAACTGGGCGATCTGAAACTCGCCGTGTTCTCCGGCGCCGTCACGGCGAACGATCTCTCGGTAGCGGACGACCCCATCTTCAACCGCACTCCGTTCGTCCGCGCCAAGTCTCTGAAGTTGGGGATTGAGCTTTGGCCCTTGATCTTCTCCCACAAGCTCAACGTGACCGGTCTGACCATCGATCAGCCGGAGATCACCCTGATGCAATCGCCCTCGGGAGACTGGAACTTCTCGAAACTTGGATCGGGGTCCGCGGCAAAAACCGAACCCGCCGAACCTCGACCGGCGAAGCGCTCACTGGACCTTTCCGTAAAGCTGGTGAAGATCACGGGAGGCCGTTTCTCGCTGGGAAGACTCGGCGGTCACTTGAGGCCTTTCGTGCTGGACCAGGTGGATTTCGAGCTGCGCGATTTCTCCTACACCTCGATCTTTCCCTTTTCCCTCTCCGCCAGGGTCGCCGGCGGGGGGGAAATCAAGCTGGATGGGAAGGCCGGTCCCATCGATCCGTCGGATGTGGCGCTGACGCCGGCGCAAGCCAGCCTGAAGGTGGCGCAACTCGACACGGCGGGCTCGGGCGTCACCGAGGCCTCGCCGGGACTGGCGGGCCTGATCTCCTTCGACGGCAATGGCGAATCCAAGGGCAACGTAGTTGAAGTAACGGGCAAGCTGAAGATCGAAAAGCTGAAACTGGCGAAGGCGGGGACGCCCGCGAGCCGCGTAGTGGAGCTGGATTTCGCCATCCAGCATGATCTGCGCCGGCAGTCGGGACTGGTGCGCCGCGGTGACATTCACATCGGCAAAGCGGTGGCGAGTCTCACCGGAAGCTATTCCCGGCACGGCGACGCCACGGTTCTGAAAATGAATCTGTCCGGGCCAGGGATGCCCATTCCAGAGCTTGCCGGGATGCTGCCTGCCATGGGCATGGTGCTCCCCGCCGGATCTTCACTCGAAGGGGGGACGGCCAACGTCCGCTTCGATCTGGAAGGGCCCACCGATCGCCTGGTCACCAACGGGTCGATGGCTTTCAATAACACGCGGCTCTCCGGGTTCGACCTCGGAAAGAAGATGGCGACCATTGAAAAGCTGGCCGGCATCCAGGGAGGGCCGAACACCGAAATCCAGACTCTGAGCGCCAACCTGCGTATGGCCCCCGACGGTATGAGCGCCGAGAACATCAAGCTGGTGGTGCCGGCAATCGGCGAGATGGGCGGCGGCGGGACTATCAGCCCCGCCAATGCTCTGGATTTCAAGATGAGCGTCGCGGTGCATGGCGGCGGCATGATGACCGTGGTCAGCGACAAACCCATTCCATTTCTGGTGGAGGGCACCTGCTCGGAGCCGGTCTTCCGGCCCGACATGCGCGCTGTTGCGCAGCAGGAAATCAACAAATACAAAGGTGAAGCCGGCAAAGCGGCGGGGAGCCTCCTGAAAGGGTTGTTCAGCGGCAAGAAGGACTAGGTGGGACAGACGCTTTCGTCTGTCAACCCGCG
>JAIQFL010000321.1 GCA_020073365.1 Terriglobia bacterium | reverse complement strand
ACCCATTCGTTACGCTCCTGCCGGGCTTTCCATTTTGCTCCTTTGCTTCGCCGGGGAATGTCGTGCGGTCGTCTTCGCCATGCCCTGGTTTATGCCCCATCCGCTGCGCCTGCTCATTCTTCCGATTGTTGGATTTCTCGTTTGCTTCGCGGCGGTATTTTATGATGAACGGGCAAAGGCCGGCGCAACCGCGACCGGCGGGCCGCCGCCCAATACTCCCGCTGCAGCGCTGGTCAATACATGGAAATTGTGGCGAACTCAGCAAGGCCCGTTCGCCTCGCCACGGGTCAGGTTCGCTGTTCTGTCGGTAGTGACCCTGGTGGCAGTATGGCTCGGGGCGTATATCTGGAGCGGAACCAGCCTCAGTTTGCACCCGGCGCATGTTCAGGGCACCGTCACCCGTGACCGCGTCGCCCGCGGTGGCATCCGATACACCTACACTGTCGATGGGCACCAGTACTTTGGCGGCGGCGTGGGGAGCTTTAACCGTATCTACCCCGTTGGCTCTCCCGTGGACGTGAAATATTCATCCACTAATCCCGCTTTCTCGACCATCGACGACGACCCGTTCCTCTTCCTCAAACAGCTCGCCTTCGGCCTTGTGGTCATGGGCGGGTTTATTCTGGTGGGCAGTCAGAAGCGAAAGAGTTGAGACAGAATCTGACCTGTTGCCGGATGGCTGCACGACAATCAAAAGCTTGTCTTCGCGGTGAACGGTTTGGAACCTCCTGGGCATGACCACGGAACAGACGCGCCCCGCCCGACGATTTACGTGGGTCAAGGTGCGGTGGCTCATCTATCTCGCCATTGTCCTCGGCGCGGTTCTTTGGAAATACTGCCCGCGCCCGTGGCACCCGGCGCGGACCATCGAAACCCCGCACTACCTCATCGCTTCCACCGCCTCACAGGCACAGACCCAGGAAGTCGGGCGGGTCGTGGAACTGCTTTACTGCGCTTATTCCAATCGCTTCGGGACCCTGCCGACTTTCCGGCATGAACATGCCAGATTGAAGCTGCGGCTTTACAAGGATCGCCGGGAATTTCGCTGGGTGAACCCGAACCTGGGCTGGGCGGAAGCGTTTTACCGGCCGCCATATTGCCAGGCGTACTATTCCGCCGACGAGGTGAACCCGTATCATTGGATGCTCCACGAAGCGACTCACCAGTTGAACCGCGAGGTCGCTCAATTGAATCTCGCCAAATGGCTGGACGAAGGCATCGCCGAATACTTTTCGACCAGCCGCATCCAGGACGGCCAACTCGCGTTGGGACGAATCGATCCCAACACCTATCCGGTCTGGTGGATGGATGAATTCGCGACAGCGACCAACCTGTCGGTCTGCTTCACCAACGGCAGCGTCATTCCGCTGCGCGCCATCATCACCCACACCGGCGGGCCGAGCCTGAACCAGGAATTCAATCTCTACTATCTCCACTGGTGGACGTTGACGCATTTCCTGTTTGAAAGTCCGAAATACCGGGGATCGGCCATGAAATTGATGCAGCGGGGCGGGGAACTTGAGGCGTTCGAACAGACCATTGGTCAGGTGGATACCGTGGAACCGGAATGGTTCCGGCACGTTCAGCTCATCAAAGCTGCTCTGAATGGGAGAGTCCGGAATTTCTATAAGACCGGCCAATTGCCGCCCGACCCATAAGGTCAGACTGAAAACCGGAAGCCCGCGGGCCAAATTGCGAACGCTGAGACCAAAACGGGCGTCTTTCACACTTTGCAAAGTGTGAAATAAACGCCCCGTCTTCCACTTCAGCCGCCGGCCGCCAGCGTGGGGCGGAAGAAGGGCTTTAGCTCGCATCGAACAGACGCTGCAAGGCCTTCCCGCGCCGGACACCGGCTCGTTCCCATCCGTCCGCTCCCATGATTCTGCCCGAATCCAAAATCCCGTACCGCACGGCGAAAAAGCCAAAGGCCAAGGGCTGAAGCCGCGCCGCAAAGAGGCACAGAAGGCGCAAAATCACGCTTTGACAGTCGGTCCTCGGCTATCGGCGATTGCACTCCGTGCCACTGGGACGAAGGCTGATCCTGACGAGCCGTTTTGCTCTTCGACTCCCTGTCCTCCGTAGGCCCGGCGAAGGAGGATCAACCCCGCGGCGCGGCGCAGCAAAACGAAGAAGGCTCAACCAGCTTTCCGCCAGGGACTCACGGCGATGGATTCGCCTTGGCAATTTCGACGGCAAAAGCGTAATCCGGCCCAAACATGTTCGAGCGGAAAACGATGTATTTCATGTCCGGCGTAAAACAGGGGTTCGGTTCAAGGCGATAATTATGTTTCGACATGTTGACCAGCCGTTCCGTCACCAGGTAGCCGCCCTGGATGAGATTTTTGCCCAGGGTGCGCCGGTCGGGGACGAGCACCGGGCGGAGCAGGATAATCCATGGATCGCGGTTGTCGCCGTCGCCGACGTAGAGTTTGCTGTCCGGCGACGAGTTGTCGTGGATGGATGATTGGTCGCGTGCATCGTATTGCAGCCAGACGCGTTCGCCGGTCTTGACGTTGTAGCTGGCGATGAACGAGACCCGGCCGCCGCGGGGAAAATGGAGCTGGTAAAACACCGTCTCGCCGTCGGCGCCCCACCATTCGTGGCCGGCAATCTCGTTCTCCATCGTGCGTTTATGGATCAATTGATTGTGCGTGCCGTCCGTGCGGATGGTCCAGATGCGGTCGACCTTGTGCCAGGGGCCCTCGTGGCAGAACATGAGGAGCGTGGGGTCGGTGGGCGAAAACTCCAGATGGTTCAACCAGTCGGTGCTTTTGTGGATAGTCTTCACCTCGCCGTTCTTCACGTTGACAGTGAACAGCCCCATGGGGATGCGAGCGGCCAACCGCTGCTCCATCATCTGGCCTTTGTTTTGGGGCTGGACCAGAGTTTGCGGCTGCTGCCCGCCGGATGTGTAGGGGGCCTGGCTGTTGCCTTCGGTGTAGGTCCCGGCGAGCAGCGTCTCATCGGCGTTCACGGTGGCGACGGTGCTTTGAGGAGGCAGCGTCGCAATCTCGCGGGTCGCGCCGGTATCGACATCTGTGGAGCAGACCCGATCGCCTCTCAGATAGTAGACGTTTTGCGTCCGGCGCCCCGTGACGATGACGCGGACGCGCCCTTTCACCACTTGCCGCGCGGCGTGGGTCTTGAGGTCCAGCACGGAAATGCCATCCGGCGTGGTGTAGACCATCTCCATGCCGTCGGCGGTGTAGCCGTTCTGATTGAAGTAGAGGCTGGCGCTCCCCGGTTCCGCCGTCAGGCGGACAATCCGGTGCCCGGTATCGGGGTCGATCCAGGCCTTGGGAGGCTCGGCGGTGTCTTGGGGATGGAGGGGGAGCGTCCCCAAAGCAACCGCTGCGGAAAGGATGATTCGGACGGCCAGAGATTTCATATGCGTGCTGCTCTAAAGACCCGAGACTTACCAGTGGTCGGGATTTCATCCTGCAGTCGGCTTCCAGCCGCGGCAGACAGGCGAAAGGGCCTGTCCCACCTCAGGACTTGCCCTACGTGCGCAGGAATAGCGGCTCGATGTGCCGGTCGTACAGGTTCGCGGTCACGTTCCGCGAAATGGATTCTTCGCACGCCCGCAGCAGGTCCGTATACCGGTTACCCAGGTTCGCCGCGATCTTGTAACCCACATGCAGCAACTGGCGGACGTGCGAATTGAAAAGAGGATTCTGCTGGTCGTGCCGTAGTGTGCCGGCATATTGCTCCGCGGTCCAATCGCGAACTTCGCTGGCGGAAGGCAGCCTGGCCGGATCGATATCGATCACCGCGGCGTAGGGCGCGCACAGATCGTCCAGGTGATCGAGGGCGCTGGTATAAATCTGCTTGGCCATCGACAGACCCTCGGGGCCGGCTTCCGCGAGGCCAATCAGTTCCTCCAGCCAGGTGGTGCCGGCGGTCTTAACATGCACCCCGGCGCCAAACAGCCGCAGACAGCGGCGGATGGGTTCGTAGATCGAGAACTTGTCGCTGCCCGAATGCACGCTCAGCTTCAGGTTGGCCGGCAGGCCGTAATGCGCGATGGCGTGCGCGATTACCGCGAGGTCCGAGCCGAACTCCTTTTCGAACTGTCCCACGTCGCCGGCATAGTCGACACCCTTGTTGAACCTGCCCGTAAATTTCGGCGCGATGGTCTGGATGGGAATGCCCTGATCCGCAATGGCCGCCAGGATCAACAAGAGCTCGGACGGGGTCTGGGGGCTATCCGTCTCGTCCATGGACACTTCCGTTATGAAGTGGCCGGCCTGTTTGCGATCCGCGATGTGCCGGTAGATTCGCCCGGCCTGGCTGACCGCGAACAGGTACTTGCGGGCCGCGCTGCAGGTTTGTTCGGCCGTGACCTGCAATGGCTCGGGGATGCCCTGGATCTCGATTCTGCCTACCAACTCGGGATGGCGGTGGACGAAGCTCTCGGCGGCGCCGGCATCCGGCGGATGGCCAATGGCGTCGGCCACGTCGAGCGTATAGAAATCCGAGGCCGCCAGGAAGCGGTCCACGGTGTCCAGATTGATGTGGTCCGCATCCACATAGTAGGAATGCGTCCAGCCCAATTCACGCACGGCGGCGTCGGCTGCGGCCCGAGTGTTTCCCGGTTCCGAGCCCACGATTTTGTGTTCGCGGTTGGACTTGTTCCAGACGGGGACTACCAAAACGCCTTTGTCGGCGGCGCGGGCGCACGCGGCTAACTGCGGCTTGGCCTGGTGCGCAAAACGGTCGCCGACACCGATGGAAAGCTTCTCCAGAACGATGCCGGTCTGCCGGTAGCTCACTGAGTTTACTGTAGCATGGGCTTTCTGCCGTTCCAGCGTCTCGCCAGTGTCAGCACGTGGGAGACGCCTGGTAGTAATTTCGTGGACCCCACCTTACGCCCGCCGGCGCATTTCCGCTCGCGCCTCGTCCTCGGCGGTGCGCGCCCGGTCGGCCTCGCGCTTGTCGTGCAGCTTTTTGCCTTTGGCCACCGCCACTTCGCACTTGATCCGGCCGTTCTTCAAATAGATCTTGGTCGGAATCAGCGCCAGACCTTTCTCCCGGGTCTGGCCCAGGAGCTTGTCGATTTCCTTGCGATGCAGCAGCATCTTGCGGTTCCGCACCGGAACGTGGTTCTCGCGGTTCCCGTGCGAGTATTGGCTGATGTGGGCGTTGATCAGCCACGCCTCATTATTCAGCACCGCCGCGTAGGCGTCCTTGAGCTGGATCTGTCCCTCTTTGGCGGCCTTCACCTCGGTTCCGGTGAGCACCAGGCCGGCCTCAAACCGGTCCAGCAGGAAATAGTTGTGTCCGGCCTGCCGGTTGGCGCTCAGGATTTTGAAGGAAGCGTCGTGGGGCATGCTTTAGCCTGCCAAAACCGCGGTATGGATTCCGGGGCAGGCTAAAGCATGCCCCACCGTATTCGTCTCCACGCGGGGAAGCCCAACTACGTCAATGAGTTTAGATGCTCCCGAACCGCGTAATTGAACTTCATCTTAACACAGCATCTCGAACCCCCGGGGAAAATACAGGAACATGTCTTTTTTCAATCGTTTAACCGCGGTATTGGTGGCCGCCGCGCTGCTCGGACCCTTGGCTCCACTGGAGGCGCGCACGCGCCGGGGCGACAAGTTCCTGGCGCTGGGCCGGGCGCATGAGGAGAAAAGGGAATGGGACGCCGCCATGGAGGAATACGAAAAGGCGCTGTCCGAGGATCCCGGCGAACTGGTCTACCAGATGGCCGCCCAGAAGGCGCGCTTTCAAGCTTCCCAGGGCCATGTGGATCGCGGGCTGAAAATCCGCTCGCAGGGTCAGCTCGGTGAAGCCTTCCTCGAGTTTCAAAAGGCTTATGCAATCAATCCAGGCTCGTCGATTGCCGAGCAGGAACTCCGGCGCACACAGGAGATGATCCAGCGCGAGCGCAAGAGGGTCCAGGATACCGGCAAGGAGGCACCTCCGGAACAAAGGGCGCTCACCCCGGTAGAAGTGATGAAGAAGGAAAACCAGGATAGGATGGACCGCCTCCTCCCGGTGCCGGAGCTCAAACCTCTCGACCCGACCATTCGCCACCTCACGCTGAATGGAAGCACGGTGAAGACCCTCTTCGAGACGGTCGGTAAAATGGCGAGCATCAACGTGCTCTGGGATCCGGATTACCAGAATCCCCCCAGGAACTCCCTGAGTGTCAGTTTCGATAACGCCACGGTGGAGGATGCCCTGGACTACCTCGCGGTCATCACCAAGTCCTACTGGAAGGCCTTATCGCCCAATACCATCTTCATCACCAATGACAACCCCAACAAGCGGCGCGATTTCGCCGAGATGGTGGCCCAGACTTTCTATCTCTCCAACGTCAACATGCCGCAGGAAATCCAGGAAATCGTCAACGCCGTCCGGTCTGTTTCGGAGTTACAGCGCGTGGTTGCGTACAACTCCCAGAACGCCATCATCGTGCGCGGCGAGGCCGACCAGGTGGAGCTAGCCGCCAAGATGATTCACGACCTGGACAGACCTAAGTCCGAAGTGGTGATCGATATCATGGTGTTGGAAGCGAGCACGGTGTTCAACCGACAGCTCACTGCCGCCATCGCCTCCACCGGGCTCACGGTGCCGTTCACTTGGACGCCGCGCAACGGCGTTACGACGACCACGCCTGCAAGTGGCACCGGCACCGGAGGTACCGGCACTTCCACCCCTGCAACAACCACCTCCACCAACGCAGTAGCGCTGAACAATCTCACCATCGCCACTTCCGATTTCTCTATCAGCCTTCCCAGTGCCCTGCTGCAAGCGGTTCTGAGCGATACCAAGACGAAAACCCTGCAAGCCCCCCAAATCCGGACCGTGGATAACGTGAAGGCCACAATCAACATCGGCCAACGCCAACCCACCGCCTCCGGCAGCTTCCAACCCGGCATCGGCGGTGTCGGCATCAACCCGCTGGTGAATACACAGTTCACCTATATCGATGTCGGGGTGAATGTAGCTCTGCAAACGCACGTGCACGACAACGGAGATGTCTCCATCCACATCGACCTGGATGTCTCTACCATCGCCGGCAACGTCAATCTGGGCGGCCTGGACCAGCCGATCATCGGCCAGCGCAAGATCTCGCAAGACATCCGCATGCACCAGGGCGAAGTCGGCCTGCTCGGCGGCTTGATCAACCAGCAAGACACCAAGTCGGTCACCGGGATTCCCGGTCTCTCCAGCATCCCGTTTTTCGGGAAACTGTTTTCCGGAGAGAGCGTAGACCGGCAGCGTGGCGAGCTCATGATCGTCCTGATTCCGCACATCGTGCGGCGGCTCGACATCACCCCCGAGAATCTGCGCGGCATCGCGGTGGGCAACGCCACCACCATCAAGTTGAACCGCGCGCCGAAACCTGCGGAGGAAGCCGATCCAAAGGCTGCCGCGGCCACGCCAGTCCCCGCCGCCTCCGCTCCATCGCCTGCCCTTCCTGTTGCGGCGGCACCCGGGATGCAGACCTCGGCGGGCACTCCACCCGCTACCCTGACGCCTCCGGCGACTGCGCCAGCCCCGGGTTTGGCCCCACCGGCGACCGCCCCAGCGCCGGGTTTGGCCCCACCGGCGACCGCCCCCCCGATCGCTGGTTTGACCCCACCGGCCACGGCTCCTCCGCCGGCTGCGGCTGACTCCACCCAGCAGCCGTCCGGCGCGCGCGTGCGCTTCTCGCCCTCGCAGGTGGACACCAACGCGTCCAACAGTTTTATCGTCACCCTCTCCCTGGAAGGCGGCGCGGATGTATCCGCCGCGCCTCTACAGATCCAGTTCGATCCCAAGGTGCTGCGACTCAACGACGTAGTGCGCGGCGACTTCTTCTCGAGCGACGGCCAGCAACCGGTCTTCACGAAGAACATCCTCAACGATTCCGGGGTGGCCAACATCCAGCTCAACCGCCTGCCGGGCACGCCGGGCGCGAATGGCTCGGGAGTGCTGATCACCCTGAATTTCCAGACCGTTGGAACCGGCTCCACAATCGTGAACATCCCCAACCTCTCCGTCCGGAATTCGCAAGGACAGGTAGTGGCGTCGGGCAGCCCTCAACTGCAGGTAAACGTCAAATAATAAGAAAGTATGAGACGCCGGAAGCAAAACGGTTTGACGCTGATCGAATTGATTGTGGCTTTCACCATCATGCTGGTGCTGAGCACCATGGCCGTGCCTCTGGCGCGGTCCAGGATCCAGACGGAACGGCGGCGTGCATTGCAGGCGGCGCTGGACGAAATGCGCCACGCCATCGACAGATATAAAGACAATTGCGATCAGGGCTACTTCGGTCCTCCGAAAGCCGGCAGCAACTGCTACCCCGAAAGCCTGGAGATCCTGGTGGCAGGCGTCAAACTGGCGCAGAGCCCGGACGGCAAGGTCATGAAGTTCCTGCGGCGGATCCCTCGCGACCCCTTTACCAATAAGTACGAGTGGGGGCTGCTCAGCGATCAGGACGACCCCACGGCCACCAATTGGGGTGGCCAGAACGTCTTCAACGTATACACTAAATCAATGGACAAGGATCCGGATGGGAAACCCTATGCTGAATGGTAGTCTTTGGAGCGGCCTTGCAGGCTGCCATGCCTGCATTCCTGCGGGCATCTCTTCTGCAGTGACAGCCGCCGGCACCAAGGCCCGGCCCAGATTGCGCACGCCACGCTCGCGGCTCCGCGGATTCACCTTCGTGGAGTTGATGGTGGTGATCTCGATCATCGTAATCCTGATCACGATCTCCATTCCGATCTACAGCAACACCATCCGTAGCTCCAAGGAGAGCGTGCTGAAGAACAACCTGTTCACGCTGCGCACCGTGATCGACAACTATACCTACGACAAGGGAAAGGCTCCACAGTCCCTTCAAGATCTCGTACCCGGCTATCTACGGGAAATCCCCTACGATCCGATGACCAAATCCAATCAGAGCTGGCGCATCATCATGGAAGAGGCCAGCCAGAGCGTCAGCCAGTCCGAGCCGGGCATCTTCGACGTCAAGAGCGGGTCTGATAAAATAGGTCTGGATGGTACCCCTTACGCGGAGTGGTGACCGGCTTTGGCGCCTGTCAGCCCTCCTAGTCTTAACAATCTGTGCTACTTACGCCCAAACACCGCCTGTATCCGGCCGGTGTGCGGTTTCGAGCGTACCCAGTCAAGTACGCGCCGAAGGCCTCACCGAGCGGATGGGCGATATCATACTGCAATGTTCCGGTTCTAATCCCGGGGCGGTGTTATCCGGCAACCTGTCCATTTTTCTCCCGGTCAGCGTCACCAACCGGGTGGACTCCAACTCCAACAACCTGACTCACGACGCCATACTTTCTGTCGATTTTGGCAGCGGATTTGTGCCCACCGGCATCGCCGGCCAAATCACCAATCAGATCATCGCTTTCAACGGCCTCAGCATCAACGTGCCGTCCTCCGGCAAGATGAATATTAGGGTTTCCAATATTCGTGCCGCGGTTAACCAACTGGGAGCGGTAGCGCCACACCCCATTCAGGCCCAACTCCTATTCAGCTCCACCTCCTCGATTCCGCTCGATCAATCTCAACTGGTGGTGGCTTACGCCCAGACCGGCTTTTTCACCAGTTTGTACGATCGAGGCATCACCTGCACCGGATCGCCGCTGCCCTCTACCGTGAACCTCGCCAACCTGTTTGCGGCGGGAACAGCTTTCGCATCCACGCGCGTCACCGAGGGGTTCGGCGACGCGTTTCAGCCGCGCTCCACCGGGGACGATAATGGCACGCGCTTCCTGATTCACTATTCAGGCTTCCCGGCCAATACGCACCTCTACTTGCCGGACGCCGTGGCCGGCTCCGACGCTCTCACTCCCACCGCGGGCGGCGATCTGGGCCTCCCGCAACAGGCCGGGCAGTACCTTCCCGGCAGCGGCACCCTGCTGCTGGTGCGCGTTCTGGGGGCCGGCTCCGATGGCGCCGGCGGTAATCTCGCTCCGCTTCCGGGGAATTCGGCCGGCTCCGGCCCGCTGACCCTCAATTCCGCCGGTGAAGTGCCGCTCGCCAGCGGTTCCGGCTACGCCGTGTACGAAGTAGTCGACGCCAATCCGGCCGCCCAGGAAACCGCACAATTCCCTACCTTCTTTGGGATTTCGAACATTACCGCGCCCGCTGTCGCCCAGGAGAGCATCTCCTTGGCGCCAGCCTCCACGGTCGGAATCGCTTCCCCTACCGCACCGGTTCCGCGGTTTGTCGCGTTGCCGCCGCCATCCGATTGCAGCCTGTTGGGTGATTGCGGGGCAGCCTATTTCCCGAAACTCTCGGTGGTGACGTCTTCCGTAATCCAGCTCGCGGCGGTCGCGGGGGGCGATCAAACCGGCCACGCCGGCGTCATCCCGATTAAGAATGTTGGCGGCGGCCTCATGAACTGGACCGCCACCGTCACCTACCAAAGCGGCTCGGGCTGGCTGCACCTGGACAACACTTCGGGGCAGAACTCCGGCACCATCATCGTCACAGCCAGCGGCAAAGGACTGGCGGCAGGCGTCTACCAGGCCAATATTCTGATCGACGCGGGACCGCTGGCCGGCAGTTTCACAGTCCCGGCGACCCTGACGGTGACCCCGGCGCCGCCTCCACCTCCGCCTCCGCCTCCACCTCCGCCTCCGACCACTCCGTCCGTGGTGGTGAGCAAGGTGGTGAATGCCGCTACTTACGAGGTCACGCCGCTGGTCGGCGGATCCCTGGGTACGGTGATGGGATCGCATCTTGCCGGCAAGAACGTCTCGGTGACGTTCGATGGTAGCCCCGCCAACCTGATCTACACTTCGGATACCCAAATCAACCTCCAGGTTCCGGACGTCGGCTCGAAGACTTCCGCCAGCCTGGTGGTAACGGTGGATGGAACCAGCAGTCTCCCGCAAACGGTGATGCTGGCTCCGGCCTGGCCCTCCGTATTCGCGAACGGCATCCTGAACCAGGACGACAGCGTAAATGGGGCAGGGGCCGGCGCCAGTCCTGGAAGCATACTCCAGATCTTCGCAACCGGCATCCCCACCAGCGCCACCGTATCGGTCGCGATCGCCGGCCGGAAGGACCTGGTCCCGCTGTATGCCGGTCCGGCGCCCACCGTTCCCGGAGTGCAGCAGGTCAATGTAGCAGTTCCCGATGACCTTGCGGCCTCGCTTACGCAACTCGTGATTTGCGCCGTTACCGGAGGGCAGCAGTACTGTTCGGCGGGCTCTTCGCTAGTCATTCAGTAGAGCATCAGCGACCATGGTGTGAAGGGAATTATGGGCCACGGATAAACACGGATGAACCCTTGCCGCTCCAGCTCACTACTCCGGCAAGGGCTTGTCCTTGGTTTCCGGTGCGAATGGCAAGGCTGCCAGACCTACCAGGAAGACCAGGCACATGGTCACGCCCGCGTACCGCATGGGCTCGGGGTAGCCGCCAAACACATCGCTGGTCAGGTAGCCCAGGGTGAACGGTCCGGTGGCCGCCGCGAAACGCCCCACGTTGTAGCAGAAACTGGTGCCCGTGCTGCGCAGGCGGGTGGGAAATAGCTCCGCGAAATAGATGGCGTAGCCGCCGAACAGCGAGAGTTGCGCGAAGCCCATCAGCGGAATCATCCAGAAGATGTCGCTGATCTGTTTCAGGTTCCAGAACGTGTACGCGGTCATCCCCATGGCCGCCACGAAGCTGATGGCGAAGGCTTTCACGCGGCCTGTATAATGCGTCAAATAGGTGAAGGCGTAGACGCCGAAGAAGCAGCCCAGGTTCTGGAGCAGGGACGTCACGCCGATCCAGGTAGTGGTTTTGCCCGCCAGCGTGGCGCCTGTGAAACCTTGCGCGCGGAAGGTCCTCTCCAGCACGGGACGGAACAGATCGTAGCTGAAGAAGCCGATGCCCCAGAGTCCAACGATGCCCGCGAACCCCAGCAGGAAGCCGACAATCGAGTTGCGCCTCCAGCGGGGATCGGAAAACAGTTCGGCGTACGACCCCAGCTTCTTCTTTTCACTGCGCGCCTTCAGCCACTGTTCCGGTTCCTTCAGTTTCTTGAAAACCACCAGCGCCAGCGGGGCCGGCACCGCCCCGGCCAGAAACATGTAGCGCCACGCTCCCGTGATGGCGCCCGACGACTCCATCTGGCCCAGCACGATTCCGGTCAGCGCCGCGATCATGTTGCCCACCGCCGAGGAAGCCTGTACCAGCCCCAGCGCATAGGGCCGCGCCCGTGCCGGCACCACCTCCGCCACCAGGGCTACGCCGATTCCGAACTGGCCTCCTACGCCGAGGCCGCACAAGAAGCGGTAGACGTTGAAATCCCAGACGCCCGTAGAAAGCACGCTCAGACCCGTGAAAACCGTGTAGGACAGGATGGTGATCATCATCGTCTTGGCGCGCCCCAGCCGATCGCCCAGGACGCCGAAGTAGACTCCGCCGATGGCCCAGCCCACCATGAAGATCGCGGTAGCCCAGGCCGCCTGCTTGTCGACCACGGCGTTGCTGGCCCCGCCGCCGAGCAACTCGCGGATGGCCGGTTTGCGCGCCAGGTTGAAGAGCTGCTGGGCCATGGTGTCGAACATCCAGCCCATGCTGGCAACGCTCAACACGAACCAGTGGTAGCCGTTCAGCTCGCGATACCAGGCGTATTTGCGGACGTCCGCCGCAGCAGCGGCGAGAGACTCATTTGGGGACATGAAACTGCTATTCTACATCGCCGGCGTCACACGGAAGAGCCACAGCGGCGCCCTCCGTCGGACCTTGGTGACTCCCAGAGTGGCTAACCCGCGCGGCCGATTGAGCCAAGCCATATAATCGCAACAGGTAATGGGGCTCCCCAATGGCAACCGGGCCGTAGTCGATATCAAAAAGCTGCGGGACTACTGCCTCAACCCCCACCACGAGGATGGCAAGCACAAGGCACGGGTATTCGCCGCCGCGCTGGGACTCGGTCGTGTCGACGCCAAATGGCTCCGGGAACGGCTTCTTGAAGCTGCAGCCTCTGAGCCAGCCTTTGTCGCGTCCCAGACCCGGTTAGCATTTTCCAATCCAAGGATGATCCTGAAATTAGGAATCGTTTCCAATGCAAGATGATCCTGAAATTGGGTACACCAAGACCAGGTGGATGACACTCCTTTCTTCCGGCTCGTGAGG
>JAIQFL010000320.1 GCA_020073365.1 Terriglobia bacterium | reverse complement strand
GGTCTTCTGAATCTTCCGCAGCGACCAGCCAAGCCGCCCCAAAGCGATAACTTGCTGTTTCTTTTCCTCGTTCAAGACATTGCTCACATCGACCGAGGGTACCTGCCCTCGTGTCGAAATCAACGTCCTGAATGATGGTTATCGTTGGCCGGTTTTGAAGTGACCCTCTATGGCCGGTTTTGGGTGACCCCCGAGGCTGATGATGAGGCTTTTCTGTCTTGTGCTTAGAGAGTATACGATTATCGAAGCTGCCAACGCCGCCGAAGCTCTGCGCCAGTTCTATGCTTATGAGCGTCATGTGGATCTGTTGATTACCGATATGGCATTGGCCACAAGTTCCGGCACACACATAGCGTTGCTGCTTCGGTCGGTTATTCCATCGCTGCCAATCATTCTGGCGTCTGGTTCTCCCCCAGGAACATGGGCCAGGCAGGATTCTGACGCTTTTGGGAGGCTGGGAACAGGTTCGGTCGTGATTCTTGAGAAGCCGTTCTTTCCTTCGGTCCTGTTGCACAAGGTTCACGAGATGATCGGTCTACCCCGCGAACTTGTCGGCGGCACGGGCGTAGCCAGGCCTAACTAAGCTAAAGCGACATTGCCGCGCGGCAAGGATGCGAACCAAACTGGAAGCTGAACCCGTCGGGAGCACGTCCTGGACGTGCAGTGGGGACGTGAAACCCCAGTTTGGTGGAACTTGAGGATAATCAAGGCCTCTAAAGGGCTTATTCTAAAGAATGTCGAAGATCGGTGTAACCCTCAAGGCAGGTTGAACGCCCACCTTGGCAGGCGATGGTTGTCACCCGGCCAAACGGTCAGCAATGCAAAGGAGCCTGGACGACAACACCGCCAGTGCGACGAACAGGATCTTTGAGAAAGGAACTCTCATGCCTACGGAATTGGTTTTGATCGGCGGCGTTTTAGTTGTTGCCGCTGGTGCTCTGATCTTTCTTCTGATTCGCCGTCAGAAAACGGCCGAACCACCGCATTTTCGGTAAGCCGGTCAGCGGCGCTGCCGCGGACGATTGAAGCAATCCGGACATAGGTGACAACCGGAGTGACCGGTCGCCGCACATCGCGATCCGCCGATCAATCGAAGTTGTTGCGCGTTGCGACAGCCTTCGTAGCCAGTCGCTCCACCGCCTCGCGGACCTCATGCGCCCTCGACGAAGCGGGTATGGGAGCACCAAACGAAATGGCCACTGGATGTCTCAACCGTCGCGGCCGCTTCCCGAAGAATCGCCCGCCCGCGTAACTGAACGCGCTTTCCCACAGGCCGTCGAGATGCACCGGAATAATGGGAACCTCCAGGTCTCGGACGATGGCTTCCAGCCCGCGCTTGAACGGGAGCAGGTTTCCCGTCCGGCTGATGGAACCCTCGGCGAAAATGCAGAGCACCTGGCCGCGCTCCAGCGCGTCGCGGGCCTGCCCGATGGATTGCGCCGCGCTGTGCGGCCCGGTCGAGACCGGGATGGCCTTCGCCAGCCGGAGTCCCCATGTGATCGGCTTGCGGTCGTAGTAGGGCTTCCACACCAGGAAGCGAACCACCGGCCCGATGCAGGAGCCGATCAGAAACCCGTCCAGGTGCGTGAGGTGATTGGAGACCAGCAGGGCCGGCCCACGCGCCGGAACGTGTTCCTTCCCAAGAACGCGGATCCGGAATAACGCCCGCGCTACCACCCGTAGGGTAAGCCCGACCAGGAGATCGGACACCTTCAACGCGATCATTGGCCGGCCCCGTTGGTGGACCGCCCGTAGGCTCTGCGTTCGCATTCCGCCCTGGTCCCTGCCAGAATGGTGGTCACCGACTCCGCGGGCATTGAGTCCATGGCCGCCGATACGATCGATTTCGGAACCGGAACGAAGCCAATTTTGCAGGCGAACGCCCTCACCGACCGCGCCAGTGTGATGGACTCGAACTCCAGGTAGAGGCCGGCGCCTCGCTGGCGCGCGCGCCAATAAGCGTTGAGAGCCCACATGATCCCGTGATCGTGATACGGCTCCAGGAAGTCGTTCCGCCCGGGCACACCGCTGTCGGACTCGCGAATCTCGCCGGCTCGCAGGTGGACCCGCAGTTCCGGACGTTCGGGGAGGGCCGAGCCCGAGTACTCGATGCGCGCCTTGACGCGGAACGCATAGTGCTGCGGAAACAGGGAGGCGAAACGGAACGCGTTGTGGAGCCCCAGAATCGCGTCGTAAACGGGGGCTGGCCCGTCTCCATTGCGTTCGGCCCGGCATTCGATGACCATGGGCCGGTAGATCCGGTCGTAGCGGCCGTAATCTTCGAGCACGGCTCTCAGATCCGTGAGGCTCGCGCCGTTTATGCGGATCGCGCCCACCCAGTGGATGATGGTCCCGTTCTGGCCGGCGATGCGCCCATTGAGAGCCGCGTCGCTGATATTCCATCGAACCAGCTTGCCGGAAGCCAGCGTGGCCGCCGCTCCCCGGGACGCGGAATCCGGCACCCACCGCAGTTCCCCCGAATCGAACCGCTGGGACATCGCCTGCTCCGCGGTCGCGACGTAGTTCTCGTATTCGCGCAGGACGCCGGGGTCCAGGACGGTGGTGCATCGCGCCGCCCAGCCCGCCCCGCTGAGTCCCCAAGCCAGCGCGGCCATGTGGAGAAGACGCCTCATCGCCGGTGGAGGACGGACATGGCCCGAAGGAATTCCGGATGAACGGCCAGTTTGCCGACGCGCGGCTCCACATTCAAATAGATCAGGTAGTCGCAATGCTCGTCTACGGCCTTCCAGCCCCACTCGAAGGTCTTCTTCAGATCGCCCATGGCGTAGTGGACCGAGGCAAAGTAAAACGCCGGGACATAGCGTGTGCGCGCCATCTCCTCCAACCGGGCCAGCTCCTGCCGGGCTTCCACGAGGCTCCCCGCGGCTGCGTAGGCGCTTGCCAGAGCCGCCACGGATCCCGGACTGTTGCCCGAGAACGCCGCTGCCCGCCTGTACTCCTCGATGGCCTGTTCGAGCAGTCCCTTCTGCTGGTACGCCATACCCAATGTCTGGTGCGCCATGGGAAAGCTCGGGTCCATTTCCACGATCGAGCGATATTGCACGATGGCCTGGTCGTACTGCCGGGAATAGTAAAGGCACCAGCCCACGCCGATATTGATGCTGGGCGATAACGGCTCTAGTTCGAGTGCCGCGTGCATCTCCCGGGCGGCTTTGCCAAGGTCGCCGGCCGCCATGTAATAGTGGCTCAACCAGTGACGCCCGGTTGCGGAGTTCGGGTTCAGCGCCAGCGCGCGGGAAAACTCCCGGGCGGCGCCGGGCAGGTCCCAGTCGTAAGACAGTTTCACATTGGCGAGGGAGACGTGGCCTTCCGCCAGGTCCGGATCCAGCTCCAGGGCTTTTTGAGCGGCGGCTTTCGCCAGGGGCATGGCCTGGTTCGGCGCCATGCCGTCGGTTCCGATGGACCCCAACAGGGAATAGGAGTCGGCCAGCCCGCTATAGGCCGGCGCATACGTGGGATCGGCGGCGATGGCCTTCTGAAAGTACTGTGCGGCTCGCCTCAGCCCATCCTCCGTCCGCCGGTTCCAGAAGTAGCGCCCTCGCAGATAGGCGTCCAAGGCCTCCGGATTGATGCTGTGCCGCTGCCGCAGGTGCTCGCGGTCGGTAGCCGTAAGGCTCACCTGGATCTCGCTGGCAATGGCTTCCGACACCGCGTCCTCCAGCGCCAGGACGTCTCCTAAGTCACGCTCATAGCTGTTCGCCCAATGCACAAACCCCGTCCGGGGATCGGTCAACTTCGCGTCGATCCGCACTCGCCCGCCGGAACGGACGATGGTTCCGGTCAGAACCCGGTTCACCGCCTGGTTCTTGAGAATGGCATCCCTCGCGGCGGCGTCGCCCTGCCCGCCGACGTCGGAAATCAGGGAAACCACTCGCAGCTTGCCCAGCCTGGCGAGACCGGTGATCAGGGCCTGGGTCATGCCCTCCGCGAAATAGTCCTGCGAAGCGTCGATATCCAGACTGCGAAACGGCATTACCGCCAGTGTGTTTTCGGGCGCCGACAGGGGCGCAACCCGGGGAGCGTCCCCGTGCCTCGTCACGTATCTCGCGACGGCCGCGCCGCCGGCGACTAGCAATATGGCAGCCAGACCGATCCACTTCGCCGCCGATTTCCTTGAAGATGGCTGGCTTTCGGCGGGCTCCGCCTTGCCGGCCTGTTCCGCCGATCCGGTAAGTTCCGCTGGCCCCCCGCGGTCTGCCGACCCGGCGCGGTCCGCCTTGCCGCCGCCATCGACCAACCCGGTGCGATTCGCCAACCCCCCGTCTGCCAACCCGCCGTCGGCGGTTGCGGGCGCGACCGCAGGGTCGGCCCCTATCGCCACCGTGCGCACCGGCGCTACAAACCGGTAGCCTCGCCTGGGAATGGTCTCGATGTATGCGGCCTCTTCTCCCGTATCCTCCAGGGTTTTCCGGAGCAGGGAGATGTTTCGCGTCAGGGCGCCCTCTTCGACAAAGGTGTCCGGCCAAACGGCCTTGATGAGGTCGCCCTTCTCCACCATCCGGCCGGCGTTTTGGACCAGCACGAGCAGCGTGCCCGCCACCTTCGGGGGCAGCGGAATCAACGCGTCGCCACGGTGCAGCAACCGCTCGCCGCTATCCATGCGATACGGCCCGAACTCGTATCCTTCTATCGCCGAAGCCGGCATGGGTAGCAGCTCTGCCGTTTCAATCTGGACCTAGCACGAGATTATCACAGCGCTTCGGGTCTGAAAAGCCCGATATCAGAGTTTCATCACCTTTTTGTCTGGGTTTCCGAAGGACTGCGGCCCCGCCGAAGCGGCAGACTCACTGGTGTGGAACAGCAGCAGGCAGCTATTCAACCGACGATCGATTATGGAGAAACCGCGCTTCCGCGGTCCGGCCTGAGATCCAACGGAAGCCATTTCCGCCGCCCGCATGGCGGCGCATCGCTCGAAGAGGAGGACACATGTTGTTTTCGCTAAAATCCACAGCCACCGGGAGATCCGCGTTGTTCCTGGTTCTGGCAACGGCCTTGTCTTCGCCGTGGAGTGCATCGGCCGCCAATCCGAATACGGTTACCGTGATGACCCGCAACCTGGACGCGGGAACCGACATGAACTACATCCTGGCGGCGACCGACCAAACCTCATTCGTAATGGGGGCAGCCGCGACTCTGGCGGAGGTTAAGGCCAGCCGCATTCCGGAACGCGCCGCGCGGATCGCCGAGGAGATCGCCGCGTACAAACCGGATCTGATCGCCCTCCAGGAGGTTACCCTGTGGCGCACGGGCCCGCTCATGCAACCGCCCGCAACAGTCGTTTTGTACGATCAACTGGACCTGCTGATGGCCGAACTGGCCAAAAGGAACCTGCACTACGCCATCGCTGCCGTCCAATCGCAATTCGATGCTGAAGCGCCGGTACCGACTGAGGGGATCGACCTCAGGATCACGGATCGCGATGTAATCCTGGCGCGTATCGATCTGCCCCAATCTCAATTCGATGTTTCCAATGCACAGACACACCGCTACCAGGCGGTCTTCAAGTTCGGGAGTCCGGTGCTGGGCGAGATCCAGGTGCCCCGCGGCTGGATGGCGGTGGACGTGGAGGTTCAGAAATCGAAGTTCCGCCTCGTGAATACGCATTTGGAAAGCACCTACCCCGGCTTGCCCGCCGGCGAAACGGTTCAACAGGCCCAGGTGGAGGAGCTACTCGCGGCCTTGGCCTCGCCTGGGATGCCGGTAATCCTGGCCGGCGATTTCAATGCCAACGCCGAGCCGGGACCGGAGCAGACGGGCGCCGTCCGGGCGATCCGTTCGGCCCACTTCGCGGACTCCTGGAAATCGGCGAAGCTGGTCGACCCGGGCTACACCTGGCCGCTTTTTGGCGAGGACCAGGCTTCCGGGCCGGCCAGCCCCAATGAGCGCATCGACCTCATCTTCACCGGCGGCGACATTCAACTCTCGTTCTGGGGGGATCCCAACGTGGTTTCGGTCGAGCGGACCGGCACGGCCGCCCCCTGGGCTTCGGACCACGCCGGCGTGGTTGTGAAGGTGCGGCTGAAGTAGAGGGTCTGCCCACGCCGGGTGAGGTCGCATATGTCTTCCACAGCAAGAACATTAGCTCTCAATTGGATCGCGGCGAACACGCTCGGATGGGCTATTGCCATTGCCATCCCAACGACACCTCCGTTTCAAAACATCTGGGGATGGATCGCATGCGGCGCCATCGTCGGAACAGCGCAGTGGCTACCGCTGCACGGTCGTTTGCACTTCTCGCCCACGTGGATCGCGGGCACCTGCCTCGCCTGGGTTCTGGGGCTTTGGGCCGGGGTGGCGCACGGCTTCCTCGCTCCAGACCCATACTGGGCCGGCGCGGTGGGCGGGTCGCTTGCCGGAGTAGTGCAGTCCTGGATTCTTTGGCGGCGAGTGTCACGGCCGGCGCTTTGGGTGCCCGCGAGCATCGTCAGCTCGACCTTCGGCTGGGTGGCCGGCGCATGGGTCGGTTTTTCCGTATATCACAGCCTCACAGAAACGACGGCGTATTTGGCCGCCGGAGCGGCCGGTGGCGCCGTCATCGGTATGATTTCGGCTCCTGTGTTGTTGTCAATGCTCCGGCATCCCAAGCAACGGCAGGAGCCGGCATGAGAGAGGGAACTATGTACAGACTCCAAGTTGTTCTTCTTGCTTCAATACTGACGTTGTTGAGTGGATGCGCGAGCGTCGTCTCGCTGCATCCGCTCGCGATGCTAAACGACAAAGAGAGGTTTCTCGATCCTGCGCTCCTGGGTACTTGGGATGAGGTCAAAACCGACAAAGGCGGCTGGAGAACCAGATACAAGGTCGGCCGTAGCGAGTCGGGGTACAGCGTGACCGCGGGACCCGAGGAGATCAAAGGCACGATGCAAATCCTCAAAGTGGGCGACCGGTACCTATTGGATGTCTACTGTGCCAGCGAGGGCGCGCCACCTCCCGTCCACCTGTTCTTCAAGCTCCGGTTGGACAAAGATGCTGCGTGGGTGGCCGAGATGGACAGCAATTGGCTCAAGGGGGAGATCAACACTCGCGGCCAGCTTCGTCATGAAGTCCTTTCCGAGGACGGTGGCCGGATCGTGTTGACCGCGTCGCCCACCGACCTGCGCCGCTACTTGCTGCCCTATTTCGCCGACGACAGATCGTTCGGCGAGGAAACCGAACTGCGGCGAATCAAATGAAAACCGTGCGGCCAGTAACGGCGTCCCGAGACTGGGAGAGCACTTATGGAGGTTGAAGTATGCACTTTCAAAGGATGCGGCAGCTCGCCGCGGTGCTGATGGTCGCGGTTCTTTCGGGCGGCTGCTCCATCAAAAAGATCGCGGTCAACAAACTCGGTGATGCGCTGGCCTCCACCGGCGCCACCTTCGAGGGCGACGACGACCCGGATCTGGTGGGTGACGCGCTGCCGTTCGCCCTGAAGCTGATGGAGAGCCTGCTGGCCGAATCGCCGCGCCACGCCGGCCTGCTGCTGGCCACGGCCAGCGGGTTTACCGGGTATTCGTACGCATTCGTCGGACAGAAGGCCGAGCGCGCCTTCACGGAAAACCTGGAGGAAAGTAACGCGCTGCGCGGCCGCGCACGGAGGCTCTACCTCCGCGCCCGGACTTACGGCATGCGCGCGCTGGAGGTGCGTTACCCGGGCTTCGGCGCGGCGCTAGAAAACCAACAAGCGTCGGCGCTGGCACGCGTACGGAAACGCGACGTGCCCCTTCTCTATTGGACGGCCGCCGCCCACGGGCTGGCCATTTCGGCTTCCAAGGACGATCCCGAGATGATCGCGCAGTTGCCCGTGGTGGAGGCGTTTATCCAGCGCGCCATGGAACTGGACGAAGGCTGGAACGAAGGCGCATTGCCGGAGTTCCTGATCGACATCGAAGGCAGCCGCACCGGCGTGAAGCCCGCCGAACGCGAGGCTCGGATCGCAGGCTATTACGAGCAGGCGCTGCGGCTTTCCGGCGCGCGGCGCGCCAGCCTGTTTGTTTCCCGCGCCGAGAACGCTTCCATACCGGCGCAGAACCGGGCCGAGTTTCGACAATTGATCGAGCGGGCCCTGGGCATCGATCCCGGCCAGCATCCCGAGACCCGGCTCGCCAACCTGTTGGCGCAACGCCGCGCACGCTGGCTGTTGGGCCGGATCGATGACTTGTTCCTGGAAACGTCCGCTCTGGCGGCAAAGGAGAACTAATATGTCGCGATGGATTGTAAGTTTGCTCTTACTCGGCTGTTTGACTCCGGCTCCGGCGCAGACGGTCGTCAAGATGGGGACGCTGGCTCCAGAAGGGTCGCCGTGGCACCAGGCGCTTCAGTTGATGGGCGAGCGGTGGCGCAAGATCTCCGGGGGCCAGGTGAAGCTGGTCATCTATGCCGGAGGCGTGCTCGGCGATGAGCCCGACATGGTGAACAAGATGCGCATCGGGCAGATCCAGGCGGTGGCGCTCTCGGGCGCCGGCATGTCCACCATCGAGCGCGGCGTATCGGCGCTCCAGATTCCCATGATGTTCAACTCGTATGAAGAACTGGACTACGTGCGGGACCGCGTTGCGCCGCGCCTCGAGAAGATGATCGAGGCGCGCGGATTCCTGGTACTGAACTGGGGCGACGCGGGATGGGTGCATTTCTTTACTACTCGCCCGGCGGCCAGCCTGGCGGACCTCCGCAAGATGAAACTGTTCACCTGGGCCGGGGACAGCGACACGCTGGATCTCTGGAAGGCCAACGGCTTCCGCGCGGTATCGCTGGCCGCCACCGACATCCTCACGGGGCTGCAGACCGGCCTGATCGAGGCGGTCCCCACCACGCCGCTCTACGCCCTGTTGAACCAGAGTTTCGGCATCGCGCACAACATGACCGATGTGAAGTGGGCTCCCTTGATCGGGGCCACTATGATCACCCGAAAGATGTGGGACTCCTTTCCGGCAGCCCAACGGAGCGAGATGATGAATGCCGCCCATGAAGCGGGCGTGAGCATGCGCGGCGGCATCCGGAAGATGGGGGACGAGGCTGTCGGCACCATGCAGAAGCGCAGGCTCCAGGTGATCCCCGTGGACGCCACGGGGCTGGCGGAGTGGCGCCGAGAGGCGGAGGGCGTCTATCCGAAGCTGCGGGGCGGCATCATTCCCGCCGAGTTGTTCGACGAAGTTCGCAAGCTTCGCGACGAGTACCGCTCCTCTCGCGCTGGAGCCCGTGGACTGGCCCTGGTACCTTCTTCTCTTGTCCCCCATTCTCCTGTGCCCCATTCTCCTGTCCCTCAGCCGTCTGCTCCCCAGCCTCTTGCCCCCCTTTCCACTGCCCTCCAGCCTCCTGCCCCCCAGTGGGGCAGGCAATCTTGCCTGCAGCCGGCTTTGAGTCGGCCTTCTGGTGGGACAGGCGGTTCCGCCTGTCAGCCGGCTCTTAGCCGGCCGCTTCTTGCCGCTGGAGCCCTGCGATGAGCGCGATCGCCCTGGCGCCCAGCGATCTAGTGCCCGCGGATCGCGGCAGGCTGAGCGCGTTCGAAGGCCTGGCCGCGGCCGCGGCTCTCAGCATCATGTCGCTGTTCCCCATCGTCGAAATGATTTCGCGACAGAGCAAACTCCCGGGTATCCCCGGCTCGACGGTCTTCGTGCAACACCTGACCCTGGGGATCGCCTTCCTGGGGGCTGCCCTGGCCGCCCGGTCCGACCGGCTTCTGGCCCTGTCCGCAAACACCTTCCTGCCGGAGCGTTGGCTCGGGGGCGTGCGTGTCTTCGTATCCGCCGTGGGTTCGGCCATCGCACTGTGCCTGGCGTGGGCCGGCGCCCAGTTCGTAATCGCGGAGCGGCTGGGGGGCGGGAAACTGGCGGCCGGGATCCCGCTCTGGGTGGCGCAGGCCGCCATGCCGGCCGGGTTTCTCGCGGTGGCGCTCGGCATCGTCTGGCACGCTTCCCCCCACCGTCGCGGCAGGCTGGCCGCGGCCCTGGGGTTGTGTGTGCCATGCGTCTTCGGACTGCTGCCGTCCCCGCATAGCACGGCGATCCTCACCGGAGGAATCGCAGTGGTGCTGATCGCCGCGCTGCTGGGCCTCCCGATTTTCGCCACGCTGGGCGGCATCGCGCTGCTGCTGTTCTGGAACGAAGGCCTGCCGGTGGCCGCCGTGCCCGTCGAGACCTACCGCCTGGTCGCCTCACCGGTCTTGCCCTCCATTCCGCTCTTCACCTTTGCCGGGTATCTGCTGGTACAGGGCGGCGCCAACCATCGACTGCTGCGCGTCTACCAGGCGCTGATCGGATGGATGCCGGGCGGGTTGGCCGTCACTACGGCAGTGGTCTGCGCGGTCTTCACCTGGGCCGGCTCGGGCGTTACCATCCTGGCCATGGGCGGCCTCCTGCTGCCGATGCTGATGAAAGCCCGCTATCCCGAGAACTTCTCGATCGGCCTCATCAATGCTTCCGGATCGCTGGGCCTGCTGTTTCCCCCCAGTCTGCCGGTCATCCTCTACGGCGTCTACGCGCGCACGCCCATCGACCAATTGTTCGTCGGCGGGTTCCTGCCGGGACTGCTGATGGTGACACTGGTGTCGGCATGGGGCGTGTACCAGGGCGTACAAAACCGCGCCGAACGCACGCGCTTTTCCGGCGCCGAGGCTGCCCGCTCCGTGTGGGCCGCCAAGTGGGAACTCGCGGTTCCCGCGATCGTGCTGATCGGTCTGTTCGGCGGCTTTGGCACCCTGGTGGAAGCGGGAGCCATCACGGTCGCGTACGCCTTCGTGGTCGAGTGCCTGGTCTACAAGGGGCTGTCCGCGCGCCGGGACTACCCCGCGGTGGCCAGGGAATGCGTCACCGTGGTCGGCGGTGTGCTGCTGATCATCGGTGTCGCGGTGGGGTTCACCAACTACCTGGTGGACGCACAGTTGCCGGGCCGGCTGATCGAATGGACCCAGGCAAATATCCATTCCAAATACGTGTTCCTGCTGCTGCTGAACATATTGTTGCTGCTCAAAGGCTCGTTCATGGATGTCTTTTCCGCGATTATCGTCATGGTTCCGCTGATCACACCGCTCGCGGCGGCCTTCGGCATCGAGCCCGTGCAGCTCGGCATCATTTTTCTGGCGAACCTGGAGCTGGGATATCTGACGCCCCCGGTGGGGATAAACCTGTGTCTGTCCGCCTACCGCTTCCGGCGCCCCATGGCCAGCGTCTACCGCGCCACCCTGCCGTTTTACCTGATCCTGTTGCTGGGCGTTCTATTGATCACGTATGTTCCCTGGATCACCATGGCGCCGGTCCACTGGTTTGCGGGGTAACACGGGCATTCTTGCCTGTGTCTTCCTTCCTCCAGCCTCGTATCGAAGCCGTGGCGCAAGCACTCGTGCTTGCCGCGTCGACACTCGTGTCGACGCTTGGCGGTGTTCGCAAATACGTCGGCGTATTTATGAAATGGAGTACTAAGCCACTTTGCGGGATTTTGGTCCCGCGGCGCGCCTACGTTCCCGGCAACGCCGCGATTTGTCGCCTGTTGACTCTGGTCATTCCGATATGTAATATATGGTAGTGCTATATATGGAAGACCAATCGGTGGATCGCGAGTGGAAAAAGGGCAGCGCCGAGCTCCTGATACTGTCATTGCTCGAGGCCTTACCCCGCCACGGATACGAAGTTAGCAAGCTGATCGAACGGCGATCACAAGGCGCACTGCGTTTTCACGCGGCCTCGTTATACCCGTTGCTGTATCGCTTGGAGAAGCGCGGATGGATCCAAGGCCGGTGGGTCGAAAAGAGCGGGCAGCGCCGGCGGCGCTATTACAAGCTGACTTCCCAGGGGAGGAAAATCCTGGTTTCGCAGCGGCAGGGCTGGCAGATATTCGTCCAGGCTATCGGCCGAATCATGGGAGTCGCAAATGCGTGACTGGAATGAACCGATTCGCAAGCAACTGGCGGGCTGTCAAGGTCGCATCGCCTGCGTCAAATTGCGCTGCTGGCGTGCTACATCCCCGCGCGGCGAGCCACCGCAGTTGATCCTGTGGTCGCCCTCAGGTGCGAGTGAATGAAGAACGCGGCGACAAGCGGTATTCCCCCAATGCCGGGCGACATGATCGTCATGACACCAACTCGCGAGCCGATCGTCACCGCCGCCTCGCACACCGAACAGCAGTCCCCCGCGGGTAAAAAGGAATCTGGAGCCTACATGAGAAACGGCAAGAATTTGAGGTCGCTGCTTGGCATTTTACTGCCCACCATGGCTGCGTGGGCCCAACCTATTCCCATTGCCAATCTGCAAACGCAGAAATTGGACATGTCGGTGGTCACCTATCAAGGGAAGGAATCCATGCGCTTGGTCGATCGCGAGGGCGGCGGAGGCATAGCGCTGCTGAAGAACTCAGCCTTCAAGGACGGCGCGATTGAGGTCGAACTCGCCGGAAGACCTACCGCCGGTTCCTTCGCCGGGGCCCGCGGTTTTGTTGGTGTGGCCTTCCGCGTCCAGAGCGGCGGCTCCAAATACGAATGCATCTACCTGCGACCCACCAACGGGCGTGCCGACGACATGTCCCGGCGCAACCACTCGACCCAGTATTCCTCCGAACCCGATTGGTCATGGGAACGCCTGCGCAATGAGTCGCCGGGCATCTACGAGTCGTACGTCGATCTGGAATCAGGTGCCTGGACCAGGTACAAGATCGTCGTGAAGGGGACCCGCGCAGAGCTGTACGTTCACGGTGCGGCGCAGCCATGTCTCATCGTCAAAGACCTGAAACTGGGAGAAGTCACCGGCGCTATCGCGCTGTGGGTCGGACCTGGGACCGAAGCTCACTTCGCCAATCTGAAAGTAACGCCGGCACCTTAAGATCTTGCAGCGATCGAGTTTCTGATGTTAGGGGCCGATTTATGCGGCTGCGGTTTCGCCCGCCATGCTCGCCGAGAGACGGCGGCTATACTCATCTGGCTTGTGAATAGGATCCGTAACGAATCCGGTGCTTTGCCCAGTCACCAAAGGTAAGAAAATATTTCCACGGTGATTCCAAAGCGCTTCGCACCAATTCCGGCAGTGCGCGGCAGTGGACAGCGCCCGCCGGCCTGCTACTCTGAAACCGTAAGGAGGCTTGCGCCCCACCGCGCCAGCCGCAACCAGTTTTCTTCGTGGCCACGAAGCGTTGCAACTCAGGTGGTACTGAACTTCCCGTAGGCCCCTTAAAGGC
>JAIQFL010000700.1 GCA_020073365.1 Terriglobia bacterium | reverse complement strand
GCCTTCTGGACCGGAGTGGGTACGGCTGGTCTGGGCCAGATGGTGGATTCCTTCCTGACCAGTCCGGAAGGTGTCGGCACCGGCTTCACGACGATGGCGGCCTACCAGGCTGCCCTGAACCGTGCGCCGACGTTCGCCGAGTTCAGCGCGGCGGTGGCCAGCGTGCGAGCCGGCGCGGCGACGGTGGCTTCGTTGCTCGCTTCCCTGAATCCGGGTCTGACGAAGGCCCAGGTGTACCAGAACCTGCTGGGTCGCGCTCCCGTCGGTGCGGAAGGGGTTGTGGGGCCGGCGGCAGCGTTCAGCACCATTCTTGCCAGCGCGGAATTCCAGAACACCGGAGGCTTCCGTACGGCGGCGGATCACTCCAACGCGCTCTACGTCCGGATGCTGTACTATCTCATCCTGGGCCGCGCCCCGGATACGTCCGGATTCGCCTTCTGGCTGGGCGTAGCGAACGGCGGTGGATCGGGAATCTGCTTCAACGGCGCGGCGACCGCAGCGGTTCGGCTCCAGATTCTGGGTCCGGGCACGGCGGGTCAAGGCTTCGTGGGAAGCCCCGAATTCCAGAGCCACTTCTAACGGCAATGAATCGGCCTTCCACCGCTGCGGCGGTGGAGGGCCCGGCAGACCAAAGAAATCAGATCGGCACTCCCCGCGACGAGCGGCGAGTGCCGATTTTGTTTTTTGGGGGGGGAGGAATGGAGGGAGCGGAGGGAGGGAGAAACACTGGACGCGGAGGCGCGGAGGCGCGGAGAAGCAATCAGGAGAGTCAAAACCTGGAGGTAACGGGGAGCGGATGAGTTAGAGGGGAAAATAGAGACACTACGGGCGTACGAGAACGTTGCGGGCGGCCGGGGCTTCGGGGCAACCCCCTCGGACTTTTCGCCGTGCGTGTCCGGCCGCCAGTGATGTGGACCTCATCTTCGGGGGCCATAGAAGCGCTTTATGGCGCCTGTAACCACCCCGATTCGATGACTGGCCCTCTGGTATCCGGTGGGGCGGCAATAGGCGCTATCCGCTCACCATCGGGTGTTATGGGTTCGAACCCAAGATCTCCCCGCCGACCCCGTACCACTGGTCAGACAGCCGTTAGGGCTTTAGGCCCTACGGGGAGTTCAGTACCACCGTGATGCAACGCTTCCTGGCCAGGAAGAAAACCGTCGGAGGAGTCGCGGTGGGCAACTCCTTCTACTCACACCGATACCATGCGGGTTTACGGCTTGAGCGGCAGGCATCCGCTAAGTATCTGAAAACAAGGCGAAGATATTTTTCGATCGGATGTCACTGAAAAAGGTTTCTTCAGCTTGCGGCCATGAAAGGCCGGAAGAAGTGCAAAGGCCCGGGGCCGCAAGCTGATGAAACCGTTCGGTGAACTAAACCGCAACGTGAGGCCGGTTCTTTAATGGGTTTTGCTCGGCGGCGGGTTGGGGATTTCGTCGCGGGGCAAGGGGGTTGGGGCGTGTGAGGACGGGTACGGTGGTGGGTAACAGGGCTTGGGGACGTGTCCATCCAGCGAGTCGCTGAGGAATCCGCTCGTGGCCAAGGCGGCCCGAGGGGCCTGCGGGCGTGGCGGGGCACACGAGGAGTGCGCCCTGCCGAAGGAGCAGCGCCGGGAAGACCGGTGGTTTTCCGCTTCGGAGCCTCATGAGCTGTCCACCAGAAGTGGAATCCGACCTTGGCAGGGGAACAGAATTTCGATCTGGATCATGGTCCCGACTCGACACCGCGGGCACAGTCGGAGGTGGGTGCGGGTGAGTGCTGCCAGGAAGTCCCGGCAGTCGGCAGGCTGAGGCAGTAGCAGGGAGCCGGCGGTGGCCAGTAGTTGGCGGCAAAGAATGAGTTTGGCGGCGCGATGGCAGTTGGCCAGGAAGCCGTAGTAACGGATCCGTTGAAAGCCGGGCGGAACCGCGTGTTGGAGGAAGCGGCGGATGAACTCGTCGGCGGAGAGGGTCATCACCTTGGATTTGCCTGCGTCGCGGTAATCCTTCCACTCGAAGGAGACCTGGCCGTTTTGCAGGGCCAGAAGGCGCCGGTTGGAGATCGCCACGCGATGGGTATAGCGGCCGAGGTACTCCAGAACGTGTGGGGGTCCGCCAAAGGGGGCCTTGGCGTAAACCACCCATTTCTTCTTCTGGAGCGGGGCCAGGTAGCGGGCGAAGGCCCGTGGGTCGGCAAGCGGCTGGAGATCGCCGAAGAACTGGAGTTTTGCGGTGGCGTAGGCTTTCTCCAGGGCTTTCAGAAACAGGCGCCGGAACAAGCGGCTCAGCGCCTTGACGGGCAGCAGGAATCTGCGGCGGCCGGCGATCCAGCGTTCGTGATCGGCCGACAAGCCGCCGGCGGGAACCACGCAGTGAAGGTGCGGATGAAAGTGCAGATTCTGTCCCCAGGTGTGGAGCACGTTGAAGAAGCCAGTCGCCACGCCCAGATGTTGGGGATCGGCGGCAATGGTGAGCAGCGTTTCGGCGGTAGCGTGGAAGAGAATCTGGTAGACCACCTTCTGGTTGTAGAAGGCCACCGCGGCGATGGGCTCGGGCAGAGTGAAGACCACGTGGAAGTATTCGGTAGGCAACAATTCGGCCTGTCTCTGCTCGAGCCACTGGGCGCGCGCCAGTCCCTGGCACTTGGGACAGTGGCGGTTGCGGCACGAGCGATAGCGGGTGTGCGTGTATTGGCAGTGATCGCACCATTCGACCACACCGCCCAGGGCCGGAGTACGGCAGGTTTCGATGGCGTGCATCAG
>JAIQFL010000319.1 GCA_020073365.1 Terriglobia bacterium | reverse complement strand
CCGGCGTCGCCATCCTCATGCTGCAGTGGATGCAGGGGTCGCTCCTGACGATGGTGCCGAGGGTGGGATTCCCGTTTAGCGCGGGGTATGCCTTAAGCGGCCGCATTCTCGCGTATACGGCCTTCGCGTGCCTGACGACCGCGTTGATCGCGGGAGCCTCTCCGGCCCTGTTCGTTTTCCACTCCAATCTAAACGAAGTTCTGAAGGAAGGCAGCCGCAGTGACACGGCTGGCGCCGCCTCGCGCCGGACCAGGAGCCTCCTGGTGATCGGCGAAGTGGCACTGGCCACCGTCGCGCTGGTGGGCGCCGGGCTGTTCGTGCGAAGCTTCCACAATATCCGCGCGATCCAACCCGGATTCGATCCCGGCGGTGTTCTCTTCGGACGGTTCTTCATCGAGACCGCGGGCTATACGGGCGACCAGATCGAGCAGTTCGCTTTTCGTCTCAAGGAGCGGCTGCTCGCGGCTCCCGGAGTCGAGACGGTGACCTACTCCGATTTCGTGCCGCTGAGCACCACGGCCGGTCCGTACAACTTCGTGCAGGTGGATGGATATACGACGGTACCGGGCGAGTCGCTGAGTGTCAACCGCGCCCTGGTGGCGCCGGACTACTTCGGCACGATGCGGATCCCGATTCTGGAAGGCCGCGATTTCAACGCGCGCGACGAGCGCAAGGCGGAGCCCGTGATGATCGTCAACCAGGCGTTCGCCAATCGGTTCTTCCAAGGGCGAAGTCCGGTAGGACGCAAGGTGCGCGCCGCCGGCAAAGTGTGTACCGTAGTGGGGCTGGCGAAGGACAGTAAATATTTCAGCCCCTCCGAGGCGCCCCGCCCCTATTTCTACCTGGCGTTTCAGCAGTTTTACAATGGCAGCCCGGAGCTGTACTTTCTGGTGCGGAACGCTGGCCAGCCGGAACAGGCAATCCCGCTTCTGCGGCGAGCCGTCACCGAAACCGACCCGAACGCGGCGGCGTTCCATGCCGTTCCCCTGGCCGAATACACCGAGGTGGCAACCCTCGGGCAGAAGGTGGCCGCCAATCTGATGGGGGCCCTGGGACTGGTGTGCCTGCTGCTGGCGGCCATGGGACTCTACAGTGTCATGTCGTACACCGTGAGCCAACGCATCCCCGAAATCGGCATCCGTATGGCGATGGGCGCCAGACCCCTGAACGTGATCGCGATGGTGGTGGGGCAGGGAATGACGCTGGCGCTCGTCGGTCTGGCCGTGGGCACCGTGGCCGCCTTCGCGGTCACACGCCTGGTGTCGAGCATGCTGTTCCGCGTGGGTGCGGCCGATCCCGCGAGCTTTGTGCTGGCGGGCCTGTTCCTCTCCGCAGTGGCCCTCCTCGCGACGTGGCTGCCGGCTTTCCGGGCCACCCGCATCGATCCGATGCTGTCCTTGAGGAAGTAACCCGCGGACGAGCCCTCTGTTACCCTGGAACCAGACCTCCCATGGGTACCCGTCGTAAGCCGGAAGTCATGAGTCCAGCCGGATACTGGCCCCAACTGCGCACGGCCATCGAGGCGGGCGCCGATGCCGTCTATTTCGGTCTCAAGCACTTCACCGCGCGCGCCAAGGTGGGCTTCGACCTGGCCGAACTGCCCGAGGTGATGCGCACGCTACACCGCCGTGGGGTGAAGGGCTATGTCACCTTCAACACCCTGGTGTTCGACCACGAACTGACCGAAGCCGCGCGCGCACTGGCCGCGATCGCCGAAGCCGGCGCGGATGCCATCATCGTGCAGGACATCGGAATCGTCAAGCTTGCCAGGGAGATCGCGCCCGATCTGGAGATCCACGGCAGCACCCAAATGAGCATCACCAGCGCCGACGGAGTCCGGCTGGCCGAAAGCTTCGGGGTGAGCCGCGTGACTCTGGCGCGCGAGCTTTCGCTCGACGAAGTGAGCGCCATTCGCGGACGCACCGATTGCGAACTGGAGATCTTCGTCCATGGCGCGTTGTGCGTGGCCTACTCCGGCCAGTGCTTTTCTTCGGAGGCCTGGGGCGGCCGCAGCGCCAATCGCGGGCAGTGCGCGCAGGCCTGCCGGCTGCCGTACGAATTGATCGTGGACGGTAACCTTGCGCCGCTCGGCGATGCGCGCTACCTGCTTTCACCGGGCGATCTCTACGCGCTCCACCAGATCCCCGAAATCGTGGAGATCGGTGTATCGGCGTTGAAGATCGAAGGCCGCTATAAGGATTCCGACTATGTGGCGCTTACCACGCGCGCCTATCGGCAGGCGGTGGACGACGCCTGGGCCGGCCAAGCGCCGCGCATCGATCGCGCCGCCGAGCTGCAGTTGGAGCAGGTCTACTCGCGAGGACTGGGGCCTTTTTTCCTGAACGGCACCGATCACCAGGCTGTGGTGAAGGGCCGCGCGCCACGGCATCGGGGCGTCCTGATGGGGCGCGTCGCGCGGGTCTCGGGTAACGGCGTGATGGTCGAGCCGGGTGAAGCCCACCGGATTGCCCCGCTGAAGCCGGGCGACGGGGTGGTGTTCGATGCCGCGGATTGGCGCAGTCCCGAAGAGCCCGAAGAGGGCGGCCGGGTGTTCCAGGTGGAACCCCGCGACGGCAAGCTGGAGCTGCGATTCGGAAACGGCGTGCTGAAGGCCAACCGGATCCGCCGGGGCGACCTGGTGTGGCGCACCCACGATCCCGATCTGGATAAAGTGGTGCGCCCGTTTACCGAGGCAACCGCGCCGGTTCGGAAGCAGCCCGTGCGAGTGCGAGTGGTGGCCAGGGAAGGGGAGCCGCTGGTTGCGGAATGGAGTGTCGGAAAGGTATCGGTGAGCGTGGAATCCGAGGATATGCTCGGAACCGCCCGGAACCGCGGGCTCGACGTGGAGTTTCTGACGGCTCAACTGGGACGGTTGGGGAACACGCCGTACGAATTGGCGGGGGTGGAGCTGGTTGTCGAGGGTTCGCCGTTTGCAGCGGGCTCGCTGTCGAATCAACTGCGCCGGGAGGCAGTGGAAAAACTGCAGGAGCGCCAGGGTGGGGCATGCTCTGGCGCTTTGGCCAGCATTAGCTTGCCAACGCCGGCTAGAACCCGGCTGACAGACGACGAAAACCGATCGTCTGTCCCACCAGATTGGCCACCTAAAGCATGCCCCACCTTGCACCTCTTACTCCGCACCCCCGAGCAGTTGGACGCCGCACTCACCCTGTCTCCCGCCAGCATCACGCTGGACTACCTCGATCTTTACGGGCTCCGGCCCTCCCTCGACCGGGTCCGTGCCGCCGGAATCCTCGCCCGCGTAGCCAGCCCGCGCGTCCTCAAGCCCGGCGAGGAGCGCATCGTCGATTTCCTGCTGGGTTGCGACTGCCCCATCCTGGTGCGTTCCACCGGCCTCCTGAGCGCCCTCCAGCTACGCCCCCATCCCGCACTGATCGGCGATTTCAGCCTCAACGCCGCCAACGCGGTCACAGCCTCCGAATTCCTGCGCCTGGGCCTCGGCATCCTGACCCCGACTCACGATCTGAACGCCGCGCAGGTGGCCGAGTTGGCCCGTCAGGTCGGCGGCGATTCGGTGGAAGTGATCGCCTACCAGCACCTCCCGGTCTTCCACACGGAGCACTGTGCGTTTTGCCGGTTCCTCTCCACCGGCACCAGCTTCCGCGACTGCGGCCGCCCTTGCGAGAAACACCAGGTGGCCCTGCGGGATTCGGCGGGCCGCGCACATCCGTTGATGGCGGACGTGGGCTGCCGCAACACCGTCTTCGGCGCCGAAGCCCAGGAGGCCAGCCTGCACCTGGAGGACTGGATGGCCGCGGGAATTCATCGCTTCCGCCTGGAATTCGCACACGAGACCGGGGACCAGGTGACGCGCATCACCCGCGCCTTCGAAGACGCGCTGTCGGGCCGGCGGGGCGGGCGCGAGCTTTCCCAGCAACTGCAGCGCATCGCTCCACAAGGTGTGACTCAAGGCAGTTTGTATGTCCCGGAAGGCTATCTCACGCTGCCGGTGCTGCAGTAACACGGACATTCTTGTCTGTGTTGGTTCTTGCTGCCGTTCCCTCAGCTCACCTTCTTCATCAGCAGCTCCGCATTCAACGCCCCTTCCGGGCTCTCCTCGTGCTTAAACATCAAGTACAAGTCCCGCCCCCTGGCCAGCAGATCCTTCGAGCGCGCGGCGAGTGCGTCGACATCCTCTTCGGTGTACTCGGGCTTGCGCAACCGGTAGTACACGAAGTCCGCGGTGATCACCTCCGGAACTTCCAGCTTCTCGGACTCCGCCACGCACAGCGATATGTTGCGCTCCCGCAGCACCTCGTAGACCGGGTCGGACAGCCACGATTCGTGCCGGAACTCGAAGGCATATCGCATGCCCGCGGGCAACAGCTCCAGATAGCCCCGCAGCAGGCCCACATCGCACTTTAAGTGTGGCGGCAACTGGAACAGAATCGGGCCCAGCCGCCGCGAAGTCCGCAGGGGGTCGATCATCTTCAGGAAAAGCTCGGTGGCCTCCCCGGCGTTCTTCATCCGCAGAATATGCGTGATGCGCTGGTTAGCCTTCACGGCAAAGACAAAGCCCGGGGGAGTCGCCTCCACCCACGTCTGCAACGTGGCAGCCGAGGGCAGGCGGCGGAACGTGTAATTGATCTCCACGCAGTTGAGCCGTTGGGCGTAGTGCTTCAGAAATTGGTTGGCCGGCAGCTTGGCCGGATAGAATCCGGGTTTCCAGGCCGGGTATGCGAAGCCGGAGGTTCCGGCAAACAACGTTGCCATGGCTTATCATTATCTCTGGCTGGAGGTCGCCATGCTGGTCCACCTGATCGTAAGCTGGCTCGTCGCTGCACTCGCGCTGTGGATTGTGGCCAGGATCATCCCCGGAATCGAGGTTCGCGACTTCGGCGCCGCGCTGATCGCCACTATAGTGATTGCCATCGTGAATGCCACCATCGGGAGCGTTCTACATTTCCTGTTCTTTCCTATCACCTTCCTGACCCTAGGGCTCTTCCTGCTGGTAATCAACGCCTTCTTGCTGAAGCTTGCTTCCATGTTCACGCCGGGCTTCCGGGTTCACGGGTTTCTGTCCGCAGTCCTGGGCTCCCTGCTCCTGACCATCCTGTCGTCCATCCTTCGCTACCTGGTGTTCGTCTAGTGCCCGCGCCCCAGACACCCCAGGAACTCGCCGAAGCACTGCGGCAGGCCGCGTCGCAGGGCCACACCATCGCCCTGAGCGGCAACGGCTCCAAGCGCCGCATGGCCGGCCCAATCCCACATGCCGATGAGGACCTCTCCACCGCCGGACTCCATCGCGTGCTCCAATACGAGCCGCGGGACCTCACCATCAGTGTGGAAGCCGGGCTGCCGTGGCGCGAGCTGACCCGCGTCCTGGCGGAGAACCGGCAGATGGTTCCGCTGGATCCGCCCTTTGCCCAAACCGCCACCGTGGGCGGCGTAATCGCATCGAACTCTAGCGGTCCGCGACGGCGGCTCTACGGCACGGCGCGCGACCTGGTGATCGGCATGCAGTTCGCCACCGTCGAAGGGAAGCTCGTGCAGTCCGGCGGCATGGTGGTGAAGAACGTCGCCGGCCTCGATATGGCGAAGCTCCTGATCGGCTCGTTCGGCACCTTGGCCGCCATCGCGGTGGTCAATTTCAAGCTTTCCCCCACGCCCGAGGTGGAGCGCAGTTTTCTGCTTTCGTTCGAATCGCTGGCGAATGCCCTGGGCGCGCGGGACAAGATCGTCGGAAGCGTGCTCCAGCCATCAGCCATCGACCTGTTGAATCCGGCGGCCGGAGCAACTATTGGGAACCGCACCTGGCTTCTCGCCATCCGCACGGGTGGCAACGCTGCAGTCGTTGAGCGCTACGAGCGCGAACTGGGGCGCCTCGCCGAGGGCGAGGCTGTGGCGCTCGAAAACGCCCGTCACGAAACCCTCTGGCATCACGTGGAAGAGTTCACACCGCAGTTTCTGGAAAAGCGCCCGGATGGCGCGGTGGTCCGCGCCTCGTGTACGCTGAAGGAGTTGCAAGCCGTCATGCAATCGTTCGAGGGACCGGCCGTGGCGCGCGCCGGTTCGGGAGTGTGTTACGGATGTTTCGAGCAGTCCCAGGCGGCCTCCGGCTGGCTTGCCGAGGCCGTGGGGCGCGGTTGGAAGGCCGTCATCGAATTCTCGCCCGAGGAGCGGACGGCCCTAGAGCTATGGCCCACTCCTGGTGGCGATTTTGGTATCATGCAGCGGGTCAAGAACCTGTTTGATCCGGGGAGTCTGTTGAACCGTGGCCGGCTTTATGGTCGAATCTGAAAAAACCGTTCTGGGACCTCGCCAGTTCGATCTGGACCGCTGTGTGCATTGCGGGCTCTGCCTGAACGCTTGCCCGACGTACCGCGAACTGGGGCTCGAGATGGATTCGCCGCGCGGCCGGGTTTACCAGATGGTGCAGGTGGCCAACGGCGCTCCCATCACAGCGTCGTACATCGAGCATATCGATCTCTGTCTGGCCTGCCGCGGGTGCGAATCGGCATGCCCCTCGGGTGTGCGGTACGGCCGCATGGTGGAGGATGCCAGGGCGCAGATCGAAGCTCACATCCGGCGGCCCTGGTTGGAGCGCTGGATCCGGGGCTTCGTCTTTGGGCACCTCCTGGAATCGCGCGCGTCTTTGACGATTGCGGGAACCCTGCTGTACCTGTATGAGGCGAGCAGGATGAAGACCCTGGTGCGCGCCCTGGGTTTCCTCAAGCTGCTTGGCCGGTTGGGAGAGCTGGAACAACTGGCGCCCTCCGCCGAACCGCCGTTCTTTTTCAGCCAGGTGGGCAGGACGTTTCCGCCGCTAGGCGCGCGGAAGCATCGGGTCGCATTTCTGGCGGGTTGCATCGCCAACGTGGCCTTCGCCCGTTTGAACGAAGCCACCGTGCGAGTGCTGCAGAAGAACGGCTGCGAAGTCGTGGTTCCCAAAGACCAGGGATGCTGCGGCGCGCTGCACGTCCACTCCGGCCTGCGTGAGGAAGCCCGCAAGCTGGCGCGCCAAAATATCGATGCGGTGCTCGACGGAGGGTTCGACGCGGTGATCACCAATGCCGCGGGATGCGGTTCCACCCTGAAAGAGTATGGCGAACTGCTCGAAGACGACCCGCGGTATGCCGCCAAGGCGCGCGAGTTTTCGGGCCGCATGCGGGATGTCACCGAGTTCCTCGCCGCGATCGAGCTGAATCCCGAGATGGGGCCGGTGAACGCCACCGTAACTTACCAGGATTCCTGCCACCTGGCGCACGGACAGCGCATCCGCACGGCTCCGCGCAAACTGCTCGCGGCGGTGCCGGGATTGACCTTTCGGGAAATGCCTGGCGCCGACATCTGCTGCGGGAGCGCCGGGATCTACAACGTGGTCCAGAGCGAAATGTCGTCTCAGATCCTGGAGCACAAGATGGAGTCGGTAAGCTCCACAGGAGCCGGAATCATCGCGACCGCCAATCCCGGCTGCATGCTGCAGCTCCAGGCGGGCGTGCGCATCCATGGGTCGGGCCAGCGGGTGATGCACGTGGTGGAGCTGTTGGACCTGGCGTACAAGAACGTGTGACGGCCTATAGCTCGATTCGAAAAGTCGAACCCTTGCCGGGCTGGCTCTCCACCGAGATGCGGCCCTTATGGTCACTCACATAGGTCTAGGCCTTGGTCGCTCTTCATTTCATGCATTATCAATATTGTGCGGATTCATCAGACGCTTCGCATCACGCCGACGATGGCAGGGGGAATCTTGAATCATATTTGGTCGTTCGAAGAGATCGTGGCAGTGGCAGCGAAGAAATGCACAAAGCTGGCGGCCTAACGCCGAAAATAAAGCCCACGTTCAGCACGAATCTCGGCGCGGGGCCCTACAATACGTATTGCTTCAATCTGTTCGCGGCACCAAAATGAAGCCATTATCCTTCATGCGCTGTATCCAGTCTTCATAGGAGAGCGTGCATTGTGCAAGGGAAAGAGTGTCGTGCATATTCAGATGAAGCCTACCGGGAATGAAGTCATGTCCCTGATCCTTGCGCGATCCGCGTCGAATGCCGAACTGGGCGATTAGCCTACCTTCATATAGAATCCTGATAAGCTCGTGTTTAGATCCGGAATGCCGGTGACCTTTGAGTTTCGCTGCAATCTTCTCGGCGTCATCCTTAGTCAGCATTCTGGCGCACCTTTCGGATTATAGACTGGAGCACTTTTAGTTGCCGCTGCGGCTCGGGACCTAGCCTCTCGCTTGGTTCGGACTCCAACATTTCGAATGTATCTATAATCAAGCTGCGCAAATTGTCCAGTGCTTCTTGTTCTGTATCGCCGCCGGTGGCTATGTTCGCGTCAAAGAAAGTAGCGATAAAGCCATCTTCGGACGGTTGCAAGATGGCCGGGATCTCTCGATCAAGTTCGTAGCGTCTAGGTTCAAGCATCGTCAACGGAACGACCCCGAGCCGAGAAGCGGCCAACCCTTGAAGATAACGATTCATGCTGCCTAAGGTACTTCCCACGGAATCTACGAACCGGGGCATATCCTTTGCGAGAGTTGCGGTATCCTTCATGGTTCGCTGCAATTCAATCACGTCGCGCTGAAGGTCCTTGAGTGAGGGGCCGCCACGGCTGAGAATCCGGTTTATCTCCTCTTCGGTCAGGTCAGGCTCGCCTGGAGTCCCGGTATATTTCTTCTTTGGCGCTTTCGTCAATAGAACGAACTCTGCGGTGATAAATGCCGACTTGTGCTTAATAAGAAACGGATGCTCCGTTGGATTAGACAGGCTCACGCGCATACGTCCACTGTAGCCGGGGTCAATCTGAGGGCCGATAGAGGCGAAAATGCCGTGGCGGAAAAGATTGCTATGGGAACCCAGCCTCCCCAATATCCGATCTGATAGCTTAACGGTCTCCTCAACGAGCACTAAGGCTGCGGCATAGGGTTCAAGAACGAGCGGCTGCTCTCGGAGATCCACCGGCCTTGATGCCGTTGTGACCGCAGCTTTGGGGCCGACCCGAAAATCATAACTCGCCCCCTCAAGGCGATCGGCGTCAAATCCTTTGATTTGAAGGAGTCCTAAATCCATCACGGTTTGGATCTGACTGTCAACTAAAACGCCGGGCTTGGGCAATGAACGCGTCGCCTTGGATCTGCCCGTCAACATGCGCTAAGCATAGCACAAGCGCATCGGTGGCGGAGCACAATCACTCTGCGGATGTCAAGTGCCAAAAGAACGGAAATGACCCCACCACCAACGATGGCAATCCAGCGGCTCCAGCTTCGTGGATGGTTCACTACTCAGAGCTCTATCGAATGCCTCGATGTTACGCCCAAAGGAGTAGATCACCTTAAGGAGTAGATCACGTAGTGACACGATTACGCTCAAGCACATCTCACCTGTCTAACCTCCTCGTGGTCACCGCGCCTTTGTTCCAGCCCATCCCACTGCCCCCAAAATTGGATGTATGGGGAACCACGCGCCCTTCCGAGAGTCAATGAAGCACAAACCGGGACGTATGCAGAGGCGTGGCGGCCTTCAACCAGGCTCGGCATCCCGCGGGCAGCACTCCATGCCCTCTGCTCTATAGCTCGATGCGAAAAGTCGAACCCTTGCCGGGCTGGCTCTCGACCGAGATGCGGCCCTTATGGTCACTCACTACCGATTGCACGATGGCGAGCCCCAGCCCGGTTCCGTGCGTCTTGGTGGTGTAGTAAGGGGTGAACAGGCGTTCGCATTCTTCGGGGGTGAGTCCTTGGCCCGTGTCGGAGACCTCCAGGCGCACCCCACCGGGCAGCGCGACGGTCCGTACGGTGAGGCTCCCGCCTTCGGGCATGGCGTCGATGGCGTTCAGGACGAGATTGCGCAACACGCGCGTCATCTGCTCGGGATCGGCCTCGACGGGGCGCAGTTTGCGATCCAGTTCGGCCTTGGCTTCGACTCGCGACTGAGTCAGTTGAGCTTCGAACAGCTTCAGCGTGTCGCCGGCCAGTTGGTTGAAGTTCACCCGCTGCATCTCGGGCGCGGGCATCTTGGCGAAGTCGCTGAACCGGCCGATGATCTGCTTCAGATTCGCCAGTTCGGCGAGCAGCGTCCGGGTACTCTCGCGGAAGACCTCGTCGAATTGCTCGGGATAGCTCTCGCGCGCGCGTTGCAGGTTCTCCACGGTGATCTGCAGGGGAAATAGCGGGTTCTTCAGCTCGTGCGCCAGACGCCGCGCCAGCTCGCGCCAGGCTGCCACGCGTTCGGCTTGTACCAGGCGGTCGCGCTGCTCCACCAGCTCATGCGTCATGCGGTTGAAGGCCTGCGCCAGTTGCCCGATTTCGTCGTTGGAAGTGGTTTCCACGGTGACGCCCCAATTCCCCGCGGCCACCTTGGCAGCGCTTTCCGCGAGCCTCAGCACCGGCCGCGTCACGCGCATGGTGGCCCACCAGCTCAGGGCGATCCCCAGCAGGATTCCGCCCGCCGCCACCAGGATTCCGGCGCGGCGCTGGGACGCCTCCAGGTTCACCAGCTCGCGCCGGGAACTGCCCACCAGCAGGACGCCCAACAGGTTGTTCTCATACCCGGCCAAGGGCAGGGCGTGAAAGGTTTCCGCGTCCTCTCCCTGACCCAGAGTCTGGGTGGCCTCACGTTTCTGTTTCAGCACCTGCTCGATCAGCGGCTGAATTTGAGCCGGCAGGTGCTCTGCGGCATTGGCTTGAATTAATTGGGACGGGGAGAACTGCGGATCCAGATTGCGGTAGAGCAGAACTCGCATTCCATCCGGCAGCACCAGGGTGGAGAGGAAATCCTTGTTGAGCTGCTGCCCGCCGATGACGTACAGCTTATGGTCTTCGGCAATGGCGGCGCCCACGGCTACGAGCGACAGCGTGAAGCCGTCGGCCAATTCCTCGCGTTTCAGAAAAGCGCCGAGAGCCTTCCAATCCGTCCCCGCGGTCAACCAGTCTTCTTTGTAACCGAATCGCGCCGGCCACTCGGCGGAGGAAACGATGGTGCCGTCGGCAGCCACCAGTTCCAGGAGCTCCAGGCCGTTGGTGGCGGCCAGGCGCTCCGCTTCCCGGTAGTACTCTTCCGGGTTGGAGGAGATGGCGATGTCGGTGGCCGCGCGCGACTCGGCGATGCGTGCGACGGCGCGAACGATCTCCTGCTTGCGCCGCTCGAACTCGTTGCGAAACTGCGCCACCAGCGCATCGGCGCGCGATGTTTCCAACCGCTCGAAGGCCGCGCGCGTGCTGTTTAGAACGGACCATTCCACCACGCCCACCGAGGCCACCACGGCCACCGTGAAGATCAGCAGCAGGCGGATGCGAAAGGTCATGGACGTCCGGCCTCCACCCACAGGTTTTCGAAGCGCCATTCCCCCAGCGGCGAGATGCCCGGGCCGCCCTTCACGCGCGGGTTTACTTCGTAGACATCCGGGAGGTGGAAGAGGGGGACCACGCGGAAACCGTCCAGCAGCGCCCGCTCGGCGGTGTACAGCGCTTCTGGCGAATCGGTGCGCGGCGGTAGGGGAAGCCCCAACGCGGAGGCTACGCCCGACAGCGCCAGGGCGGGATCGGAAGAGCCGATCCGTACTTCCACCAGCCGCGCATCGGCGTTGGCGCGGGGCGGAGCCGCGAACACCATGAGTCCGGCATCGCGGGCGTTGATCGCGATGCGGTCCGCAATCGGGCGGTGGGAGGGATCCGATACGCCTAGAGAGAACGTTCGAGCCGCGGCCGGCACACCCGCCAGAAGCGCGCGGGCCTTGGCCACATCGGTCACGACCGGGAAGAGAAAGGCATCGCCCGAGAGCCACTGAGGCAGCAAGGCGCTGGAGATCTCGCCCTGGCGCTGCAACATCGCCCTGTGAATGGAGGAGCGATCAACGGCCAGCGCGAGGGCCTCGCGGACGCGCGGGTCTTCGATCCGTGGACCGAAGAGTAATACGAGAAGACGCATCGGCCCGGAAGTCCAGGCTTTGTGGCCGCCCGCGGTTCGCTGCGGTTCGCTGGGGTCGAGTTGCACGAGGTCGGCCTTGCCTGCGTTCAGCGCGATGGATTGATCTTGAAGGGGCCGCCCCATGTGGACTTCGACGCCGTCGAGAAAGGGCCGGCCTCCGGCAGCGTTCGCATCCGCCGAGTAGACGGCACGGCGCCCGGCTTCCCATTCGGAGATCGTAAACGCGTTGGTCAACTCCGCCAGCCTGCCGGTCTGCGGGGGATCGGCCGTCTCGATGGATTCACGGACTTCGACGCGCAGCACGCCGCCGTAATGAGGACGCGTGGCCGAGAAGGCAGTGGCGGCCAGGAGGAGCAGCAGACTCAGACTCAGAAGCCGGGAAGAAATCGCCGGGATCGCCGGGTTGACAGACGAAAGCGTCTGTCCCACATTGGCTCCGATCGGAGCTGGTAGGGCATGCTTGAGCTTGCCCCACCTACTCACCACATGACACCGTAATGACATACGCCTCATATTTGCCTGTCGCGAGATTGCGGACGATGGCCATGGCGGAAGTTCCTCCGGAAGTCCACAACGCCGTCACTGGGCCGGGAAACTCCAGTGGGGGCGTCAACGGGGCGGCGGCGTGGTTCACGATGGAAAATGCCTGGAGGGCGTCGGGCGTCGCGCCATCCCCGGGCCGCGTGGCCAGCACTTGCGATCCGCCCCCGCAACGGGCGTCCGTCCCGGCGATATCGCTGCCCCAGGATGGGATGCTGCCGGCGGGATCGAGCGACGCATCCAAGACCAGGGTATGTCCTTCCACCATGGCCAGCAGCCACAGCGTTCGCCCCTGTTCTTCCACGGAAGCCGCGGAGTAGAACGGGGCAATGGTCTTGCGCAAGCCTGTCTGCGTGGTCACGCGGCCGTCGAAGTAGTTCCGCGTGACGGCAAAATAGCCCAGCAGCAGCGCCCGGCTGCCCGATTCCAGCACCCACGGTTCCTCGCTCGGCCGGCAATCCAGAGAGAGGCTGGGCGCTACCGCGCCGCTGCAGGCCATACCCGGCAGATACGCCTGAAAAACCGCGGTGTTGACTCGCAGATGGCCTCGCAGGTCGCGTGGCCACGGTCGCGTAGGCGCCAGCGGAAGGGACGCCGATGGAGCCCACGGGCCGTTCTGACGCGTATACACCGTCACTCTGGAAGGCGAGAGAACCACCATGCCGCCCGCGGGAAATGCGACGTCGAGCATTTGCTCGTCCTGCTCCCATATCAGCTTCCTTTCGAGAGCGACCCCGGCCGCGGTGACGGACGTGG
>JAIQFL010000318.1 GCA_020073365.1 Terriglobia bacterium | reverse complement strand
GCGGCGGCTTGGACGACCTCCCACAGTACCTTGGGCGTCATGCCTGTTCCCCAGACCCGACCCGTTTTGTTGATAGATCGAAAGAGCGCGCCTTCGGTGATGCTACCGGCTTCCTTCCATTCATCGATCGCTGCCTTCACCCAAGATGGGATTGGGACAGTCCGGATGTGCCCAGCTTTGCCCAGGAGGTCGGCGATAACCCAATGCTCCTCGCGCGACTGGATGGAGTCAACCCGAAGGGCGAGCAACTCGCTGCGGCGCAGTCCGCATCCGATCATCATCGCGATCATGGCGTAATCCCTCCTGCCCCGCAGCGAATTCTGATCAGCTACTGAAAGCAACCGCTTGGCCTGATCCGCTGTCAGCCAGTTTCCAACACGAACTCCGATCCGGCGGACACCCTTGACTCGTCGGATACCGGCAGCGAGTTCCGGACTGAGAAGGCCGGAATCGGCAGCTTCAAACGCGACACGTCGGACAGACTGCCAAGCGGAGATTGATGGTTGTGGCTGCATACTGCTTCTGTTCGAGAAAGATCCTGTATCGCAAAACCACTGTACGGTTGAATGCGAGGCGCGGTTCTGAACAATACCAATCGACGAAATCGGTTATGGCGCGATCGTAGCTGCGCTGACCGCTCTTTGACGTGAGGGTATTGAGTACCGCCGTTTTGGACTGTTCGAGGTCGGGAAGCGCGAGGACGCGCTTGGGCGGGCGCTTTTTCTTGCGTGGTTTTGACATGGGAGACGGCCTCCCTTGGACCGTCGCCTGTCAGGATGCCCCACAACTCGCCCCTTCGCCGTAAGGGAGAAGTGACTCACGGAGATCCGGGCCGGACAACCGCCGTTTGCGCGTATTCCGACCCGAGCGGTTGATCAGGTTCAACTCCTGGAAGCCGGCAGTCTGGACCGCGTCGTGGCGGTGCCTTCTATGTTTTCTCGAGCACGGTGGGACTGAACAGAGGCCCGGAGCCAAGCGAGAGGCGGAAGCCCCAAAGCGCCATCGCGGCGATCAGGATTGCGATCGCCATCGAGCTCTGGCCACACCAGGCCGAAAAGTCGGTGGTGAGAAACGTCCCGGCCATCGAGTCAAGCACAAAAATAGCGACGACCAGCGCGAAGAATCCCAGTCGCAGCATGCCCACTCCTCCATGTTGCGACCCTTCGATTGCAGGAAGGCGAAGTTGCCGGAATCGGCGAAGCCCGAAGTCCAGTCGGCCGGACGTTCGGTATAACCGAGGCTTCTTACCATGTCTCGCGCCTTTGCAGTGAGCACCTCAGGAGGATTCTCCAGCGGCACCAGGTTCATTAGATGCACGTGGGGGCTCGTGAAACAGAAAACGATCATTCCCACGGCAATTCCCACCAGCGCCGCAATCGCGACCTTCGGCGAAAGGCCCTCTGTCGGACCAGCGGCGGCAACGATTTCGGGAGACGGCGTGACTCCCTCAGCGAGTGCGGCGGCAAGCGGATCGCCGCCGGGTAGACTTGCAGACAGCGCCAGGGCTGACGCCGGGCGCATTTTGGGATCGGGTTCGAGACAGCGAAGGATGGCTCGCTCGACTGTCTTGTCCAAATCCCCGATCAACGTGGAGGGCTTGGCCGGTTGACTGCTTTGCCGAAGGTGCGTTATCTCGGCGATTGTGTCCGCCTGGAGGGGCAGTTTCCCCGTGAACATCTCATAGAGGATCAACCCTACGGCATAGAGATCGCTTTGGGACGAGACCTCCGTTCCGGCCAGTTGCTCGGGCGCCATGTAGGCGGGGGTGCCGTTGCGAATCTCGGCCGGGTGGAGTTGCTCCGTGATGGTGGCCAGGCCGAAATCGGTCACGCGAAGCTCGCCGCGGGAGTCGATCATGATGTTGGCCGGTTTGAGATCACGGTGGAGGACGCCTTGAGCGTGCGCGGCGGCGACGGCAGCGCACAGCTTCCTCGCAAACTCCGTGGCTTTGTCGGCGGGAAGTCGCCCGATGCGGCGCAGCAGGCTCCCGAGGTCCTCACCGTCGATGTACTCCATGGACAGGTAGGGCTGGCCGTCGACCTCGCCGATGTCGTAAACGCGGCAGACATTCTTGTGGGAAATCTGGCGCGCGATGCGAACCTCGTCGTAGAAACGAGTGAGCAGATTTACGTTGCTCTTGGCTGATTCGGGAAGAAACTTCAACGCGACCGGCTGGCCGAGGATGAGGTCGTCCGCGCGGAAGACCTCGCCCATTCCGCCTTTGCCGAGGATGGAGACGATTCTAAACCGGCTGGCCAGAAGCGTGCCGGGCGCGAACCGCTCTTTTCGCGCGTGCGATGGGGTGATTGCCGAGGCCGGCGCGGCCATGGTCTCGATTTGATCGGGATCGCGGCTCATGAATCGGTTACCTGCTAGCATATCTCAGGAATCGACCGGCGTGATCACTCTGACCAGGGCGGCGTTGTCGGAAACAGATCGCTCCTTGTCGCGCAGCGTTTACCGATCCCAACAGTCCCCAGACGTGCTGACGGTGCATAGAAGGACCACGGTATGCAGCGGCATGTAGGATTATTTCACGAACTCTCGCGAGATTTTTCACGATTTGTGGCACAGAGCCACAGTTTTCGCTTTGCTATCAATGCCGGCATTTTCACGTACTCTGGCATCCTACAAAGACCACTCAGGCAAGTCCGGAACGTCCGGAACGGACCCGTATCCCGAGGATCCGCTGCCGGATTACCTGTGTCACTTTCCGGTTATTTCGAGGACGCTTCCATGGCTTCGAGCAGCCGCGTATAGCCGGAGCGGCTGACAGGCAGGCGTGTGCCGTCGGTGAGGATGGCGATGCGGCTCTCCTTTCCATATGGCTCGATGCGCGCGACGCGCTCCAGGTTGACGAGGACGGAGCGGTGGATGCGCACGAACCGCGCCGGGTCCAGGGCCGCCTCCAGGCTGGCAATCGACTGCTGTTTTAGATGGCTCCTGCCGGCGCTGTGCAAGGCCACATAGTCGTCCTGCGCTTCCACGTAATCGAGCTTATCGAGAGGAATGATGTGGACGCGGGTGCCGTCCTTCACGACGATCCGCTGGGGCCGTTCCGCCGGTGGCCGCCCGGCCGCCAGATCCAGCGGAAGCCGCCGCTCCCCCAGGCGCGATTTCGCCCGTTCCAGCGCCCGCTCGAAACGCTCGGCGCTGAAGGGTTTCAGCAGATAGTCCACGGCATGCGCATCGAAAGCGCGCATGGCGTACTGATCGAACGCGGTCACGAAGATCACCACTGGAGGCGCTTCGCGAGTCTGGCCGATCAGTTCCAGCACTTCAAAGCCATCCAGCTTGGGCATCTGGACGTCCAGAAAAAGCAGGTCCGGCGAGGTTTCAGCGACGGCTTTCACGGCCTCGAAGCCGTTGGAGCACTCGGCGGCGATTTCGATCCCCGGATACGCTGCCAGCAGTTCACGGAGAAAACCGCGCGCCAGTTCCTCGTCGTCGACAATCACCGCCCGCAGTGTCTGGTTTATCACTTCTTTAGCCACTGTACCGCGTAACCCCCTTCGATATCCCACCTTGCCTGGATTTGTGCGAGAATGAGAAACACTTAATTTTGGTAGGCCACCCGCAGAGGCAGGCTGGTCGGAAAGGCGTGTTGTGAGCTATCAAGCCGAAACGCCATTTGACAGTATCGAGGGATCGCACGAGTATGTGGCCTTGCTCGCCGAAGCCCTTGACGAAGCCCGGCGCGACGTGGAAGCGGAAGTCGCGTCCGCGGATCGCGACGGCGCCGATCGCCGCAAACAGGCGCTCATGCTGGTCTCTTTTAACCTTGCCAAACTCAATCTCCACATCACCACAAGCCGGCGCATTCTGAACGATCTGCGTACACTCAGGCGGTTATTGCTGGCAGAACGCGGTCTTCCGGCTAGAGAGAGAACCGGGGTCGCCGCAGCCGATTAAACGAGGGCCGCTCCGGCGGCTCGGGTAGAAGAACGGCCTGGAATGGTTGGTGGCAACACCAAGCGGAGGTGTATGCTTCCCGTGCGACTTCTCTGTGTCGATTTTCTCGTCATTTGTGGAGTTTTCCATGTTCGCCCTCACTGGCGCGAAAAGCCCCACCAGATGGGGCTTTTTGTGCCACTTCCTCTTGACAGAATTCGTAGGCGAGCGTACCATGCAAGAGTTGTTGTGAAACATCGAAGTAACACTTGACAGCGGTGGTTTGTGGGGGACCCCGTATGACATTTCAGATCGGTGACAAAGTAGTCTATCCCAACCAAGGCGTTGGGACTATCGAGAATATCAGCACTCGCTCTTTCGGTTCCGCCTTCGAAAAATTCTATCTCCTTCGCTTTGGGTGCAACAGCATGACCGTGCTGGTGCCATTCTCCAATGCGGCCAACATCGGATTGCGCAGAGTGACCAAAGACCGGGAGATTTCGCGCATCCTCTCATTCCTGTCTAATGGCTGGTGCGCCATCAACCCGGATTGGAAGGTGCGATTCAAGGAGAATACCGAAAGAATGCAGAGCGGCAATCTGCTGAAGGCCGCGGAGGTCTTCAAAGCCCTTCTGCAGCTTCACGTGGACAAACCGCTTTCGTTCCGCGAAAAGAAGATGTTGGATCGCGCCCGTCACATGCTGGTCTCGGAAATCTCCATTTCGAGAAGCGTGCCCGACATCCACGCGGTCGCCATGCTACAACGCGCCGTGGGAAAGGCCGGACTGAGCCTGCCAGCTTCGAGCTGACAGCCCCTGGGTAAACGGGCCTTCCTCCCCACGTAAGTTTTTTATGTGCCGCAACGCACAGAGTCGCATGTGCGTTTCAGCACAAGTCTGGTTTGATTGCCAGATGGCTGCCGCCAGATGGTATCATTTCTCCCGGATAGACGGCGGCAAGGTTATGCGCGCCGTTGGAGTCCAGGAGATGGAATGTTCTGTCACAGTTGCGGTACCCAGGTAGGCGCCGATTTGCAGTTCTGCCCCAACTGCGGGCAGCCATTGGCAGCCCCCAACCCGTTCAGCAGTCCCGCTCCGGTCATGTGGACGCCCCCAGTGGGCGTCCGGGCGACGCCCGGGCGCTGGGTCGGCGCAGGCTGGGAGATGGTGAAGGCGGACATCGGGAACTACATCCTGATGGCCCTGGTGTTCCTGGCTCTCATCTCGGTGGTGCCGGTGATCATCCAGGGCCCGTTGATGGCCGGCTTCCATATCTACTGCATGAAGAGGATACTGAACCGCCCGGCGGAGTTCGCCGATCTCTTCAAAGGCTTCAACTTCTTCGTCCCCGCGCTGGTGGCGTCGCTTCTGATTGGGCTCTTCAGCTTCGCCGGTACGCTGCTGTGCATCATCCCCGGCCTGGTAGTGGCGGCCATGTACAATTTCACCTACCTGTTCATCGTGGACAAGCGAATGGACTTCTGGCCGGCCATGCAGGCCAGCCACGCGGTGGTGAAGAACGACTACTTCGGCTTTACCATGTTTCTGCTGTTGACGGCGTTGGTTAACCTTCTTGGGTTGGTGTGCTGTATTGTCGGAGTCCTCGTCACGGTGCCGCTGACGTTCGCTGCGATCACCGTGGCATACAAGGAGATCGTCGGCTTCGACCCACGCACGGAAACCGCACTCTGATGAACCGAGGCGCGGTGAATGTTGGGGCGGACCCGCTGGCCGGTGCGTCCGCCGCGGGCGCAACTGTCAGTCCGCGGGCCCGCCGCGCCGTCCCGATCCGCCTGGCATTGGCGGCCGTCCTGCTGTTGGTTCTCTGGGCCTACACTCCCCCGGCCGAACCGCCTTGGCGTGTCTGTGGATTCCACTGGCTCACCGGCCGTCCTTGCCCACTCTGTGGTTTGACCCGCGCGATGTTCGCATTGGCGAAGGGCCATTGGGGGGAAGCGATCGGCTTCAACGTTCTGAGCCCGCTGGGGTTGGTAATGTTGTTTGGGCTGTTCTGGGATGGCCCCGTCCGAGGCCGCTTGTGGACTGGAGGAATCGCGGGGTTTGCGGCTTACGGCGTCGTCCGGATTTTCATCGCGGGAGCTTGAGCGCATCCGGAGCATCGGCCCATTCGGCGCCCGGGACCGCAGGGACAACTCCCGTTTCCGTCGATCCGCCGATGCTTCACCGACATTCGTCCTTGGCTGACACAGGGTGCGCCGAGAAACTACCCGAAGAGCTTTTTCTCGTCGCGCGCAGAGTGCTTCACGTGAAGAATACGAACACGGCGCCGACTGTCTTGCCGATAGTAGACGCTGTAGTTGTGGACGGGAAAGCTGCGCAAGTTTTCCCGAGATTGGGGCGATGCCGCCCGATATTCGGGTTCGCAGCAAGAAGTGGAAAAGTGCCGGTGATGGAATCAGCGAAGCGCTCGGCTACCTCGACGCTTGCCTTTCGAGCGATGTAAAACCAGATCTCGTCGAGGTCCGCTAAGGCGCTTGGAGCAACGGTGTAGCGGCTCATCCGCGCGGGCCGGTCTTCCGCAGTGCAGCAAGTCTCTGAATGCCGCGCTCGTGGATGTCTCTTGCGAGGTCCTTCGTCGTATGCTCGTCAAAATCCAATCCTTCCCCGCGGTCTATCTCGGCATCCGCCCTCTCGAGCCGTTCTCGAAGGCCTTCCAGGTCTACCTCGTCCTCTTCAATGAGGCGAAGCACCGCTTCTTGCACGAGCGCATCGGCGTTGTCGTAGTCTCCGCGCTCGAGTTTCTCGCGGACACGCTTCTCGAGCTCGGCCGGTAGAGTAACGTTCATTCGAAGAGTTCTCCTGGCATTTAGGTCTACAAGACTTGATCCCTACGTCCGATTCTACGCTCAGTGCCGGTTTCTGTCACGGGTGCTGAAAGGCGTTCGTGCCCATTTTCTTCAGATATGCAGTCATTCCTCCGGCTGGCAGACGATCACTTCGCGCCGGCGGGAAGAATCGTGAGCGTCGCTGCCACCGTGCGCGGAGAAAACCCGGCACCGGGGCTGGTGACCGTCACCGTGCCTGTGTAGTGTCCGGGCTTCAATCCAGCCGGGTTGGCTGCGATCGTCAGCTTCGCAGGCGCGGTTGGGCTATCCACGGCCACCGAGAGCCAAGGCGAGCGCGAGGTGGCGACGCTCAGCGCGGGCGGTAGCGCCGCCGACGTGCTGGTGACCGACACCGAGTGCGCCGCCGGCGCTGGTTCACCGGCGCGCCAGGTCCATGCCACCGAGGACCGGCTGATCAGAAGGGCCGGCCCGGGTGCCGGCGCGGACCTGGTGACCCGAACCCTGTAGGCTCCCGGCGAAGCGTCGAGCAACTCGATGGACACGCCGGCGCCGGGGTCCTCAAACAGCGAAGGCTTGCCCGCCTTCAGGCTGAATGTGGCATCGTAGGCGGGCCCGCACTTGCGGGTGCCTTCGTCGTGCGCTCCCCGCGTCCCGCCGATCACTTTCATGGCTCCGCGACCCGATCCTATGGTGGTGTCCACGGTGTAGACCAGCAGCCCCTGGTCGCAAAGTCCGGCATCGGCCTTGATGGGTTCCCGCGCCTCCACAACGTAGGCGCGCGAGGGGCTGACCGGAACGGCGAGCGCCTTCAGCCCGCGGGCGGTCTCCACGGGCGTGAGGGTCGCGGTCACGGCGCCATTCGGCACGCACTGGATCTGGTCCGGTTCGATCCATCCGAGCTTGGCCTTTTGCCAGGCGGTGAAGTGGGCTCCGGTCGCTACCCAGCTCATGGTGTCCCATCCGCCCACGCTCCGCAGGAAGTCGCGCTCGCCGTACTCGTAGAGGTCCGGGAGTCCGAACAGGTGCCCCATCTCGTGGAGCATCACGTGCGAGCCATAATGGGCGCGGGGGCCGCGAGTATCGTTGCCGAGCGTAACCACCTGGCGGATTTCGCCGCCTTCCACCGGAATTCCGTTTCCCGGCGCAACCTCCAGGGTCGGGGAGTTGAAGATGGCTCCGCCGCGCGCCGCCAGGATGTAGACGAGGTCGTACCGGGTAAACGCTACATGGGCGCCGGCGGACGCTGCCACCGCGTCCCAGACGTAGGCCTTGTGATTAGGCGTGGTGAGATTCCGCCACTGGTATTCCGTGGAGGGCTTCGGCATCCGATACCACTGTTTGACCGGAGTGACCTTGAGCGACGCCACGCCGTTGGACACCTCCGCGATCCACTCGGCGGCATAGGGGACCAGGAGGTTGTATAGTTGCTCCGGCGTCTCACTTGCCGCGGCGTCCGGGAAATCCACGAAGAGCATCACGGCTTTGAGCTCGCCGCGCGGCCGGAGTCTCTGCGTGTAATCGGTGGGTCCGAGGTTCAGTCCCACGTCCGGTGTCAGCGCGCAGGCGGCAGCCTGGAGCCGGAACGGACAGAGGGCCAGCAGCATCGCGGCCCTCGGGAAGTAGGATGGGCCCATCAATTGAATTGACGCTCCGATTGTCTCATAGGTCTGATTTTCGGCAATGGCACGCTTGTGAAAACGCTATCATACGGGGAGACATTTAGTTTATCGGCGGGGCGGGCCCTGCCCTACGACTGGAGATACATCGTAATGGCGCTCAACTTTACGCGGCGGCAGTTCGTTCGAACCGGCGCTGCCGCATCGCTTGCCACGTGGCTCCCGCAAGGAGTCTTCAGCAATACATCGGCGAACAAGAAAGCTGTCATCCATGCCGATGATGAAATCGGCCTCGTCCGGCCGGAGTTTCATTCCAATTTCGCCGAGCACCTGGGATCGTGCACCTACGGCGGCATCTGGGTGGGCAAGAAGTCTCCCGTCCCCAACATTAATGGATTTCGCAAGGCGACGGTGGACTATCTGAAGGAGCTGGGCGTCCCCGTCCTGCGGTGGCCGGGGGGCTGCTTCGCCGACGACTATCACTGGCGCGAAGGAATCGGTCCGGCCGAGAAGCGCCCCAAACACGTCAACGTCAACTGGGGGAAGTACGTCGAAGACAACAGCTTCGGCACGCACGAGTTCATGGCCTTTTGCCGGCTGATCGGGGCCGAGCCATACTTCGCCGGGAACGTCGGCACTGGAACACCGCAGGAGATGCGCGACTGGATCGAATACTGCAACTTCCCAGCCGGCAGCACGCTTTCCGACGAACGCGCGGCCAACGGTTCGCCCGAGCCTTTCCGCGTGAAGTATTGGGGCGTGGGCAACGAGTTGTGGGGGTGCGGGGGCAACCTCCGGCCCGAACAGGCGGCCGGGGAGTTTCGCCGCTTCGCCACGTTCGCCCGTCTGATTGGCGGCAATGACGTCTACCTGGTCGGCTGCGGTCCCAACGGCAATGACCTCCTATGGACTCGCGGCTTCATGGACACGCTCGCCGGCCGCGCCCGAATGAACGGCTACTCCATGCACTACTACGAAGGCGGCAGTCTCCCGCCCACCCAGTTCACTCCCGAGGCCATGTACACGCAGTTCAACCTGTTCCCGCGCGTGGAGCAGTCCATCATCCAGCAGCGCGCGCTGCTGGATAGCTACGATCCCGGGCGGAATATCGGTCTCTTCCTCGATGAATGGGGCGTTTGGGACCAGTTGCGGGAAGACTCCAAGGGGCGTCTGTGGCAACAGTCGACGATGCGCAGCGCCGTGGCGGCGGCCCTGGGACTCAACCTGTTCAACCGCCAGGCCGACAAGCTGTACATGTGCAACATCGCTCAGTTGATCAACGTGCTGCAGGCGGTGTTGTTGACCGACGGGCCCGAAGGAAAGAACTGCGTGCGCACCACCAGTTATTACGCATTCATGCTGTTCAAAGCGCATCGGTCTAAAAAGGCGGTGCGCGCGGAGTACGATGGGGCGCGGTTGCCGGTGGCGTTTGGCGGTGGCCGCGGGGGCGGCAGGGGCGGGCAGCCCGAGCCGCCGCCCGATCTCTCGATGTCGGCATCGCGGCAGGATGCGGAGATGGTAGTGACGTTCGTCAATCCGCGCCACGACGTCGATATGGATGTGGATTGCGCGGTCCGCGGCGTGAGCGTGAAGCAGGGACGCGCGCAGATCCTGCACGACCCGGATATCAATGCCGCGAACAGCTTCGACAACCCGGACAAGGTGGTCATCCAGCCGCACCAGGTGGCGGCGGAGGGCGATCGTCTCCGGATCACCTTGCCGGCCATGTCGGTGGCTACGGTGACGCTGCAGGTGGGGTGAGGACGGCATGCGCTATCGCCCCTTGGGACGAACCGGCTGGAAGGTTTCCGAAATCAGTTTTGGCGCGTGGGCGATCGGAGGGGCCTGGGGCAGCGTGGATGACGCGGAGTCCCGGGCCGCCCTCGAGAAGGCCATCGACTGCGGCGTGAATTTCATCGACACCGCCGACGTCTACGGCATGGGCCGCAGCGAGCGTCTCATTGCGCAACTGAAACGCGACCACAAGGAAGAGATCGTGGTGGCCACCAAGGCCGGCCGCCGCCTGTCGCCGCACACCGCGGAGGGGTACAACGAAAAGAACCTCACCGCCTTCATTGAAGACAGCCTCAGGAACCTGGCGAGCGACTGCCTGGACCTGGTGCAACTCCACTGTCCGCCGACCGGGGTCTACTACCGGCCGGAACTGTTCGGCTTTCTCGACCGCCTGATCGAAGCGGGCAAGATCCGCTACTACGGTGTGAGCGTGGAGCGCGTGGAGGAGGCGCTCAAGGCCATCGAGTATCCCAACGTGCAAAGTGTACAGATCATCTTCAACTGTTTCCGCCAGCGGCCCGCCGCACTGTTTTTCGACCAGGCCGCCGGGAAGCAGGTGGGGATTCTGGCGCGCGTCCCGCTGGCGAGCGGCATGCTCACCGGCAAGCTGGCTCGCGACTCGATATTCGCGGCCGACGACCACCGCCACTTCAATCGCCACGGCGAGGCCTTCGACGTAGGCGAGACGTTCTCGGGGGTGGACTACGAGACGGCGTTGGAAGCGGTCGAAGACATCCGCCGCCTGCTGCCATCGGGCGTGAGCATGGCGCAGTTCGCGTTGCGGTGGATTCTGATGTTTGATGCCGTGACGTGCGCGATACCGGGGGGCAAGCGCCCGTCGCAGGTTGCGGACAACTGCGCGGCTGCGGATCTGCCGCCGCTGTCCGAGGACGCCATGAGGGCGATTCGCGAGATCTACGACGCGAAGATTCGAGACGGCGTGCATCAACGCTGGTAGGGGAGGGCGGCGGCCGGGGCGTGGCCAGCCCCCGGAGTTGTGTGCCGAGCATTTTCGGCAGTTCGCCCACGGCCAGACTGCCGCCCCAAAGGCGCTAACTTAGCGTATTCTCATTGGAAGGCGGGTTCCGACCGAAGAGCAAGCCAGACATCCTCGAACGCGGTTTTGGTGCTTTGCCCCGAGCGGTCTCCGTTGGATTTGGCGACAGGAATCGACCGGCGATGTCAGCGGTTCCGACAGCAAGGAGCAGGCGAACCGCGCGAAGAGTATTCCCCGTGCCATAACCGAACGCCGGACCGAGGAATCAAACATGTGAAGCCCCTCACAGACGAAACTCGTGGCCGATCTGGACCACGAGATTGACGAGGTGCCGACGTGAGCACCGATGCAACGAAGCAACTTGCGGGAATTAGCTCAGGGAGCTCAGGGGTAGAATGATTGCATCATGATCCATCGTGTTGCTGACACGTCCCAGATTTCTTACCACTGCGAACTCTTAGGAAAGGAATTCGTCTACTCGATCACGATTGTCGCGGGCAGCAAGGTGTTATCGACATTACAAAAGCCGATACCGCAGGACGTGGACGGGATACGGGATCTGGTCCAGGGCTACTGGGTTGTGGTCCAAGGGTACCGGGAGGGCTATCGGGCAGATCCGGTGGCTGCTGCGCATGGGCCGATGACCGAAAGGGAGGTTCGGAGGATGTACTGGAACCGCCGCCATTACGAAGAAGGCGCGGCTCGACAAAAAGCGGTGGAGGAACTGATACGCCAACAGAGCGTACTCAGTAATAAATGCTTCGCGGCTCTCCAAGCTGCCACCAAAGCGATAGAGAAGCAGATGGAGTTTGTGGTGCCCATCAAGACTCCCTTCATTTTCGACTGTGAGGGTCGCCATTATTCCCATCATGAGAATTGCCTTTGGTCCTCGACTCGGAGGCTCACTGTCGAGCAGTGGCTCGGTTTGATCTCCCAAGTGGTGAATCGAGAGTCAGCAAAGCTCGCCTCGCTTTCTGGACGTAACGCCGCTCCGTTGGATCGCAGAACGGCCATTTCAACTTCTGTACGAACCGAAGTGTGGCGTCGAGATGAGGGTCGATGCGTTCGATGCGGTTCACGCGACCGTTTGGAGTTTGACCATATTATTCCGGTAGCTCTCGGTGGGAGCAATACAAGCAGGAACATCGAACTCCTGTGTGAAACCTGCAATCGGCTCAAATCTGCTTCGATCGGCTAGATCGATATTGCTGCCGAGAGGGGATCTTTGCGCCAATCCTTCAGCCGTTAGCTGAACCGGTCGCCAGACGGCACGCTAGCTCCCGAATGAACCCGTTGAGCAACCGGCACCCGTGTGTGAGGCAGCCGGGCGCTGGATCTGGACTGCGCCGGCGGCTACCTGGGGTCCGTCTTAGCAAGCGTGGTAGAATCATGACACAATGACAACCGAACACAAAGGCGTACCCGTTAAGGTCCTGACATCTCAAGATCCGGGAAGTAAGAAATGGAGTTGCCGCTCTTGGATCGATCTCGGCGTGAATGGCCCCACGGAGATCATGGTAATGGTACCAGTCGAGTATGAAACCGAGAAGCAGGCGGAAGATGCTGGAATGAAGCGAGCGGCCGGAGCCATTAGCCGTTCGAATCGCAAGCGCGGGATTAGGAACTGAACTGAACTGGGCTGGTGGCTTTTTGATGTTGCTTGCTCTGGAAGGAATGTACGATTGTGACCACAGGTAGACAAACGTTGTTTGTATTTCCACTCCTTATTGTTTGTTCTTATGCTCAGTCCAGCGACGAGGCAAAGATAGTAGATTCATTTAGAGCTTTGGTCCAGCACCACGCTGGTACATACAAAGATGGAAGGGTTTACATTAATGTTAACGAGCACGGATTCGTCAAACTGGTGTTTAAAGTGGACCCCATTGTCAAGACCATTTTTGGCCCTCAATAAGTTAATGTCCGACGAAGTCCTGGATTTGAGTTCTTGAGGATGGCTGTGGAGGCACGCCCCCAGCAACACCACCTCTCTCTCCCTATTGCCCTGATCTTTTCCTAGCCAGTTGGCTGCTTCCGCGTGGCCAAAGCGCCGCGATCGTTGGCCCCCTCCGGACTGGCGCCCAAGCGGTAGATCCC